>JBBDQT010000144.1:0-8381 GCA_040905815.1 Acidimicrobiales bacterium
TGGCCGAGGTCGTCAGCCGCTGGACCGGCGTGCCCGTGTCCCGGATGCTCGAGGGAGAGGTCCACAAGCTGCTCCGCCTCGAGGAGCACCTCCACGAGCGGGTGGTCGGCCAGGACGACGCCGTCAACGCCGTGGCCAACGCCATCCGTCGCAGCCGCGCCGGCCTGTCGGACCCCAACCGCCCGATCGGCTCGTTCCTCTTCCTCGGGCCGACCGGTGTCGGCAAGACCGAGCTCGCCCGGGCGCTCGCCGACTTCTTGTTCGACGACGAGCGCGCCGTGACGCGGATCGACATGTCGGAGCACATGGAGAAGCACTCGGTCAGCCGCCTCATCGGGGCGCCCCCGGGCTACGTCGGCTACGACGAGGGTGGCCAGCTCACCGAGGCGGTGCGCCGGCGCCCGTACGCCGTCGTGCTCCTCGACGAGATCGAGAAGGCCCACCCGGACGTGTTCAACGTGGCGCTCCAGGTCATGGACGACGGCCGCCTCACCGACGGCCAGGGCCGGGTGGTCAACTTCACGAACGTCGTGCTGATCATGACGTCCAACCACCCCGGGGACCCGCTCACGATGTTCAAGCCCGAGTTCGTGAACCGGGTCGACGAGATCATCCGGTTCCGGCCGCTCGCCGAGTCCGACCTCGCCGCCATCGTCGACATCCAGCTCGGCCACCTGCGAGAGCGTCTCGCCACCCGGCGCCTCACGCTCGAGGTCACCGACGAGGCCCTCGCCCGGCTCGCGGCCGAGGGATACGATGCCGCCTTCGGTGCCCGTCCCCTCAAGCGCCTCCTGCAGCGAGCGATCACCGACCCGCTGTCGATGGCGCTGCTGGAGGGGCGCTTCGGCGAGGGCGACACCGTCCTCGTCGACGCCGGCGACGACGGCGTCGTCCTCACGAAGGCCTGACCCGGGACGGTCCGACCCCTCTCTCGAACTGGCGGTTCATCACGACGCTGGGTGTCGGTTCTGGCCGCCAGTCCGGCGTCAGTCGGTGGCGGCGGGGGCCTCGGCGGTAGGGTTCGGCGTACCGCCACCCGACGAGGAGCGCGCAAACATGCCCGGGACCGTGGTCGTCGGCACCCAGTGGGGTGACGAGGGGAAGGGCAAGCTCACCGACATCCTCGCCGAGCAGATGGACGTGGTGGTCCGCTACCAGGGCGGCCACAACGCCGGGCACACCATCGTGGTGGGGGAGCAGAGCTTCGCCGTCCGGCTCGTGCCGAGCGGCATCCTCCACCCCGGCACCGTCAACATCATCGGAAACGGCGTGGTCGTCGACCCCGGCATCCTCCTGGGTGAGATCGACGCGCTGGAGAGCCGCGGGATCGACACGTCGAACCTCGTCGTCAGCGGCAACGCCCATCTGATCCTGCCGTACCACCCGCTGCTCGACGTCGTCTACGAGCGCCACCTCGGCCCGGCCAAGCTCGGCACCACCAAGTCCGGCATCGGCCCCGCCTACGCCGACAAGGCGGCCCGGGTCGGCCTCCGGGTCCAGGACCTGCTCGACCCCAAGATCTTCCGCCAGAAGCTCGAGGTCGTCCTCAAGGAGAAGACGGCGATCCTCACCAAGGTCTACAACCGGCTCCCGCCGTCGCTCGACGAGATGTGCGACGCCTACCTCGGGGAGATCGCCCCCCGCCTCGCCCCCCGGATCGTCGACTCGGTGCACCTCATCCACACCGCGTTGGAGGACGGCAAAGAGGTCATGTTCGAGGGCGCCCAGGCCACGTTCCTCGACCTCGACCACGGCACGTATCCGTTCGTGACCTCGTCGAACCCGGTCGCCGGCGGGGCGTGTGCGGGGGCCGGGGTCGGGCCCCGCCACCTCGACCGCATCATCGGCATCACCAAGGCGTACCTGACCCGGGTCGGGTCGGGACCGTTCCCGACCGAGCTGCAGGACGAGGTCGGCGAAGGGCTCGTCGACCGGGGCCACGAGTACGGCGTCAACACCAAGCGGCGTCGCCGGCCCGGGTGGTTCGACGCGGTGATGCTCCGCCAGGCCGTCCGGCTCAACAGCCTCACCGAGATCTTCCTCACCAAGCTGGACATACTCGACCCGCTCGAGACGATAAAGGTGTGCGTCGGCTACGAGGTTGACGGCCAGAGCGTCTCCCACATGCCGTACCACCAGTCCGACCTGCACAAGGCGGTGCCCGTCTACGAGGAGCTGCCCGGCTGGCAGGAGGACATCAGCGGCTGCACGGAGCTCGCCGAGCTCCCCGCCAGGGCGCGCGACTACGTGCTGTTCCTCTCCGAGCAGGGCGGTGTACCGGTCAGCTACGTGGGCGTCGGACCCGAGCGCAAGCAGACCGTCCACGTCGCATGAGCCGGGTCTGTCCCCCTTTCGGGACGCTGGATCACGTCAGAGGTGGTCGATCGTCCAGTAACCGCGACGCCGGTTGGGTCCACGCGCCTTCGTGGACGCTGACACCGGTACAACATGGTCGATCGTCCAGAATCCGTGAGGCGCGAGGGTGACCCGGGTCTGCGTCGTGGGGGGCGGGGGGCGGGAGCACGCGCTCGCCTCGGCGCTCCGGCGATCGGCGCAGGTCGTGGTGACCCCCGGGAACCTCGGGATCCCGGGTTCGACCGCGACGCCGGCCGAGGAGCTCGACGCCGATCTGTTCGTCATCGGGCCCGAGGTGCCGCTGGTGGCGGGGCTCGCCGATCGCTTGCGCGCCCAGGGCAAGCTCGTCTTAGGTCCCGGCGCCGACGGGGCCCGGCTCGAGGGTTCCAAGCGGTGGATGAAGGAGCTGCTCGTGCGCGCCGGCGTGCCGACCGCCCGTCACGCCACGTTCACCGAGGCGGGCGCGGCCCTCGGCTACCTCGACGAGCTGGGCGACCTGTTCGTGATCAAGACCGACGGGCTCGCGGCGGGCAAGGGCGTCCTCGTCACCAGCGACCGGGCTGAGGCGGCGGCCGACATCGAGGCGAAGCTCTCCGGCGCGGCCTTCGGCGATGCCGGCCGCAGCGTCGTCATCGAGGAGGGGATGACGGGCCCGGAGCTGTCGGTCTTCGCGGTCTGCGACGGCAGGCAGGCGGTGGCGCTGCCGGCGGCCCGGGACCACAAGCGGCTGGGCGACGGGGACACCGGCCCGAACACCGGCGGGATGGGGGCGTTCGCGCCGGTCGCCGGCATCGGGCCCGACCTCGTCGACGAGATCATGGAGCGGGCCGTGCTGCCCACGCTCCACCAGCTGCAGGCGGACGGCATCGACTACCGGGGCGTGCTCTACGCCGGCATGATGCTGACCCCCGACGGTCCGAAGGTCATCGAATACAACGTCCGCTTCGGCGACCCCGAGGCGCAGGTCGTCCTGCCGCTGCTCGAGTCAGACCTCGTCGACCTCCTCGCCTCCGCGGCCGAGGGATCCCTTCGGTCCGACGTGCGCGTCTCGCCGGACTCGGCGGTGACGGTGGTGTGCGCGGTCGAGGGCTACCCCGACGCACCCCGCACCGGCGATCCGATCCGCGGCGTGGAGGAGGCGGTGGCGGAACCGGGCGTGGAGCTGTTCTTCGCCGGGGTCGCCGAGGGGCCCGAGGGCGGCCTCGCCACCTCCGGCGGCCGGGTGATGTCCGTCACGGGGCGCGGCCCTGATCTCGCGGCAGCACGGGCCACCGCGAACCGGGGCCTCGCGCACCTCTCCTGGCCGGGTCTGCACCACCGCACCGACATCGCCGCTCCGTAGCCCGGCGGAGCGCCACCGGACTTTGTCGTCTGAGTCCCGACAGGCCGGATCGAGACCGACAGAAACGGGGCGTCGGACGGCGCGTAAGGTCGTCGGCGTGGGACGACGGCTGCGCAGGCGGCGAGGGCGGAGGGCGTGAGCGACGAGCGCACGCCGGCGGTCGGCGTCGTCATGGGGTCCGACTCCGACTGGCCGACGATGCGCGCCGCGGCGAGCATCCTCCAGGACTTCGGCGTCCCGTTCGAGGCGAGGGTGGTGTCGGCCCACCGTACGCCCGACCTGCTGTTCACCTACGCCGACGGGGCGCGGGGGCGGGGCCTGCGGGCGATCATCGCGGGCGCCGGAGGCGCCGCCCACCTCCCCGGCATGCTCGCCGCCAAGACCACCGTCCCGGTCCTCGGGGTGCCGGTGCAGTCCAAGGCGCTCTCCGGCCAGGACTCGCTGCTGTCGATCGTCCAGATGCCGAAGGGCGTCCCGGTGGCCACGTTCGCCATCGGCGAAGGCGGCGCGGCCAACGCCGCCCTGTTCGCGGTCGCCATGCTGGCGAACGAGGACCCAGGGCTGCGGGAGCGCCTGGACAGCTTCCGCACGGCGCAGGCGGAGAGGGTGCTCGCGCTCGAGCTCCCCGAGCTCTGAGCCGGTCCGTGATGGACCCGCCGGAGGGCGCGCCGAGCGCCGTGGTGGCGCCACCCGCGACGCTCGGCCTGCTGGGCGGCGGGCAGCTCGGGCGCTACTTCGTGTCGGCCGCCCACGAGCTGGGCTACGAGGTGTGGGTCCTCGACCCGGACTCCGACAGCCCGGCTGGGCGCATCGCCGACCGGCACCTCGTCGCCGCCTACGACGACCGGCCCTCGCTCGACCTCCTCGCCGAGCGCTGCCAGGCCGTCACGACCGAGTTCGAGAACATCCCCGCCAAGGCGCTCGCCCACCTCGCCACCACGACGATGGTCCGGCCCTCCGCCGAGGCGGTCGCCCTCTGCCAGGACCGCCTCGCCGAGAAGGCGTTCCTCGCCGAGCACGGCCTCCCGTGCGGGGCGTTCGCGGTGGTGCGCCACGAGGACGACCTGCGCGCCGCCGACGCCGCCCTCTTCCCCGGCATCCTCAAGGTGGCGCGGTTCGGCTACGACGGCAAGGGCCAGGCGGTCGTCGCCGGCCGTGACGAGGCGATCGCGACGTTCGCCCGTTCCGGGTCCGAGCCGAGTGTGCTCGAGCAGCGCCTCGACCTCGACCGCGAGCTCTCCGTGGTCCTCGCGCGGGGCATGGCCGGCGAGGTCCGCTGCTTCCCGGTGGCGGAGAACCGGCACACCGACGGGATCCTCGACACCTCGATCGTCCCGGCACGGGCGCACGAGGCGGTGCTGGCCGAGGCGGTCTCACTCGCCACGCGCATCGCGACCGGCCTCGGCTACGTCGGCACGATGGCGGTGGAGCTCTTCGTGAGCGGGGGCCGCCTGCTCGTGAACGAGGTGGCGCCCCGGCCCCACAACAGCGGCCACGTCACGCTCGACTCGTGCGCGACCGATCAGTTCGAGCAGCAGGTGCGGGCGCTGTGCAGCCTGCCACTCCTCGATCCGACCCCCCGCTCGGCCGGGGTGATGGTGAACCTGCTCGGCGACCTGTGGGGCCCCTACGGCACGGCGGAGCCCGACTGGACCGCCCTGCTCGCCCACCCGGGCCTGCGGCTCCACCTCTACGGCAAGCGCGAGGCCCGCCCCGGCCGGAAGATGGGGCACTTCACGGTCGTCGACGACGACGTGGAGCGGGCCCTTGACGTGGCGCTCGCTGCCCGCGCCGCACTCGGCATCCGGCAGACCTGACCCGCGTCCCCGTTCTGGCGGCTGGATCGCACACCCAGTGTCCGATCTGACCGCCAGTTCGGGGAGGTGCGTCGGGCGAGGCGGTAGAAAGGGGCGTGGTCCCCAACGTCCTCGCCCAGCGGTACGCGAGCCGGGAGATGGTCGAGCTGTGGTCTCCTGAGCGCAAGGTGGCGCTCGAGCGACGGCTGTGGGTCGCGGTCATGCGGGCGCAGGCCGAGCTCGGCGTCGACGTGCCCGAGGGCGTGGTGGCGGCATCGGAGACGGTCGTCGACAACGTCGACCTCGCGTCGATCGAGGCACGTGAGCGCGTCACCCGACACGACGTCAAGGCCCGCGTGGAGGAGTTCGCCGCCCTCGCCGGACACGAGCACGCGCACAAGGGGATGACGTCCCGCGACGTCACCGAGAACGTCGAGCAGGTGCAGGTCAGGGACGGACTCCGCCTCGTCCGGGCCCGGCTCGTCACCGCCCTCGCTCGCCTCGCCGACCGCGCTGCTGAGCACGAGGGAACGGCGCTGACGGGCCGCAGCCACAACGTGCCCGCCCAGGTGACGACGCTCGGGAAGCGCTTCGCGAACGCCGGGGAGGAGCTGTTCCAAGCGCTTCGCCGCATCGACGACCTTCTCGCCCGCTACCCGCTCCGGGGGATGAAGGGCCCGGTCGGCACGTCGCAGGACCAGCTCGACCTGCTCGGTGGCGACGCCGACAAGCTCGACCGCCTCGAGGCGGCGGTCGCCGCCGAGCTCGGCTTCACGGCCAGGCTGGTGAGCGTCGGGCAGGTCTATCCTCGCTCGCTCGACCTCGACGTCGTGGCTGCGCTGCTGCAGGCGGCCGCGGGCGCATCGAGCCTGTGCGCCACCCTGCGCCTGATGGCGGGCGCCGAGCTCGCCAGCGAGGGCTTCGCCGAGGGCCAGGTCGGCTCGTCGGCCATGCCCCACAAGATGAACGCCCGGTCGTGCGAGCGGGTGACCGGCCTCACCCAGGTGCTGCGCGGCCACCTGGCGATGGTGGCCGGACTCGCCGGCGACCAGTGGAACGAGGGCGATGTCAGCGACTCGCAGGTCCGCAGGGTCGCGCTGCCGGACGCCTTCTTCACCACCGATGGGATCTTCCAGACGTTCCTCACGGTGCTGGAAGGGTTCACCGCCTACCCGGCGGTCATCCAGGCCGAGCTCCGCCGGGAGCTGCCGTTCCTGACGACGACCCGCGTCCTGATGGCCGCCGTCCAGGCGGGCGTGGGACGGGAGGCCGCCCACGACGTCATCAAGGAGCACGCCGTGGCCGCCGCGCTGGAGCGCCGGCAGGGCGGGGTCGGCGACCTCACCTCCCGCCTCGCGGCCGACGAGCGGCTGCCGCTCGACGGCGACAGCCTCGAAGCGCTCCTCCGCGACCCGCTGGCGGTGGTGGGCGACGCCCCCCGCCAGGTCCGCGCCTTCGTGGCGCGCGTCGCCGAGCTCGTCGCTGCCGACCCGGCCGCTGCCGCCTACACCCCGGAGCCGATCCTGTGAGCCTGCCCGTCGACGTCGCCCTCCCGCTGCTCCACGCAGGAAAGGTGCGTGAGGTCTACGACGCAGGTGGTGGCCAGCTGCTGCTCGTCGCCTCCGACCGGATCAGCGCCTTCGACGTCGTCATGGAGGAGCTCGTGCCCGACAAGGGCCGGGTGCTGACCGCCATGTCCGCCTTCTGGTTCGAGGAGCTCGTCGACGTGTGCGGCAGCCACCTCATCAGCACCGACCTCAGCCACGTGCCCGAGCCGGCCTGTCTCCCGGAGCTCGCCGGCCGGATCATGCTCTGCCGGCGGGCCGAGATGCTCCCGATCGAGTGCATCGTCCGCGGCTACCTCTCCGGGTCTGCGTGGGCGGAGTACGAGCGGCACGGCACCGTCCACGGCATGGCGGTGCCCGGCGGGATGCAGGAGTCCGAGCGCCTCCCCGAGCCGCTCTTCACCCCGTCCACGAAGGCGGAGTCAGGTCACGACGAGAACATCAGCATCGACGAGGCGGCGGAGCTCGTCGGGCAGGACGTCGTCGACCGGGCTGCGGCCATCAGCCTCGAGCTGTATCGCCGCGGGGCGGCGCGCGCCCTCGAGTCCGGCATCGTCCTCGCCGACACGAAGTTCGAGCTGGGGTTCGTGGACGGCGAGCTCGTCGTGGTCGACGAGGTGCTGACCCCCGACTCCTCCCGCTTCTGGCCGGCGGACCGCTGCGAGCCCGGCACCACGCCGCCGAGCTTCGACAAGCAACCGCTGCGCGACCACCTGAGCGCGACCGGTTGGGACAAGCAGCCTCCCCCCCCGCCCCTGCCGCTCGAGGTCGTCGCCGCCACCCGCGAGCGCTACACCACCGCCTATGAGCGCATCACCGGCCGCCGCCTCGCCGACTGGCCCGGCGCGTGACAGCCGTCGGCAAACCGCCGCCGGGACACAGCCGCTTCCGCGCGTGCCGATGCGGTTCCGGGTGCAGGAGAGCGCGAGATGAGCTGCCTGCTGCACCCAGAACAGGGTCGTCGGACGAAGTTCCGGCGCTTCGGTCCGATCGGGCGCGCCAGCCCGCCGTGAGAGACTGCGGTCATGGAGTTCGACGTGCTCATCGAGGTGCGGCCGCGCAAGGGGATCTCCGATCCGGAGGGGGCGACGATCGAGCGCTCGCTGCCCACGCTCGGGTTCGACGGCGTGCGCGACGTCAAGGTCGGCAAGGCCATCCGCTGCACGATCGAGGCTCTCGACGAGGCCGCTGCTCACGCCGAGCTCGACGACCTCTGCGCCCGGTTCCTCACCAACCCGGTGATCGAGGACGCCGAGGTGTCGATGACCGAGCGTGGCCCGAGCGGCCCGGCCGCAGGCCAGGCGCGGAGAGCATGAGCGACCG
>JBBDQT010000144.1:8481-22483 GCA_040905815.1 Acidimicrobiales bacterium
CAGGGAGGGTGGCCCGAGCGGCCCGGCCGCAGGCCAGGAGCGGAGAGCATGAGCGACCGCAGGGAGGGTGGCCCGAGCGGCCCGGCCGCAGGCCAGGAGCGGAGAGCATGAGCGCACGCGTCGGGGTCGTCGTCTTCCCGGGGTCGAACTGCGAGCACGACGTGGTCGAGGCCGTCCGCTCACTCGGTGGAGACGCTGAGCTCCTGTGGCACCACGAGGCCCACGTGAACGGCGTCGACGCCGTCGTCGTCCCCGGCGGCTTCGCCCACGGCGACTACCTCCGTCCCGGCGCCATCGCCCGTTTCTCCCCGGTGATGGGAGCGGTCGCGAGCTTCGCCGCCGCCGGCGGACCGGTGATCGGGATCTGCAACGGCTTCCAGGTGCTCACCGAGGCCGGCCTGCTCCCCGGCGCGCTGCAGAAGAACGCCGGCCTCAAGTTCGTGTGCACGACCGTCCGCGTGCGGGTCGCGAGCACCCGCTCGGCGTTGACGGCGGCGTGCCGGGAGGGGGACGTCCTGCGGATCCCGGTGAACCACTTCGAGGGCAGCTACACCTGCGACCAAGCGACGCTCGACGAGCTGCTGGCTGAGGAACGCGTCGTCCTGCGCTACGTCGACAACCCGAACGGCTCGCTGGACGACATCGCCGGCATCTGCTCGGCGGAACGCAACGTCGTCGGCCTCATGCCGCATCCGGAGCGGGCGGTCGACGGGCTGCTCGGCTCCGCCGACGGCGAGCCGCTCCTTCGCTCCTTGCTCACCGCCGCCGTGCCTGTTCGCTAGCGGGTCCCTCTGGTGATGCCCGCCCTCTTCAGGACCGGTGCCGGCACGCTGAGCTCCCGCCAGGCGGCGTAGCTGATCCCCTTGCGCTCGCCGTAGGACTTGGCGACCGCCACGAAGTCGTCCTCGTAGGTCGACAGGTCGACGTCGGCCTGCAGCGCCTCCTTGGCAGCGAGCAGGTCCATGCGGTCCTGGATGATCTGGAGCCGGGAGAGGGCGTTGGCCTTCGACAGCTTGTCGTCGAGGGCAACGAGCTGCTTGTCGATCGACTGCGGGGTGCGCTTGCGGCCTCGCTTCGGCTTGTTGCTCTCGAGCGCATCGAGATAAGCCGACACCGCCTTTGACTGCTCTCGCCCCTCGGCGATCGCCTTCTTGTGGTCACTGCTCATCGTGCGCTTCTTTGTGTCAGCCATGGTCCAAATGGTGGACGCTCGACACAGCAATTGCAACTCGGCACCACATCCGAAATGTCGGTACCTGGCTTCGACGTTCGCTGGGGGACAATGCCGGCGGCCGCTACCGTTCGCCCGCATGGAGGAGCCCCTGCACCGCGCGCTCGGCCTCACCGACGGCGAAGCGGCGGCGATCGAGGGCATCCTCGGCCGCCCGCCGAACGGTCTCGAGCTCGCGATGTACGCGGTGATGTGGTCTGAGCACTGCTCCTACAAGTCGTCACGGGTGCACCTCCGGCGGTTGCCCACCGAGGCGCCCCACGTGCTCGTCGGCCCCGGGGAGAACGCGGGGGTGGTCGACGTCGGAGACGGCATCGCCGCCGCGATCCGCATCGAGAGCCACAACCACCCCTCCGCCATCGAGCCCTACCAGGGGGCGGCGACCGGTGTCGGCGGCATCCTCCGCGACATCTTCACCATGGGAGCCCGACCCATCGCGCTGATGGACCCCCTGCGGGTGGGCCCGCTCGACGACGACCGGAGCCGCTGGGTGCTCGAGGGCATCGTGAGCGGGGTGTCCGGCTACGGCAACGCCGTCGGTGTGCCCACCGTCGGCGGCGAGATCGTCTGCGACGACACCTATGCAGGGAACCCGCTCGTGAACGTCTTGTGCCTCGGCATCCTGCCCACCGACCGGCTCGTCCTCGGCAAGGCGTCGGGAGTCGGGAACCTGGCGGTCCTGCTCGGCAACGCGACGGGGCGCGACGGCATCGGCGGCGTCAGCGTGCTCGCCTCCGCCGGCTTCGGGGAGGGCCCCGAGGAGCAGGCCAAGCGCCCGAGCGTCCAGGTCGGCGACCCGTTCGAGGAGAAGCGGCTCATCGAGGCCTGCCTCGCCCTCCTCGACGCCCGGCTCGTCGTCGGGATCCAAGACCTCGGCGGCGCCGGCCTCACGTGCGCCACGAGCGAGACCGCGAGCCGCGGGGGGGTCGGCATGGACGTCTACGTCGATCGGATCGCCCAGCGCGAGCCCGACATGGAGGCGTTCGAGGTGCTCACCAGCGAGAGCCAGGAGCGGATGCTCGCCATCGTGGCGCCCGAGGACCTCGACGAGGTGCTCGCCATCTGCCGGCGCTGGGAGGTGCGTTCCGACGTCATCGGGACCGTCACCGATGACGGTGGTCGGCTCCGGATCTTCGACCGCCTGGACGGCGAGGTCCTGGCCGACGTGCCCGCCGCGTCCCTCCACGAGGACGCACCGGTCTACGACCGCCCCCTCGGGCCTCCGGTGGAGCCGCCCCCCCTTCCCCTCGGTGCTGCCGAGACGCCCGCCGACTGCGGCGCCGACCTGCTCGGATCGGCGATGGACACGTCGTGGGTCTGGCAGCAGTACGACCACCAGCTCTTCTTGAACACTGTCGCGGGGCCCGGGGCGGAGGCGGCGGTGCTCAAGCTGAAGGACCCCCTCACGGGCGAGGCCACCGGCCGGGGGCTCGCGCTCAGCACCGACGGCAACCACCGCTGGTGCGCGATCGATCCCCGCGCCGGCACCGCCATGGTCGTCGCCGAGTCGATGATGAACCTCGCATGCGTCGGCGCCCGGCCCCTCGCCCTCGTGAACTGCCTGAACTTCGGCGACCCGGAGCGGCCGGCCGTGATGCGACAGCTCTCCGACGCCATCGACGGGATGTCCGACGCCTGCTTGGCGCTCGGGATCCCGGTCGTGGGCGGCAACGTGAGCCTCTACAACGAGAGCAGGGGCATCGACATCGATCCGACGCCGGTGGTCGGCCTGCTCGGCATGGTGGACCGGCTCGACCGGCGCCCGCCGGGCCACACGTTGCTCGAGGGCGGTCGCCTGCTGCTCGTCGGTCCCCGCAGCTCGCACCTCGGAGGGTCTCGCTGGGCGGCGACCCACCACGGCGCCGGGAGGCCGGTCGGGCGGTTGGCGCCCCTCGACCTCGGGCGCCACCGGACCGTCTGCGACGTCGTGCGCCACCTCGTGCTCGACGGCGTGGTCGCCGGCATCCACGACGTCGCCGACGGCGGCATCGCCGCAGCGTTGGCCGAGCTCGTCGCCGGCGCGGGTGTCGGCGCCACGGTCGCCGGCCTCGACGGCCACGGCGAGCTGTTCGCCGAGGGCCCGAGCAGGGTCGTGCTCTGCGTCGCGGCAGATCAGGTCAGCGAGGTGGAGAGGCGTGGTCTCGAGGCCGGTGTGGGCGTCGCGGTCCTCGGCGAGGCCGGTGGCGACCGGCTCGTGGTCGACGACATGGTCGATCTCGCCGTCGGCGACATCGCCACCGCCTGGCGTGGGCCGCTACCGGACGCTTTCGCCCACGGTGTCGTCTCGGGCTGATCGGGGCGGTGCTGGGCATGCCGTGCCCACCGCGCAGGAGGCGCCCGCGGGGATCGGGTTGCCGTGGATGCGTGGCGTTCACCTGTCGCCGTGGCACCATGAAGGTGTGGATGGAGCGGCATCTCGTGACACGCGCCTCGACGACCTCGACGTCGACCCGGATGCCGACACCCCCAAGGAGGCCTGCGGGGTCTTCGGGGTCTACGCCCCCAACGAGGCGGTCGCCCACCTGACGTACCTCGGTCTCATGGCCCTGCAGCACCGGGGCCAGGAGTCGGCCGGCATGTCGGTCAGCGACGGCTCCGCGCTGCTGACGGTGAAGGACATGGGCCTCGTGCCCAACGTGTTCGACGACTACCAGCTGGCGGCCATGACCGGCCACATCGCCGTCGGCCACACCCGCTACTCCACCACCGGCGCCTCGAGCTACCGGAACGCCCAGCCCGTCTACCGTGACGTCGGCCACGCCGAGTTCGCCCTCGGCCACAACGGGAACCTCACGAACACCGAGGCGCTTGCGGAGGAGGCGGGGATGCTCCCCGGCATGGTGGCGAGCGACAGCGACCTCGTCGCCGAGCTGCTGGCTGACGCCGTCCGCGCCGAGGGTGGGGAGCGCAGCGACGGGCGGGACCTCGAGCAGGCCCTTCTCGCCGTGCTGCCCCGGCTGCAGGGCGCGTTCTCGTTCGTGCTCGTGGACCACGGCCACCTCGTCGGTGTCCGCGACCCCAACGGCTTCCGACCCCTCTGCCTCGGCAAGCTCGACGGCGGGTGGGTCCTCGCCTCGGAGAGCCCGGCGCTCGACACCGTGGGGGCGCACTTCGTGCGCGAGGTCGAGCCCGGCGAGATGGTCGTCATCGACGCCGAGGGTTGCCGCTCGTTCCACCCGTTCGACATCGATCGGGTCAGACCGACGCTGTGCCTGTTCGAGTTCGTGTACTTCGCCCGTCCCGATGCCCGCCTCTACGGTCAGAACGTCCACCTCGCCCGTCGTCGCATGGGCATGGCCCTCGCCGAGCAGGCCCCGCTGCCGCCGGACGCCCACGGACGTGTCGAGGACGCGATGGTCGTGCCGGTGCCGGAGTCGGGCGTGCCCGCCGCCCAGGGCTACGCCCAGGCCTCGGGCATCCCCTACGGCGACGGGTTCGTGAAGAACCGCTACATCGGGCGGACGTTCATCGCGCCCACCCAGGAGCTGCGGGCCAACGCGGTGCGGATGAAGCTGAACCCGCTGAAGGAGAACGTCGCCGGGAAGCGCCTCATCGTCGTCGACGACTCGATCGTGCGGGGGACCACGAGCAAGGCGATGGTCAAGATGCTCCGGGAGGCGGGCGCCGCCGAGGTGCACCTGCGGATCATGTCGCCGCCCTACCGCTGGCCGTGCTTCTACGGCATGGACACCGGTGAGCGCTCCGAGCTCATCGCCGCCAGCTTCACCGTCGACGAGATCCGGGACTACCTCGGCGTCGACTCGCTCGCGTACCTCACGATCGACCGCCTCGTCGCGGCCACCGGGGCGGTCGGCGCCGGGTTCTGCAGCGCCTGCCTGACCGGCGAGTACCCGGTGACGGTGCCGGTGAGCCTGCGCAAGGGCGTGCTCGAGAAGAACGAGATGCCCGCATCCAACCTCCAGATCGCGGTCGAGGGTGCCTGATCGCCAGGACGGCGGCGCACCTGCCACCGGCGAGACCTACGCAGGGTCCGGCGTCGACATCGACGCGGGCCGCGCCGCGGTCTCGCGCATCAAGGACCACGTCCGCTCCACCTTCCGTCGGGAGGTCATCGGCGACATCGGCGGCTTCGGTGGCCTGTTCGCGCTCGACCGCCATCGTCACCGCCAGCCCGTCCTCGTGGCCTCGACCGACGGCGTCGGCACCAAGGCCCTCGTGGCGCAGCTGACCGGGCGCTTCGACACGATCGGCCTCGACCTCGTGGCGATGTGCGTCGACGACCTCGTCTGCCAGGGCGCGGAGCCGCTCTTCTTCCTCGACTACATCGCGGTCGGCCGGCTCGATCCCGACCACATCGAGCAGCTCGTCGCAGGCGTCGCCGACGGCTGCCGCCAGGCCGGTGCTGCGCTGCTCGGCGGGGAGATGGCCGAGCACCCGGGCGCGATGGACGCCGACGAGTTCGACCTTGTCGGCTTCGCGGTCGGGGTGGCCGAACGCGACCGGCTCGTCACCGGTGAGCACCTCGCTGCCGGCGACGCCCTCATCGGGCTCCCTTCGCCGGGCCTGCGTTGCAACGGCTACTCCCTCGCCCGACGTGTCCTCCTCGAGCGCGCCGGCCTCGATCTCGACGGCCCCGCCTGGGACGGCGCCCGCCACTCCCTCGCCGACGAGCTGCTCGAGCCCTCGGTCATCTACGCACCCGCCGTCGTCGAGCTGCTCACCTCGGTCGACGTGCGCGCCGTCGCCCACATCACCGGCGGCGGCATCACCGGCAACGTCAGCCGGGTGGTGCCCGAGGGCCTCGACGCCGTCGTCCATCGAGGCAGCTGGGAGGTGCCTCGCATCTTCAGCGAGATCAAGCGCTGCGGCGCGGTCGCCGAAGACGAGATGGTGCGGGTCTTCAACCTCGGCGTCGGGATGGTCGTCGCCGTTCCGCCCCGAGACGCGTTCAAGGCCATCGACGTCCTCAGGGGCGCCGGTCACCAGGCTGTGCAGATCGGCGAGGTCGCGCCCGGCTCAGGCCGGGTGGTGCTGGTGCCGGGACAGGATGGCTGATCCATGGCGCACATCCTCCTCGTCGACGACGAGCCCGACATCCTCCTGCTCATCCGCATCAACCTCGAGGGACGGGGCCACCGAGTGACGGTCGCGTCTCACGGTGAGATGGCGTTGCAGATGATCGCCGCCGATCCTCCCGAGCTGGTCGTGCTCGACGTGATGATGCCGGTCATGGACGGCTGGGGCGTGCTCGAGAGCCTCATGCGAGAGGGCGTCGAGATCCCGGTCGTGGTCGTGTCGGCCATGCAGGATCCGTCCAACACCCGCAAGGCGCTGGAGCTGGGCGCGGACCAGCACATCGGCAAGCCCTTCGACCTCCGAGTGCTCGTGGGCGCCGTCGACCTCCACCTCAGCCGGTCTCCCGAGGAGCGCCGGGTGGCACGGGCGGCGTCGCTCGCCGCGCTCCCGGCGTGACCTCGCCCGTCAAGCGCGTCGCCAGCCGCGGCAGGGCACGGGCCGCACTCGTGGGCGTGGTCGTCGCCGTTGTGATGGTCGGGTTCTTCACCACCGTCGTCGGAGGCGCCGGCCAGGACGGTATGAGCGCGGACGACGCCGTCACGTTCACCGAGCGCGCCCTCACCGACGCCGGTGTCGAAGCCACCGTGGGCACGCCGAGCGAGGAGATCTTCGAAGGCGGCGCGCGCGAGGAGGACGTCTGGGTGGTGCCCGCCGAGGTCAGGGGCCAGCAGATCGCCATCTCCGTCGACGCCGACGGCGACAAGGCCTTGAACCTCGCTGATCGGCTGAGCGACGGGTCGAACGTGCTCAGCGACGAGGAGTTCGAGGCGCTCGCCCAGTTCCGCTTCGACCCACGAGCGGAGGGGGCCGTGGTCCCGGCCACGGCCGCGCTGGCACTGGCATTGGCCGTCGGGCTGCTCCTCGGCGCAGCCCTCAGGACCGGCAGGGCTGCGCTGCCCGCTCTCTGACGGCGCGAACCCGGACGATCTAGCCGAGCTCGCTCATCCGGTACAGCGGGCGCAGCTCCACCCCGACCTCCGCGAACGCCTCCCTACCGCCTGCCTCCCGGTCGATGACGCACAGCACGTGCTCGACGATCGCGCCTCGCTCCCGCAGGTCGCCGCACGAGATGAGCGCCTGGCCCCCGGTGGTGACGACGTCTTCCACCACGGTGATGCGCATGCCGTCGATGGCGCCTCCCTCGGCGAGGCGGCAGGTGCCGTACGCCTTTGCCTCCTTGCGCACGAAGCGGGCGGGCACGCCGGACACCCGGGAGAGGGCGGTGACGATCGGGATCCCGCCCAGCTCCAGACCGGCGAGGGCACCGGACCTGTCAGGGACGAGCGGGACGAGGGCGGTCGCGATGCGCTCGAGCAGCACGGGATCGGCCTCGAAGAGGTACTTGTCGAAGTACTCGTCGCTGACCGTGCCGGACCGGAGCGTGAACGTCCCGGTCAGGTGGGCGGCATCGTAGAGGTCCCGGGCAAGCGACGTGCGTTCGTCCATGCCCCATCTTGGCGCTCATCATCGCCGGGACGGCGAGCTCAGAAGGCCAGGAGGTCCGAGAGGGCGGTGGCGATGTCCTCGACCTGGGGGAGCGTCGCCTTCTCGAGCGTGGGCTCGTAGGGGACGTGGTTGTCCTTGGCAGCGACTCGCCGGACCGGTGCGTCGAGCTCGGCGAAGCAGTGCTCGCCGACCCACGCCGCCACCTCGGCGCCAAACCCGCACGTGAGCACGTCCTCGTGGACGACGAGGCAGCGGCTCGTGCGGGCCACGGACTCCGCCACCATGTCCTTGTCCCACGGCGCAAGGCTCCTGAGGTCGATGATCTCGACCGACCGACCGCCGTCGTCGAGGCCGGCGGCCGCTTGGCGGGACCGCTCCACCGTCGCGCCGTAGGTGACGAGCGTGAGATCCGTGCCGGGCTGCACGACGGCGCCCCTGCCGAACGGGACGACGTAGCCCTCGGGCGGGTAGGGATCCCGGGCGTAGGACTGGCGGAGGAGGTGCTTGTGCTCGAGCATGAGCACCGGGTCCTCGCACATGAAGGCGTAGCGGAGGAGGCCCGCAACGTCCCGTGCCCGCGAGGGGAAGGCGATGAGCAGCCCCGGCACGTGGGCGAAGATCGACTCGCCGCACTGGCTGTGCCAGATCGAGCCTCCCGTGAGGTAGCCGCCGATCGGCACCCGCAGGACCATCGGGCACGTGAACGCGCCGTTCGAGCGCCAGCGGATCGTCGCCGCCTCGCTCTTGATCTGCTGCATGGCCGGCCAGATGTAGTCGAAGAACTGGATCTCGGGGGCTGGGCGCAGGCCCCGGATGCCCTGGCCGACCGCCCGGCCGATGATGTTCGCCTCCGCGAGGGGCGCGTTGAAGCAACGGGCCATCCCGAACGCCTTCTGCAGCCCGAGCGTGGTGCCGAACACCCCGCCCTTGCCCTCCACGTCGGCGAGCACGTCCTCGCGGGCGTCGGCGACGTCCTCCCCGAACACGCGTATCCGCTCGTCGGCGGCCATCGCCTCGTGCAGCGTCATGCGGATGGCGTCGCCGAACCCGACGGGTTCTCCCGGCTTCCAGCCCTTGGGGATCCGGTCCGGCTCGGCGAGCTCCGGGAGCGCGACCACCTGGTCGCCGACCGTTGCTGGGTCGGGCCGGGGCGCGGCGAGGGCCTCCCGGGCGGCGTCGGCGACGGCCTTCTTGGCATCCGCCTCGATCTCGTCGGCCTGCTCGTCGCTCACGACCCCGGCCTCGACGAGCTCGATGCGCAGCCGGGTGATCGGGTCGAGCGCCCGTTCGACCTCGAGCTCGTCCTGCGAGCGGTACTTGCTCTGGGTGTCGGCCGCGGAGTGGGAGTACGGCCGGGTCACGGTGGCGTGGAGGAGCGCCGGACCCTCGCTCGCCCGCACGCGGGCGATGGCGGCCGCGGCACGCTCGCGCACTTGGAAGTAGTCGGTGCCGTCGATGCGGTGCACGGCGAGCCCCCGGAAGCCCTGCACCAGCTCGGCCACGGGGGCGGACTGCTGGTCCGAGGACGGGACCGAGATGGCGTAGCCGTTGTCTGCGACCACGAAGAGCACCGGCAGGTGGAGCGTGCAGGCGGTGTTGAGGCTCTCCCAGAACTCGCCCTCGCTCGTGGCGCCCTCGCCGAGGCTCACGTAGGTGACCTCGTCGCCCTGGGCGGCACAGCCCGGGAGGTGGGGCCGGCGGGAGATGTAGCGCGCTGCCTCTGCGCAGCCCACGGCGGGGATGCACTGGCTGCCGGTGGGGCTCGACTGGGTCACGACGTGGCGGTCGGCGAAGCCCCAGTGGGAGGGCATCTGGCGGCCTGCGGAGGACGGGTCTTCCACCGAGCCGACCGCCTGGAGGAGGACCTCGTACGGGCTGACGCCGAGCCCGAGCATGAGGGCCTGGTCCCGGTAGTACGGGAAGAACCAGTCGTAGCCGGGACGCAGGAGCCGGGCGAGGCCGAGCAGGAGGCCCTCGTGACCCGCCCCCGAGATCTGGAAGAAGACCCGGCTCTGCTTCTGCAGCCCGATCTCCCGGTCGTCGAGGGCGCGCGACGTGTACGCGAGCCGGAGGTCATCGACCAGCTCGGCGTGGGAGATGCCCCGGTAGGTGCTCCTTCCGTCCTCCGCCGTGGTCTGGATGTGGCTGAGCGAGGTCATGGCCCTCCGTCGGTCAGTCGCCAGTGCGCCCGGCGGCCGCGGCGACACGGCGCTCCGCGAGGCGGTCAGCCGCCTCGGCCGGTGTGGTGCCCTCGTCGTCGGCGAGCCGGAGCACCTCGGCCGTCGTGGTGCTGATCGCCGCGATGCGCTCACCGGCGCGGGCGGCGTCGTAGCCTCCCAGCTCCTCTGCGATGTTGATGATCCCGCCAGCGTTCACCACGTAGTCAGGAACATAGAGCACACCGGCGGCGGCGAGGCGGTCACCATCTGCTCGCTCGAGGAGCTGGTTGTTGGCCGATCCGCACACCACGGCGCACCGGAGGTCCGGGATGGTCGCCGCGTTGAGGATCCCGCCGAGCGCGCACGGGGAGAAGACGTCGCACGTCACCGTGTGGATGGCCGCCGGCGAGGCGACCTCGACGCCGTGGGCGCGCACCGCGTCGGCGACGCGGGTGGCGTCGACGTCGGCGACCGTGACCCGGGCGCCGGCGACCGCGAGGTGCTCGACGACCACGCTGCCGACCTTGCCGACTCCCGACACCGCGACGTGCACACCCGACAGGTCGTCGGTCCCGAAGCGGTGCGCTGCCGCGGCGCGCAGGGCGTGGAGCAGCCCGAGCGCGGTGGCGGGGGAGGGGTCCCCCGACCCGCCGAGCGACTCGCTCACCCCGGTCACGTGGGGCGTCACGGAGCGGATGAGGTCCATGTCGGCCTGGGTCGTGCCCACGTCCTCGGCCGTCACGTAGGCGCCGCCGAGGGAGTCCACGAAGCGCCCGTAGGCGAGGACGAGCTCGTCGGTCCGCAGGAGGTCTGGGTCCCCGAGGATCACCGCCTTGCCGCCGCCGAGGTCGAGGCCGGAGACCGAGGCCTTGTACGTCATGCCCCTCGCCAGGCGCAAGACGTCGGTCAGCGCCTCGTCGGGCTCGTCGTAGGCGTGGAAGCGGGTCCCGCCGAGGGCTGGACCGAGCACCGTCGAGTGGACGGCGACGATGGCGTGGAGCCCGCTCGCGGCGTCCCGACACCGCACGACCTGCTCGTAGCCCTCGACGTCGAGGTGCCCCACGTCGAGGCGCTCACCAGCTCTCATCGTGCACGGGACGCTACCTGGTCCCCCTCTCCTGCTCCCTCCCGCCCCGTGGGTGACTAGTCCCTCCGGGGGCCCACAATGGTCACTCCGGGCCATAGCCAAGCATTCGTCGCAGACGTATCGTCGGGGTAGCAAAACGGACAGGCCCGCTCGCTGGGGCTCGTTCGCCACCATCCCGTCGCAGCAGACCCCAAAATCGGAGAGCACAGTGGCCCCCAACGATGACCTTGCACCGGATCGACTGCTCACCCCCTCGGAGGTGGCCCAGCTGTTCCGCGTGAACCCGAAGACCGTGACCCGGTGGGCACGCGCCGGCAAGCTGACCGCCATCCGCACCCTCGGTGGCCACCGCCGCTTCCGGGCCTCGGAGATCGACCGCTGCCTGCGGGAGATGTCCACCGAGGAGCGCTAGCCGTCTGACCCCGCCGGGAACACCCCCCCGGCGGGGCCTGACCGTTCGTCCGTCCGGCAGACGAGGGCTGGGTAGGTTCGTCCGCATGGCAGCGACGAACTCGGACCCGATCTTCCAGCTCCACGAGGGCGGCAAGATCGAAGTGCGGTCCAAGATCCCGCTGAAGGACCGGTCGGACCTGTCGATGGCGTACACCCCGGGTGTCGCCCGCGTCTGCAACGCCATCGTCGAGATCCCCGAGCGGGTCCATGAGCTCACGATCAAGAAGAACAGCGTCGCCATCGTCACCGACGGCACCGCCGTGCTCGGGCTCGGAGACATCGGTCCGGAGGCCGCCCTGCCGGTGATGGAGGGCAAGGCACAGCTGTTCAAGGAGTTCGCGGGGATCGACGCGTTCCCGATCTGCCTCCGGGTCGACACGAGCGACGAGGCCTCCGGCCCCCGCGGTGCTGACCAGCTCGTCGAGGCAGTGGCGCGGCTCTCACCGGTCTTCGGCGGCGTCAACCTCGAGGACGTCGCCGCACCGCGGTGCTTCGAGGTCGAGGAGCGCCTTCTGGCCGAACTCGACATCCCCGTCTTCCACGACGACCAGCACGGCACAGCCGTCGTCGTGCTCGCCGCGCTCCGCAACAGCCTGAAGCTCATCGACAAGCAGATGGAGGATCTCAAGGTCGTGATCGCCGGGGTCGGCGCCGCCGGCGTGGCGATCGCCAAGATCCTGCTGCACGCCGGGGCCCAGAACGTGATCGGCGTCGACCGCAAGGGGGCCGTGCACGCCGGACGGAACGACCTGAACGCCTCGAAGCGTTGGTTCGCCGAGCACACGAACCCTGAGCGGCGGACGGGCGCGATCCACGACGTGATGCCCGGGGCGGATGTCTTCGTCGGCGTCAGCGGACCCGGCGTGCTCGTGCCCGGCGACTTGCGGGTCATGCACGTCGATCCTGTCGTCTTCGCCCTCGCCAACCCTGATCCGGAGATACGCCCGGAGGAGGCCGCTGGCCTGGCAGCAGTGATCGCCACGGGCCGCAGCGACTACCCGAACCAGATCAACAACGTGCTGTGCTTCCCCGGGATCTTCCGGGGAGCGCTCGACGCAGGTGCCACCCGCATCACCGAGGGGATGAAGCTCGCCGCCGCCGCCGCCATCGCCGACGCCGTCCCCGAAGACGAGCTGTCGGCATCCCACATCGTCCCCAGCGTGTTCAACAAGCGGGTCGTCGAGCTCGTCGCCGCCGGCGTGGCGGCGTCCGCCGCCGCCGAGGGCGTCGTGCGCCCCTCTTCGGCCGATCGAGCGAGCTGAGCCGCTTCGGTCGGGGCCGGGGACGAGAGCCCCTCCCCGGGGGGAGGGAGGGAGCTCGATCGTCCGCCGGGGCACCAATGCCCAGGACCGCCCCACTTGATGCGCGCCCACAACGACGGCGAGGAGGCTGCGGCAACTCTTCAGTGCCTTCTCAGGCGCGAAGGTCGCGAAGGTGTTGTTACGGTACGGCCTCCACTGCACGCGCTGGGGCGCACGTCGCCTCGCCGGGCGAGCCCGCGAAAGGCGAGAGAACCCGATGAGACGATCCACGCGACTTTCGGCAGCCGTGCTCGGCCTGGCTGTCCTCGCTGCCGGGTGCCGGGACGCTGACAACCAGCAGCCGGCCATGTCCGGCGTGCCCCAAGAAGCTGAGGCGGAGGCCGCCACCGCACCGACGGCGTCGTTCACTGTCCCTGATGACGAGGCCACCGTGGCACGGCGGTTCTCCGTCGCAATGGCGGCCGATGGTGTCGAGATCGAACCTGCCGGCGAGGTCCGCGACGGCGCCGGGCACTTCCACGTGATGGTCGACACCGATTGCGTCGAGGCCGGGGAGGCCATCCCGAAGGACGACGAGCACCTGCACTTCGGTGGGGGCCAGCTCGAGGCCCAGCTCTTCTTGGAGGCGGGTGAGCACGAGCTGTGCCTCCAGGTCGCCGATGGTGCGCACGTGGCCCTTCCGATCACCGATGAGATCACCGTGACGGTCGACGACGAGAAGCCGTACGTGACGCTCGAGGTGCCCGAGGGTGAGAGCGTCGCCAGTCCCCTGACCGTGACCATGGCTGCCAAGGGCGTGACCATCGAGCCCGCCGGCGAGGTCATCGAGGGCGCCGGGCACTTCCACGTGATGGTCGACACCGACTGCGTGAAGACCGGGGAGGTCATCCCGAACGACGAGGGGCACCTCCACTTCGGTGACGGCAGCACCACAGCAGAGCTCACGCTCCCACCAGGGGAGCACAGCCTGTGCCTCCAGCTCGGCGACGGGGCCCACGCCGCACTGGCACCGACCCACACCGTGAAGGTGACCGTCTCCTGACGGTCTTCGCCACGTCAGCGCGAACAGACGCGTGCCGGACGAGCGTCGGCTATGCCGGGATGTCTCTGTCGGCCGCTGTGGCCAGCTCGTCGCTGACGATCCACCGGGGCCCTCCGTCGTTGCGGTAGCGGCACTGCATGCCGGTCACGACATTCGGTGGCGGCGTGGCGTGCGGCGTTCATCGCGGGCCGGCAGAGATGGACGTTCAGTCCTGGTTCGTCCAGTCGAAGTCGTAGAGGATCCAGTTGGAGTCGGTGAAGTCCAGGTCGATGCCCTCGGCGGCGA
>JBBDQT010000144.1:22583-27139 GCA_040905815.1 Acidimicrobiales bacterium
TCGTAGAGGATCCAGTTGGAGTCGGTGAAGTCCAGGTCGATGCCCTCGGCGGCGACCTTGAAGCTGCCCTGTCCGCACTTGCCCTGCTTCCAGATGAAGCCTTCGTCGAGGACGATGGACACACCGTTGGGCTCGTTCGTCACCGGGTTGCGGAGAGAGGTGCCTTTGGCCTCACCGACACCGGGGATGGTGATGCTCGACTCCATCCCGTTGTCCTCGATCTTGACTTCCGCCCGGACCACACCGGCCACCTCGAACGTGGGGCCGAGGATGGCCCACGGCATGCCGCCGAGCTGGCCGGTGAAGATCTGCGCCATGGCGTGGAGCTGCTCGTCGCGGACCGCTGGTGGGACCACGAAAACGGCCTTGCCGTTGCCCTCGTGGATGGGTCCGGGCCAGTCGAGGATGGCGACGGCGTCGATGCCGGCGAGGTCGACGTCACCGCAGAACCCCTCGGTGATGCGGTTCCCGACGGCCGCCTTGCAGCTCCCGTCCGGCGAGGTCGGGAAGCCGGAGAAGTTGCAGGTGCAGCCGGCTTGGCAGTTGCAGAACTCGTAGCCGGTGCCCTTGAGCCTCCAGGCGGTGGTGGTCTCGGTTGTCGTCATGGTGGACGCCTTCTTCCTTGTTGTGGTTGTTTCGGTTGCGGTTGTTTCGCTGGCTTCAGGTGATCGTCGTGATCCTGGAGGGGTCGATGAGCAGCACGGCACCGATCACGGCGAACGCCACCGCTGCGATCGCGGCGAAGGTCTCGCCGCGGGGCATGACCTTCTCCACGAAGATGACGACGGTCAGCGCGGCCATCCAGCCGATGTGCATGGTCCCCACCGCTACCAGGACGGCCATGAGCGCCCAGCAGCACCCCAGGCACACGGTACCGTGGGTGAGTCCGAGCCGCATGGCCACGAGGGGCCGTCTGGCGTTGCCGGAGAACCGCACGAACATCGACAGGGGTGACCGGCAGTGACGTAGACAGGCCCGCTTCAACGGGGTCAGCTGGTACACCGCGGCCGTGACGAGGGTTGCGCCGGCCAGTCGCCCGACCCATGGGGCAGCGGCATCCAGGGGACCGGCCAGCTCCCGCCACGCGAAGTAGGCGGGGATGCCGATGGCGCCCCACACCGCGAGGTAACCGGTCACGAAGAACGGGAGCGGTGCCACGGTGCCGCGGGCTGCGGCACGGGAGTAGAGCCGGACCACCGGCGCGATGGCCGGGAACATCATCGCCGCCATCATCGCCACCCACCCGACGATGTAGGCGGCCATCGACAGCGACGCGCTCATCGACATGGTGCCCATGGCTCCGGTGTGCTCCATGCTCGCCATGTCGTCGGCCATGCGCACCGACCACCACCACCCGACGAGGGCCAAGGTCACGAGGAGCCCGGCGATCCCCGCATCGGTGATGACGGTCCTGCGTGGACCTGCGCCTGTGGCGGCGGTGACGTGAGCCATCAGCGGCATTCCCCTGTCTCGTCGATCAGATGCGGTCCGTACGTCACGCAGGACATCGTGACGGTGCGCGCTTGTGGTCCACTTGCCGCTCGCTTGTGGAGGTCTCGCGATCACCGGGCTCGCACCCGAGCAGGGCGGCGCCGGCCGCGGGATGATGGGGACGTGCCGGAACCGTTCAGGGTCAACGTCCTCGGACCCCTGGAGGTGCGGCGGCACGGGGCCCAGGTGTCCATCGAGGGGACGAAGAAACGTCAGCTCCTGGCGGTGCTCGTCGCGGCCCGGGGCGATGCTGTACCGGTGGACAGGCTGTACGCGGCGCTGTGGGGGCCGAACCCGCCGCCGTCGGCCAGGGCGAGCCTGCAGAGCCACGTCTCGCGACTGCGCGAACGGGTGCAGCCCGAGCTCGAAGTGGTGACGATGTGGAGCGGCTACGGGCTCGATCTCCGCCGGGTAGAGCTCGACGGGGTGCGGTTCGAGTCGCTGGTGGAGCTGGGCGGCCGCTTGGCTCCGGTGGAGGTGCTCGGCGACGCGCTCCGACTGTGGCGGGGAGACGCGTTCACCGGGTTCGCCGAGCTGCCGTCGGTGCAAGGCGAGGCCCGCCGCCTCGACGAGCTCCGGCTCACGACGACAGAGCGCTGGATGGACGCCCGCCTCGCCGCCGACGAGCAGGGACTGGTCGGTGAGCTGGAGGCGCTGGTGACCGAGCACCCCTTGCGGGAGCACTTCTGGCGCCAGCTGATGGTGGCGCTCCACCGGGCCGGCCGACAGGCCGAAGCCCTGCGCCGCGGTGCCGACCTGCGCACCATGCTGAGGGAGCTGGGGCTGCAGCCGTCTCCGGCGATCCTGCAGCTGGAGTCCCGGATCCTCGCCGAGGATCTCACCCTCCGGCCCGACCCCGGCCGGCCAGCTCGACGGCCTGCATCGCCGCACGGGGGGCGAGAACCGACGTCGTTGATCGGGCGGGAGAGCGACGTCGCCGCCGTCCTCGACGCGCTCGCCATGCGTCCGGTCGTGACCATCTGCGGCCCCGGCGGTGTCGGCAAGACGCGCCTCGCCATGCGGGCCGCGCATGCCGCCCGGGACAGCTTTGACGACGTCGTCGTCGTCGAGCTCGCGCCGGTGCGCGACCCGGACGCGACGCCCCAGATGGTGGCCGCCGCCCTCGAGCTCGAGCAGCGGCAGCACCGTTCGTTGGAGGCCACGGTCGAGGACTTTCTCCAGGACAAGTCGTTGCTGTTGGTCCTCGACAACTGCGAACACGTCCTCGAGGCGGCCGCACCGCTGGTCGACCGGCTGCGCCGACGATGCCCAGGAGTGACCGTGCTCGCCACCAGCCGGGAGCCCCTCGGCCTCCCCGGTGAGCACATCCACTTGGCCGCTCCGCTCACCGTCCCGGCCGAGGGCGCGTCTTCGCTGCGGGAGGTGGCCGACGCGTCAGCGGTGCAGCTGTTCGTCGACCGTGCCCGCGCCGCGCGGGCGGACTACGTGCTGACCGAGACGGAGGCGGCCGCCGTCGCCGAGATCTGCCTCCGCCTCGATGGTCTGCCTCTTGCGGTGGAGCTGGCCGCTGCCCGAATGCGCACGATGGGCAGCCGTGCACTTGCCTCACGTCTCGACCAGCGGTTCGCGCTGCTGTCGGGAGATCGGAAGATCGCCGACCCGCGGCACCGCACGCTGCACCACCTCGTCGAGTGGTCGTACGACCTCCTCGAACCGGCAGAGCAAGAGTCCTTCTCCCAGCTCTCGGTGTTCGCCGGCAGCTTCGGGCTCGATGCCGCAGAGTCGGTGTGCCAGCCCTCGTCGCCGAACCAGTTGGAAGCGGTCGGTTTGCTGGTCAACCTCATCGACAAGTCCATGGTCCAGCTGATCGATGCCGACGAGCCGCGGTACCGGCTCCTGGAGACCTTGCGCGACTTCGGCCACTGGCGGCTTGAAGACGCCGGCAGACTCGACCCGCCAGAGGGCCGGCATCGGTCGTGGTACCTCGGGCTCGCTGAGCGGGCCGAGCTCGGCCTCGAGGGCCCCGAGGAGGGTCGCTGGTCCCAGGACGTGGAGCGCGACTTCGACAACTTCCGCGCCGCCCACGCCTCCGCGGTCCGGTGCGGGGATCTGGACTGCGCCGCCCGCCTGGTCACCGCGCTCCAGGAGTTCTCCTTCCGGCGGATCCGGTACGAGATCACCAACTGGGCCGAGGCCACGGCTCTCATGGAAGGGTTCGCTGATGAGCCCCGGGCCAGCAGCGTGCTCGCGGTCTCTGCGTACGGCCATTGGGTCCGAGGCGATCTCGAGGCTGCGATCGACCTCGCCGGCCGGTCGCGTGAGATGCACGAGGCGCTGAGCAGCGCACCGAACGCGCTGGCCGAACGAGTGCTCGGAAACGCCTTGTTCTACTGCGGGCGCACAGAGGAGGCCCTTGCCGCCATGGAGGCGATGCTCGACGGTGCACACGCAAGCGGCTCTGCCTCTCGATTGGCACACGCGCTCTACATGTCCTCGGTCGCGCAGACGAGCATCGGTGACCCGAGACGAGGAGCAGATCTCGCCGACCGGGCCTGGACGGCCGCCGACAAGTGCGGGTCCCCGAGCGCCGCCGCCCAGGCCGCATATGCCCGCGGCGTTGCCCTGCGGCCAGTCGACGCCGATGAGGCCGGCCGAGCGCTCCAGCATGCAGCAGAGCTCGGCGAGATCGCCGGAAATCGTTGGATCAGCGCGTTCGCCTTGACCGAGGTGCACTCGCTCAGCGCTCAGCGCGGCGACCTCATACCGGCTCTCCAGGGACTCGCCGGTGTCATCGACACCTGGCACCGAGGCGGCGACTGGGCCAACCAGTGGCTCTCATTGCGCCACGTCTTCGGCGTCCTCGTCCGGCTCGACACGCCCCGCTCCGCCGCCGTGCTCTACGGCGCTCTGGTGGCGAAGGGAGTGGCCCATGCCCTGCCCTCCGGGGCGGCCGACGCCGAGAACATGAGCGCACAGGTCGACATCGTCCGTCAGCTGCTCGCGCCGACCGAGTTCGCCGCCGCCGTCCGGACAGGCGCCGCGATGTCTGACACCGATCTCATCGCCTACCTCCAGACAGAGATCGAGTGCCGCACGAGCTGAAG
>JBBDQT010000145.1:0-4635 GCA_040905815.1 Acidimicrobiales bacterium
GGGGCGTACTCGATCTCCCCGATCTGGTCGAGGTGGATGAACGGGTCGAGGGCGGAGAGGTCGACGCCTGCGAACGCTCGCCGGACCGGGAAGCCCTCACCCTCGAAGCCCTTCGGTGCGGTGCTGACCTGTCGGATCGCCCTGGGACGGGTCTCGGCGCCCCCGGCGGCGGGGATCCGGGGGAGCTTGCTCAGATCGTCGACGGTCACGGCGGGCATGGCGGCCTCCTCAAGGTCCTGCCGTCACGGTTCCCCGAGATGGCGTTCGCACACCTGTCAACGCCGGACCAGCCGGCGCGCCAGCCGGGAGGGCACCCCGGCGCCGCCCGCCTCGGTCCCGTCCACGAGCGGAACCTAACCGTGCCGGCTCCTTTCGGTGTCGCTGTGGCCACCACGTGCCACGATGGGCCACGTGACCGGTACCACCACCACGACCGACACCCGCATGAGCGAGGTCGATCTCGACGGCGACCACGACCGGTTCGCCCACTACGCCCAGAAGGCGGCGGTGAGCCGGGCCTACGTCACCGGGGAGGAGATCGTGGCTCTTTGCGGCAAGCGCTTCGTGCCCACCCGAGACCCGAGCCGGTACCCGGTCTGCCCCACCTGCAAGGACATCGTCGCCGCGCACAACGGAGGCTAGAGCCGTACCGACCTGCGATGCGCGCGGTTCGTCGCCTACCGCGGTAGCCTGATCTGGTCGAAGCCCGCAGCGGAGCGGGCTCGGTCGGGGGACCGGTTGCTCTTCGCAGCAGCACGGACCCCGATCCCTGAGAGGCGTCGTCGACGGGTGAGCGTCGGGCCGGAGCATCCCTCCGGAGCCGAGGCCACCTGGGTCGCCGGCGTGCGTCGGAGAGCGGATGCACGAAGCAGCAGTTGCAGCACGGCCCACGGAGGCGTTGCCGCCGGTCGACGTCCTCGCGTCTCTGGCCGAGGCGGCGGCCGCCGGAGAGGCAACGCTCGAGCAGCTCGCCGTCCTGCGCGCCCACCCCGGCGCTTGGCGCGACGTCCTCGAGCGGCTGCTCGACGAGACCGACGAGCACCTCGAAGCGGTCCGTTCCATCCGTGGGGAGGAGCGCCACCAGATCGTCGCCGACTTCGAGGCGGAGCGCGACCGGCTCTCCGCCGCTCTCGACCTCCTCGCGGGCGTCACCGCGGCCGGTCCCGGCGGCGCGCCGGCCATGCAGGCGCCCGGCGAGGTGCGCCTCCAGCTGTCGTGGTCGGCGGGCCAGCTCGTGGCGTGGGCGGGCGGTCCGTTCGTCGCCACGGCCGACGCTGAGGAGCTGGGCGTCCGGCTGAAGGCGGCCGGGGCGCCGGCGGCCGGTTGGGACGACCACCGGCCGGTCCCGCTGCCCGCCTCGCCGCCAGCGCCGGCGGTCGCGATCTCCGTCGGTGACGCGCTCGGGTGGCTCGTCGCGATCGGCGCCGGTCACGGCGGCGACCAGCTCGGCGTGAGCGCCAGCTGGGTCGGCGCGGTGGCGGCGTGGGCGGTGCGGCTGCTGGCCAGCGGTTCGATCGTGCCGACGCTGCGCAGCAAGCGCAGCGGCAGGGGGTCAGGCGGCGACGGCCTCACCGAGGTGTCCGTCCGCTGGGTCCCGGCGCTCGTCGACCAGTCCCGCCTCGATGAGCTCGTGCGCACGATCCCCGGGACCGTCACCGTCATCGACCGCTCCGATGCCAAGGCGATCACCCTCTCGATCCTCGGCGCCGTGGTCGACGCCGTCGCCACCGACGCCGCCAGCCGGGTCGAGCTCGCGGCGCCGCCTCCGACCGTCCGCACCGCCGGCGACGTCGCGGAGGCGTTCCTCACCCGTCTCGACGGCTCCACCTTCCAGGCCCCGGGACGGTCCGCTTCGGAGCTGACCGCGCGCCTCGAGCGCTGGTCCCGCTCCGTCACGTCGCTGGTCGACACCAGGCTCGTCGTCCAGCTCGAGCCGCCCGACAGCGGCGGCGCCTGGTACCTCTCGGTGCTCGGCCCGGACCCTGAAGGCCAGCTCATCCCGGTCGAGGTCGCGCTCGTCGACGGCTCCTCGAAGCGTCGCATGGCCGACGACCTCAACCGGCTGGAGAAGCTCGTGCCGGCCCTCCAGCGCCCCGGAGGGCTGCGACGCGGGCAGGTCTACCTGAGCCAGGACGAGGCCTGGGAGCTGATGACCGTGACCGGTCCGGTGCTCGACGCCGCCGGCTTCGACGTGCGGATCCCGGCGCTCTCCCGCCGGAAGGCCACGCCCACCCTCCGCCTCTTCGCCGAGCCGTCCGACCCGTCCGTCGTGGGCGCTCACCAGCTGGCCCAGGTGCGGTGGACCGCCCTGTTCGACGACGTCGAGCTCACCGCCGCCGACATCGCGAAGCTGGCCGCCGACGCGCGGCCCCTCGTGCGATCCCGCGGCCGGTGGATCGAGCTCGACCGGGCCGACCTGGCAGAGGCCGCAGCGGCCCTGGCGGAGCGGGCGGACAAGACCCAGCTCACGGGCGCCGAGGTGCTCCGCTACGCCATCGGCCTCGACGGCCCGGCGCTCTCGGGCGGCCTCGCCGTCGACGGCAGCGGCTGGGCCGCCGACCTCATGGCGAAGGCAGGCTCGGTGTCGACCGACCCGGTCACGACGCCCGAGGGCTTCGTCGGTGAGCTGCGCGGCTACCAGAGCGAGGCCCTGGCGTGGCTCGGTTTCCTCGACTCGGTCGAGCTGGGCGGCTGTCTCGCCCTCGACATGGGGCTCGGGAAGACACCGACGATGCTCGCCCACGTCGCCCGCGCGGCGGGAACCGGCGCCACGCTCGTCATCGCTCCTCCCGCCGTCGTGGGCAACTGGGCGGCGGAGGCGGCCAAGTTCACGCCCGGTGTCCGCGTCGTGGTCCACCACGGCGCCTCTCGCAGCACCGCCGAGGAGCTCGACGCGGAGGTGGCCGGCGCTGACCTCGTCATCACCACGTACGGCACCGCCGTGCGCGACGTCGAGGCGCTCGAGGCCCACGACTGGGAACGCCTCGTGCTCGACGAGGCGCAGGTCATCAAGAACCCGAACAACGAGACCTCGCAGCAGCTGCGCCGCATCCCGGCCCGCAGCCGGCTCGCGCTGACCGGGACCCCGATCGAGAACGGCCTCGGCGACCTGTGGGCGATCCTCGACTTCACCAACCCCGGCCTGCTCGGCCCGCGGGCGGCGTTCGTCGCGCAGCTCTCGGCCGAGAGCTCGAGCGGCCGGGAGGGCGGCGAGCAGGCGCTGCGTGCGCTCAACGGGGTCCTCGTCTTCCGCCGCACGAAGAGCGAGCCGGCGGTCGCCGCCGAGCTGCCCGAGCGCATCGACCAGCTCGACCACTGCACGATGACTCCCGAGCAGATCGGGCTGTACCAGGCGGTGATCGACCGCCTCGTCGCCACCGCCGCGACCGAGGAGGGCGAGGAGCCGCGCAAGGGCGCCGTGCTCGCCGCCATCACCGCTCTCAAGCAGATCTGCAACCACCCGGCGGCCTACCAGGACGACGGCAAGCCGCTCGTCGGGCGCTCGGGGAAGCTGACCCGGTTGGAGGAGATCGTCGACTCGGTGTTCGCGGCGGGGGAGCGCGTGCTCGTCTTCACCCACTTCGCCGAGTGGGGCAAGAAGCTCGCCGATCACCTGACCGAGCGCACTGGCGTGCCGATCGCGTGCTACCACGGCGGCCTCGCGCGCGGCGCCCGGGACCAGCTCGTCCGCGAGTTCCAGCAGGGCGAGGGCCCCGGCGCGCTCGTGCTCTCCCTCAAGGCCGGGGGCACCGGCCTCAACCTCACCGCTGCCAGCCACGTCGTGCTCTACGACCGCTGGTGGAACCCCGCCGTCGAGGACCAGGCCCGAGACCGGGCGTGGCGCATCGGCCAGACCAGGATCGTCGTGTCGCACCGCCTCGTCTGTCCGGGGACCGTCGACGAGCGGGTCGAGGAGGTCGTCGCCGGCAAGCGCCACATCGCCAACCTCGTGCTGCCCAAGTCGAGCTCGCTCGCCGACCTCGACCGCGAGCAGCTCCAGGTGGCGTTCGGCCTCCGCCCCGACGCACTCCTCACCGACGAGCCGGGCACGAGCGGCACCGACGAGGAGGAGGCAGCATGAGCCCCCCCGCTGGCCGTCGTCGCCGCCGGCCGAACCGATCCAAGGTCGAGCAGCAGGCGCCGCCGTCCGACTTCTGGCGCGCGCCGCCGACACCGTCCCCGCCCGACAAGGTCGCCCCCGTCCAGGACCCGACCGCGCTGCTGCGCTCGCTCGGGACACCCCCCCTGCCGGTCCACTCGAGCGTCGCTGACGCGTCCCTCGCGCTCGTGACGGTGCACGCGTCCCGCCTCGCCATCGCCCTCGCCGCCGCCGCCGACCTCCTCGACGACGGCGACCCCGACTGACCGACCGACCGGGCGTTCGTCGGGGCGCACCCGTACTGGCGGTGGTGACCGCGCCTCTGCAGCGGCGAGCACCGCCGGTTCGACGGAGGGAGGTCGTCGGCCTGCGCCAGTCGGGCCGCCGGTCAGCGGAGGATCAGAACGGGCCGCTGGCCCACGGGCCCCAGATGGCGATGCTGTAGCCGGATCCGGACTGGATGTTCACGTACAGCGTCTTGAGGTCGGGGCTGAACGTGGCGCCGGCGAACTCCTGGCCCACCTGGTCGGGGTCGG
>JBBDQT010000146.1:0-4624 GCA_040905815.1 Acidimicrobiales bacterium
CCAGCAGGGCGGCCATCGGGGTGGCGATGATCATCGGCCCGATGCTCATGGGCGGGGCGATGGTCCTCATCTTCGGCAACATCCGCTTCGCGCTCTTCGCGGTGCTGAGCCCGGTGCTGGCGGTCCTCACGTTCGTCGAGTCGAAGACCCGCAACCGTCGGGGAGGACGGCGCGAGAGCCGCCGGTACGCCGCCGCGTTGGACGAGCTCGCCCTCGACCTGGCAGCGCGCCGGGCCGACGACGCGCGCCGGCGGCGTGCCGCCTCGCTCGACCCAGCCGAGGTCCTCCGGCGGGCGGCTGCTGGCAGCACCCGGCTCTGGGAGCGCCGCTCCGACCACCCTGACTTCCTCGTGGTCGCTGCCGGTTCCGGCGACCTCCGCTGGGAGATCCCCGTGGACGGTGGCCAAGAGGCGCTCCCCGCCCAGGCCGTGCCCGTGCTGGAGGCGGCGGCCGAGCTGGAGGACGTCCCCGTGCCGGTCGAGCTGGCGAGGGGCGGCGTCGCGGGCATCATCGGGGACCGGGCTGCTGCCCTCGCCGTGGCCAGGAGCCTCGTGTGCCAGGTGGCCGTGCAGTCAGGTCCGGCGGACGTCCGCATCGCCGTCCTCACCGACGCCGACCGCGCCGCCGGGTGGACCTGGACGAAGTGGCTCCCCCACGTGCGGGACAGCGGGAGCTGCGGGCGCCTCATCGGCACGTCACCCGATGCGGCAGATGCCCTCCTCCGTCGGCTGCTCGGCCGGCCCGCCACCGACGGTCCCACCACGCTCGTCGTCGTCGACGCCGCCGGCATCACCGAGGGCCGGTCGGCTCCGGCGCGCGCGCTCCTGCGGGGCGACGGCGGTCCCGCCGCCGGCATCGTGCTCGCCGCCACCGAGGCGGAGCTGCCTGCCATCTGCACGACCGTGATCGAGCTCGTCGGGACCGACGGCGAGGCGAAGCTGCGCCGGCCACAACGTCGGGAGGAGGTCGAGCGGTTCCTCGCCGGTGGGATGGCGGCGCCCACCGCGGAGCGCTGCGCCCGCCACCTCGCCCGCTTCGACGACCCCGAGCTGGAGGTGGCGGGCTCCGGCTTGCCCGACGAGGTGGCGCTCATCGGGCTCCTGCCGGTCGACGTCGTCGATCCCGTCCGCGTCGAGGCCCACTGGCGCCGGACCGGGGACCCGGGGCTGGCCATGGCGCTCGGCGTCACCGAGGACGGGCCGCTGCTCGTCGACCTCGTGGCCGACGGACCGCACGCGCTCATCACCGGCGCGGCAGGTGCCGGCACGAGCGAGCTGCTGCGCTCGGCGGTGGTGTCGCTGGCCGCTGCAGCAGACCCAGCCACGACCACGTTCCTGCTCGTCGACCCGCGTGGCCCGACCGGCCTCGGCCGACTCGACGCCCTGCCCCACGTCGTGGGCCACGTGGCCGGGGTGGATGACGCCTCGGCACTCCGGCTCGTGCACGCCCTCGACGGCGAGATCCGACGGCGCGAACGCACCCTGGCCGCAGCCGGCGCCGCCGACATCGCCGACCACCTCCACCGCCGGACCTCCGATCCCGCTGCCACCGTCCTGGCCCGGCTCGTCATCGTCGTCGACGGCCTCGCCAGCCTGGCCACCGACCAGCCGGATCTCGTCCACGCCCTGCTGGGCCTCGCCGAGCGCGGGCCGCGCCTCGGCATCCACCTCCTGCTCGCCACCCAGCGGCCACGAGCGGTCCTGCACGATCACGTGCGGACGGTGTGCGACGTGCGCGTGGCGCTGCGGGTGCAGGACCCGGCGGACGCGGCCGCAGTGCTCAGCACCGACCGACTGGCGCCGGTCGGCCGGGATCAGCCGGGCCGCGGCTGGGCGCGGCTGGGTCCGTCGGCGGTCGTCGCCCTCCAGGCCCCGACGATCAGCGGCTCGACCACCGAGCCGGACGAGCCGATCGAGGTCCGGCCCTTCACGGTCGGCGACGGTTCGGCCGGCCGTGCCACAGCTGCCCCGCCGGCTGGTCAACCGTCGGACCTGGAGCGGGCGGTCGAGGCGATGAGCGCGGCGGCTGCACATGCCGGGGTGCCCACCTGCCGCCGGATCTGGACCGACGCCGAGGACACGACCGGCCCGGGCGGGGTGGTGGGGCTCACCGAGCTGCTCGGCATCGGGGATGCCGGCTCGCTCGATCCCGCGGCCACCTGGGCGCCGCGGCCGCCGCGGGACGCGCTGCGGGTTCCCATCGGCGTGAGCGCCGGCGGTGACCCGCTGCACCTCGACCTCAAGGAGTCGGCGCAGGGCGGGATGGGACCCCACGGCCTCGTCGTTGGTGCCACCGGCTCCGGCAAGAGCGAGCTGCTCCGCACCCTCGTCACGGCGCTCGCCATCACCCACCCGCCGGACGACCTCAGCTTCGTGCTCGTGGACTTCAAGGGCGGCGCCACCTTCGCCGGGCTGGCGGGCCTGCCCCACGTCGCCGGGATGATCACGAACCTGCAGGACGACCTCGCCATGGTCGACCGCATGCAGGCCTCGCTCACCGGCGAGATGCGACGCCGCCAGGAGGCCCTCCGCGAGGCGGGCGACCTCGCCTCGATCCGCGAGCACCGGGAGCGGCGGCTGGCGGGCGCCGCCCTCGAGCCGCTCCCCTCCCTGCTCGTGGTCGTCGACGAGTTCGCCGAGCTGCTCAGCAGCAGGCCGGAGTTCATCGACCTGTTCGTCGCCATCGGCCGCCTCGGCCGCAGCCTCGGGATGCACCTCCTGCTCGCGTCGCAGCGCCTCGACGAGGGCCGGCTGCGCGGCCTCGAGAGCCACCTGAGCTACCGGATCGGGCTGCGGACGTTCAGCGCGGCGGAGAGCCGGACCGTGCTCGGCGTCCCTGACGCGTACACGCTGCCGCCCGAGCCGGGTGGCGGCTACTTGAAGGTCGACACGACCGTCCTCGAGCGCTTTCGTGCCGCCCTGGTGTCCGGACCCTACGAGCGGCCCGGCGGTGGCGCGAGCCCGGTGCTGGAACCGCTCCCCGGCGCGGCTCCGGCGAGCACGATGGACGTCGCCGTCGCACGGCTGCGCCACGCCGGCGAGCAGGCCCATCAGGTGTGGCTGGCGCCGCTCGACCCGGCGTACACGCTCGACCAGGTGCTGCCCGGCATCGAGGTGCTGCCTGACCGCGGCCTCGTCGCGACCGGCTGGCCCGCGGTCGGGCGCCTGGCGGTGCCCGTGGGCCTGGTGGACCGGCCCGAGGACCAGGCCCGGGGCCTCCTCGTCGCCGACCTCTCCGGAGCGGAGGGCAACGTCGCCATCGTGGGCGCGCCGCAGTCGGGGAAGTCGACGCTCCTGCGCACGATCCTGGTGTCGCTCGCGCTCACCCACGCCCCCAGCGAGGTGCAGGTCTACGGCATCGACGCCGGCGGCGGCACGCTCGGCGCGCTCGAGGGAGTGCCCCACGTCGGCACCATCGCGAGCAGGCTCGACCCGGAGCGCGTCCGGCGCGTCATCGGCGAGGTCGAGTCCATCCTGGCGGCGCGCGAGGAGCTGTTCCGGACGCGGGGCATCGACTCGATGGCGACCTACCGGTCGCTGCGCGCCGCGGGCGAGCTCCCCGGCGAGGCGTTCGGCGACGTCTTCCTCGCCATCGACGGGTGGCCGGCGCTGCGCCTCGCCTTCGAGGACCTCGACCCGGTGGTCGTCGACCTCGCGGCCCGGGGCCTCGGATACGGCGTGCACGTGCTGATCACGGCGAGTCGGTGGATGGAGATCCGCAGCAACCTCAAGGACAGCCTCGGCGGCCGCTTCGAGCTCCGCCTCAGCGACCCCGCCGATTCGGTGGTCGACCGGCGCACGGCGATGAACGTGGCCGCGAACGTCCCGGGCCGGGGCATCACCGCCGAGCGGCTCCACTTCCAAGCGGCGCTCCCGCGGATCGACGGCGTGCAGGACGCCGGAGACCTCGGGCCGGCGGTGGCCGACCTCGTCTCCCGCAGCGCCGCGGCCTGGCAGGGATCGGTCGCCCGCCCGGTGCGGTTGCTCCCCACCGACCTCCCCGCCTCGGCCCTGCCGTCCGCTGCCGACGACCCGGCGCCCGGCGTGCCGATCGGGATCGGCGAGGCCGAGCTGTCCCCCGTCCACCTCGACCTCGTCGGCGGCGAGCCGCACCTGCTCGTCCTCGGTGACGGCGAGTCCGGCAAGACGACGCTGCTGCGGACGTTCCTCACCCAGCTGTGCGCGCGGACCGGGCCCGACCGAGCCCGGGTGATCGTCGTCGACTACCGCCGGACGCTCCTCGAGGTCGTGCCCGACTCCCACCTCCTCGCCTACACCGGTGCCGCCCCGGCGGCGACGGACGCGATGGCGAAGCTCCGCCACAACCTAGCCGAGCGGATGCCCGGCAGCGACCTGTCCCCCCAGCAGCTGCGGGACCGCTCGTGGTGGTCGGGACCCGAGATCTACGTGGTCGTCGACGACTACGACCTCGTCGTCACGCCGACGGCGAACCCGCTCTCGCCGCTGCTCGAGCACCTCGCCCAGGGCCGTGATCTCGGCCTCCACCTCATCGTCGCCCGCCGGGTGTCCGGCGCCACGCGTGGGTTGTTCGAACCGGTGCTGCAGCGGATCAAGGAGCTCGGCAGCCCCGGCATCATCCTCTCGGGCGATCGCCAGGAAGGGCC
>JBBDQT010000147.1:0-4552 GCA_040905815.1 Acidimicrobiales bacterium
CCGCGACGACATCGCCGTGCTCGTGCTGAAAGTCCCCGCATGAGCTCGTCAACGACCGCGACCTAGACCTCCGAACCCGTCCGGGACGCGACTCTCGGAGGCTCCGTTCCGGCGGCGCTAACGTCACTGCGGCTCGACGAGCGAAAGGGGGGGATATGCCGCTGCTGGCGCGTCACTGATCGCACGACGCCGGCGCCCGGTCGGGCGCTCTCGACCGCAGCGGTCCCCTCACGCTTTGAGACGGCTCCGCTGCGGCTGACCCAATCCCGCAACCGCACCACGGAGCATCTCCATGACGTTGCCCCAACGGCGCCCTCGCGCCCTCATCGTCCTGCTCATCCTGCTCGCATCCGCGGCGATCGCCTGTGCCGACGAAGCCTCGATGTCGATGGGCGCTCCCGATCCGGGCCGGGTGCTGCAGATCAGCGCCATTCCCGACCAGGACCCGGCCGAGCTGGCCTCGATCAACGACGCAATGGCGGAGTACTTGTCGGACGCCGTCGGCCGCGAGGTCGAGTACGTCCCGGTCATCGACTACGCGGCGGCGGTCAGCCTCTTCAAGACCGGAGACCTCGACCTGGTGTTCTTCGGTGGGCTCACCGGCGTGCAAGCTCGCCTGCAGGCGCCCGGCGCCGAGCTGTTGGCCCAGCGCGACATCGACGACGCGTTCCAGTCGGTGTTCATCGCCAACGCCGAGACGAACCTCGGCCCGATCACGGGCGTCGAGCAGCTCGCGGTGCTCGAGGGCAAGCGCTTCACCTTCGGGAGCGAGTCGTCCACCTCGGGGCGGCTGATGCCCGAGTACTTCCTCGACCAGGCCGGCCTGGCCAGCACCAGCGACTTCTCCGGTCCGCCAGGTTTCTCGGGCTCCCACGACAAGACCGTCGAGCTGGTCCAAGCCGGCACCTACGAGGCAGGAGCGCTCAGCCTCCCGGTCTGGCAGAGGCGCAAGGATGCCGGCACCGTCGACCTCACCTCGGTGACCGAGGTGCTGGTCACCCCGCCGTACCACGACTACCACTGGATGGCCGGGCCCGGCACCGACGAGCGCTTCGGCGTGGGGTTCACAGAGACGTTGAAGGACGCCCTGCTCGCCCTCGACGACACCGACCCCGGTCACGCCGAGCTCCTCGACCTCTACGGGGCCACGGCGTTCATCCCCACCGAGGCCGGCAACTACAAGGAGATCGAGCAGATCGGGCGCAAGCTCGGCCTGATCGGCTGATGGCCGGCGCCGTCGTGTCCCTACGAGGTGTCGGTGTCGTCTACGGCGCCAACCGTGCCCTCGACGGCATCGATCTCGAGGTTCGGCCCGGCCAGCGCGTCGCCCTCGTCGGACCGAGTGGCGCGGGCAAGACCACGGCGTTGAACCTGTGCAACGCCACGGTCGCTCCCACGACAGGGTCGGTGTCGGTGCTCGGCCACGACCTCGAGGCCGCGTCTCCGACCGAGCTGCGGGCACTGCGGCGCCGGATCGGCACCGTGCACCAGCAGCTGCACCTGGTGGGGCCGCTGCGCGTCGTGCACAACGTGAACGCCGGTCGGCTCGGATCGTGGACCACGGCGCGGGCGTTGCGTTCCCTGGTCCGGCCGGTCGAGGTGGAGGCAGCGCGGCAGGCGCTCATCCGTGTCGGGATCGCCGACAAGCTCTACGAGCGCACCGACCGCCTGTCGGGTGGCGAGCAGCAGCGAGTGGCTCTCGCCCGGGTGCTGGTGCAGCGACCTGCGCTGATCCTGGCCGATGAGCCCGTGGCCAGCCTCGACCCGGCGCGCGCCGAGGAGGTCATGGACCTCCTCGGTTCCGTCGTGGAGGAGGGCACCCGGACCCTTTTGGTCAGCCTCCACGACTTCGATCTCGCGAGGCGGCGATGCGACCGGGTGGTAGGCCTGCGGTCCGGCCGGATCGTGTTCGACCTGCCTGCCAGCGAGGTGACCGACGACGCCGGCACCGCCCTCTACCGCATCGACGCCTGAGGTGGGCGCCACCCGGGGCCTGGCCGACCTCACCGAGCACGAGGTGGGGCTGTTCGCCGAGGACGAGCGCATCGTACCGAGGCACGAGCCGCGCCACTCGAGGGGGTGGCCGTCACGGCGGCTGTGGTTGGCCGCCCTGGTGGCGGGCGTGGGGTGGTCGCTCTGGTCGGCGGGTGTGGGACGTCAGGAGCTGGTCAACCCCGGCGGCTGGACGCTGATGAGCCGGTTCTGGCGGGCCGCTGCCCACCCCGAGCTCTCGGTGGAGTTCCTGCGGGTGACCTGGAGCTCGACGCTCACCACCGTGGCCTTCGCCGTGCTCGGCACCGCGTTGTCGGTAGTCGTCGGTTGCGTCGGTGGGATCCTCACGAGCGAGACATGGTGGCGGCGCTCGCGCCCGGCACGAGCGGGCCGACCGGCCGGGTTGCGGCCGGGGTGGTTCGCGGGCCGGGTCCTGTCCGCTCTGCCGCGAGGCGTGCACGAAGCGGTGTGGGGCCTGTTCTTCGTGATGGTCCTGGGTCGGGACCCCTTGGTCGGCGTCTTGGCCATCGCGATCCCATTCGGCGCCATCACCGCCAAGGTCTATGCCGAGCTGATCGACGAGTCGGCCGGAGCGACCCACGACGCGCTGCGCGCCGCCGGCGCAGGGCGCCTCAGCGCCTTGGCGTTCGCCGTGATCCCTCGAATCCTTCCCGACGTCGTCTCCTACGCCTTCTACCGGCTCGAGTGCTCGATCCGGTCAGCCGTGATCCTCGGGATGATCGGCGCCGGTGGCCTGGGCTTTCAGCTCATCTTGAGCTTCCAGTCACTGCGGTACCGCGAGATGTGGACCCTCATCTACGCCCTGATGGCGGTCAGCGCCGTCGCCGACCTGTGGGGGGCAACCCTCCGCCGGCGTGGCACGCCCCGCCTGGTCCGGCGCTCAGGTGTCGCCGGCGTGGTGTTGGTGGTGGCGAGCGCCGTCCAGCTGGGCCCAGACCTCGGGCGGATCGCCTCGGCGCGCACCCGCTCACTGGTCGCCGATCTCGCCACCGACGCGTGGCCGCCGACCCTCTCGGCCAGTTGGACGGAACTTCTGCACCAGACAGTCGACACCGTTCAGATGTCCCTCCTGGCCATCGCCGTGGGCAGCTCGCTGGCCTTCGTGATCGCCTTCATCGCGGCACGCGGCGGGAGGACGCGGCAGGGGCGCGCGGCCGCCTCCGGCGCAAGAGCGCTGCTCCTGGTCACCCGCGCCATCCCCCCGCCGGTCTGGGCCCTGCTGGTCCTCTTCGTGTTGCACCCCGGCCCGTTGCCCGGGGCGGTGGCGCTCGGCATCTACAACTTCGGCATCCTGGGCCGCCTCACAACCGAGATGGTCGAGAACGTCGACCCGCGGCCCAGGCACGGTCTCCGAGCGCTGGGAGCAGCCGACGCGCCGAGCTTCGCCTACGCCGTCCTGCCCGTTTCGTTCGCACGCTTCACCGCCTACTCGCTGTATCGCTGGGAGGTCGCCGTCCGGGAGACGGTGGTGGTGGGCGTCGTCGGCGCCGGAGGCCTCGGCCGTCTCCTCGAGCAGCAACGGGCCGCCTTCGACTTCCAGGGCATGCTCACCACCCTCATCGCCCTGGTCGTCGTGTCGCTGCTGGTCGACGGGACCAGCGCCTGGGCCCGGCGGTCACTCCGCTGAGCACCGATCAGCGCGCGTTCATACGCGGTGGCCGCCTGCGCACCTCGGTCATCCATCAGCGCGCCAGCGCTTCGTAGCCGACGCCCACTGCCTCACAGCATGCGCGAATGCCTGGGCCGTCGTCGCGAATCGAAACGAGCACGCGGCCGTTCGTCGCAAGTGCAGCGGCCACGGCTTCGGCGCCGAGAGTCGAGAGTCCCTGGTGGTCGGCGATCAGCTCACCCATTTGCCACGCAAGCGCTCTCATGGGCGTGATCGCGATGTCGTCGGGGAGCGCAACGAGTCCCGCGATCAGCGCTCGGCGCTCCGCTTCGCTCCAGCCGGCGAGCAAAGCGCCTCCTGTCGCCCGCGCTGCGCTCTTGCAGAGCCGGGCGTACCAGAGGTTGGTCGTCGCCGCGGGCTCGCCGGACAGGACTGCGACGAGCGCGTCGTCGCGGCGGGCCATCCAGTCGCGCAGGAGGTGGTCGTCGAGAAGGACCGTCACGTGGACTTGAGGTCAGGGTCGGTCTCTGCCCGCACGGCGGCGTAGTGAGCTTCAGCCGGCAGCAACTCGTTCAACAGCTGGCTCGCCTGGCCCGCTGGAACGGTCAGCACCCCGAAGCCGAGATCGATGACGTCGACTTCGCCGCCGTCGTCGAGATGCCAGCGATGGCGAGCAGCGGCAGGGAGGCTCATCTGACCAGAGGTCGACACCCGGAACGTCTCGATGCTCATCTTGGTCTCCACTTGGTGACAACCGCGACCCACCAAGTATACAGACTGAGCGCAGAGGGGCGTGTGGGGCGAGTCGAACGGGCAGCGCCACGTGGTCGGGGCTCCGCTCGTGCTGCTATCGACCTTGGCCATGAATTCATCGGCGCGCGCCGAGCGGCGAACTCCCATCTACGCTTGGTCGAGTGACCGACGCCGTGC
>JBBDQT010000148.1:0-4542 GCA_040905815.1 Acidimicrobiales bacterium
CGACGACCGCTACGACCGCCGCTACCCGATCGACGTGCTCGGCGTCGAGACGTCGTCGGGTGCACCAGACGACCGCCGTGTCACGACCGAGGGCGACAACCTGCTCATCCGGATCGGCGATCCGGACCGGTCGATCACCGGTCAGCACACCTACGAGATCACCTACCGGGTCAAGGGCGCTCTGAACGGCTTTCCCGAACACGACGAGCTCTTCTGGAACGTCGTGGGCGGCGAGTGGGACGTCCCCATCGACGCGGTGATGGTGCGCACCACCATGCCGGGCGAGATCACCGACGTGGCGTGCTTCGCAGGCCCGTTCCGATCGACGCTCCCGTGCGAGCAGAGCGAGGCAAACGGGCGGACCGCGACGTTCACATCGAGCGGACTGGGGCCTCGCGAGTCGATGACCGTGGTCGTCGGCTTCCCCACCGGGATCGTGCCCACGCCCGAGCCGATCCTCGACGAGCGCTGGTCGGCGACCCGGGCGTTCGCGGTCACGCCGATCACCGCCGGCGCCTTCGGGGTCCTCGCGCTCGCCGCGGTCGGCTCCGTGGCCGCCCTCGGCTGGAAGCACGGCCGTGACCGGCGCTACGTCGGAGGCGAGGTCGACATCGCCTTCGGGAACGAGACAGGGCGGGTCGAGCCGGTGCCGCTCGGCGGGGGCGCTCCGTCCCCCGTCGAGTTCGTCCCTCCCGACGGCATCCGGCCCGGGCAGGTCGGCACGCTGATCGACGAGGTCGCCCACCCGCTCGACGTCACCGCCACGATCGTCGACTTGGCCGTGCGCGGGCACCTGCGCATCGAGGAGGTCGAGAAGGCGGGTTGGTTCGGCAAGGGCGACTGGCTCCTCGTCGAGGTGCCGAAGCCAGGCGCCGAGCTCCACGACTACGAGTGGACGCTGCTCGCCTCGATCTTCGAGGACGCGCCCGAGGTCCTGCTCTCGGACCTGAAGGGGTCGTTCGCCCGCCACCTCGCCCAGGTGCAGAGTGAGCTCTACGACGACGCAGTGGAACAGGGCTGGTTCTTGACCCGGCCCGACCACATCCGCCAGCTGTGGGTCGGCATCGGGGCGGTCGCCATCGTGGCCGGTGTCGTCCTGACCGCAGCCGCTGCTGCCTTCACGACCTTCGGCCTGGTGCCCATCCCGTTGGTGATCGCCGGGATCCTCCTGTGCGCGAACGCCCGGCGGATGCCGCACCGCACGGCCAGGGGGACCGGGGTGCTGCGGCGGACGCGCGGGTTCCGGATCTTCATCGAGGAGTCGGAGAAGGAGCGAGCCCGCTTCGCGGAGCGGGCGAACCTCTTCTCGGAGTACCTGCCCTACGCCATCGTCTTCGGCGCGACCGACAAGTGGGCCCGCGCCTTCGCCGGCCTCGACGGGGAGCTGCCGGACACCAGCGCCTGGTATGTGGGCCACCATGGCGGCTTCGGCTTCAACTACCTCGCCTTCAGCGGCGCCATGAACAGCTTCACCACGACCACCGCAGGCACGATCGCCGCGACACCGGCGCCGACGCCGGGGACGTCGGGCATGAGCGGCTTCGGGGGCGGCGGCTTCTCGGGTGGTGGTGGCGGCGGCGGTGGTGGTGGCTCGTGGTGAGGGCCAGCTGGTGGGTCAACGGGCGCGAAGCTGGCGGCGCGGCCGGCTGCTCGCTTCATCGTCGGCTACGGCGCTGGTGACGAGTGCCCGGTCGGTCGGCTCGCACACCCGGCACGGCGCCAGCCCGTCCGCCTCGGCGTCATCGACGTCCATCACCCTGAGCTCGGTGCGCCCCTCGACGAGGCGGCACTCCGGACGGTGGAACGAGCTTGCGCCCGCGACCACCTGGCCAGGCGCGACACCCAGCAACATCGGCGGGGCTGCAGCAGTCCTGGGGGCCCCGCCTGCGACGGCTGGCGTCCCCATCGACTCGACCGCGGCGGTGAGCGCCGTGACCGCGGCGATCAGCTCGGCTCGCTCCTTGCGGCTGTTCTCGACGATGAGGAGGGCGGCGCCGATCGTCACGAAACCGAGCCCGGCGAGACCGCCCGAGATGAGGTACGGGAACTGCTGGCGCAGGTCGTTGAAGCTCGCTGCGCCGTTCCAACCGAGGAAGATGACGAGGAAGCCGAGCAAGGCGATGCCGATGCCGAGCTTGCCGCCCAGCTTGCCGGCGGCCAAGGCGAGGCGCCCGAAGGGGCCCTTTGGCTGTGCTGCGCCGGGGGGCGTCGTGCTCGTGTGATGTTCCATGTCTCCCTCGCTCTACTCGCCGGCGCCCAGATAGCGCTCGCGCAGGTTGGCGTCCTTGATCTCTTCTCCGACGCCCTGGTAGGTGATCGTGCCCTTCTCCATGATCAGCGCCCGGTCGGCGTAGGGCAGCACGCCGACGTTCTGCTCGACGATGATCACCGTCACGCCGTCGTCGTTGATCTTCTCCACGACCTGGAACACGGTCTTGGCCAGCGCCGGTGACAGGCCGAGCGACGCCTCGTCGATCAACAGGAGCTTCGGGCGGCTCATCATCGCCCGCCCGATGGCGAGCATCTGCTGCTCACCGCCCGAGAGCGTCCCCGCGGCCTGCTCGGATCGCTCCGCGAGCCGGGGGAAGTACCCGTACACCTGCTTGCGAGAGGCAGCGACGCCGGCGGAGTCCTTCCGCCGGATCCAAGCACCCATCTTGAGGTTGTTCGCCACCGAGAGCCCGGCGAACACGCGCCGGCCCTCGGGCACGAGCGCGATCCCCTTGGAGACGAGCACCGAGGGGGTGAGCCCCGCGACCTCCTCTCCCGCGAAGCGGATGGATCCCCGGTCCGGCTGGAGCAGGCCGGCGATGGTGGCGACCGTCGTCGTCTTGCCCGCCCCGTTGAGGCCGAAGAGCACCGCCGTCTCGCCCTCCTCGACGTGGAAACCGATCCCCATCAGCACCGGGAACCCGTAGCCGACCTGGAGGTCCTCTATCTCGAGCAGCGCCATCAGACGTGCACCTCGGCGTCGTCGGCAGGGACGTCCTCGCCGAGGTAGGCACGCACGACCTCAGGGTGGGAGCGGACCTCCTCGGGCTTGCCCTCGGCGAGCATCTGGCCGAAGTTCAGGCAGTAGACGTAGTCGCAGACCCGCACCACGAGGGGCACGTGGTGCTCGATCATCATGATGCTGAGACCGAACTCCCGCCGGAGCTCGAGCAGGGTGTCCCCGAGCTGGTGCGACTCCTCGGGCCCCATGCCCGAGGACGGCTCGTCGAGCAGGAGCACGTCCGGGTCCGTCGCCAGCACGGTCGCGATCTCCACCCGCTTGAGGTCCCCGTAAGGCAGGCCCTGCACCCGGGTGCCGGCGAGGTGGTCGAGGTGGAGGATCTCGAGGATCGCGTCGGCTCGGACCTTGAGCTCCCGCTCGGCCTCCAACGAGGCGGGCGCCCCGAGCAACCCGCCGAGCACGCCGTAGCGGGCCTGGAGGTGCTGGGCGGTGAGCAGGTTCTCCCGCACCGTGGAGCCCTTGACGAGGCCGACGTTCTGGAACGTGCGGCCCATGCCGAGCGCGGCGCGGTCGTGCACCTTCATCGCCGTGACGTCCTCGCCGCGGTACCGGACGGTCCCGCTGTTGGGCGTGTAGAAGCCGGTGATCATGTTGAACGTCGTCGTCTTGCCCGCGCCGTTGGGCCCGATGACGCCGACGATCTCGAACTCACCGAGGGAGATCGACACGTCCTTGGCGGCCTGGATGCCGCCGAAGCGGATGGAGAGCTCGCGGGTCTCAAGCACGGACATCGGTGATCTGCACCTCCTTCTCCTTGCCAACCGACCAGTCGAAGCGCTCCCCCTTCAACCAGCGCTGCACCGGCTTGGTGAGCTGGCCGATGCCGCCGGGAAGGCGGGTGAGCACGAGCAGGAGGAGGGCGGGGCCCACCACGTTGCGAGAGAAGTCGGGCGTGAGGACCGGGATCTCGGCCAGGCGGGCCTCCAGGTACGGGATCGTCACCGGCGAGAGCACCACCGTGCCGAGCACCGCCAGCACACCGCCGATGACCACCGTGCGGTTCACGCCCTGCCGCCGGCGGAGCGCACCGAAGAGCAGGACGAGCCCGAGTCCGATCGCCGCGATGGGCACGACGAGGTCGAACCGGGCGAGGGTCCGCTCGGCGCCGGGCACGGTGCGCACCAGGAACGTGAGCATGGCGAACAGCGACGAGCCGATGATGATCCCCACCCGGCTCCGCAGGCCACCGACCACCGTCATGATCACGAACAGCAGCGCCAGCTGGAAGCTGAACGAGGTGGGGCTGACGACCACGTTGCGATGGGCGAGGAGCGCACCGCCGAGGCCGGCGAAGGCGCCGGCCACCATGAAGCCGATGAGGGTGTACGCCTTGACGTCGATGCCGAGCGAGGCGGCGACGCGGGGGTTCTCCCGCAGGGCGAGCAGCGCCCGGCCGCCCTTGCTGCGGATGAGCCGCCAGTCGACCCACAGCACGACGCCGAGGAAGCCGAGGCAGATGAAGTAGTAGGTGACGGGACCGGTGGGCAGGGGCGCGCTGGCGCCGGCCCCGCCACCGGTGAACGCGCTGA
>JBBDQT010000149.1:0-4532 GCA_040905815.1 Acidimicrobiales bacterium
ACCTCGTCGTCGGTGACCTGGTCGCCCCGCCACTCGTAGCGGCTCTCGATCGGCGACAGGTGCACGCACGCCGCCAGCCGCCCGGTGACGAGCAGGTCGGCGATGCGGGCGGCCTCGTCCCGGTCGGCGCAGGTGATCTCGACGCGCAGGTGCACGGCGGCCGCTCAGCCCTTGGCGTCGGCCCACGTGGGGCCGAAGGAGAGGTTCACCTCGAGCGGGACCTGCAGCTCGCAGGCGCTGGCCATCACGTCGGTGACGAGGGCGGCCATGGTGTCGTGCTCCTCGGGCGGCACCTCGAGGATGACCTCGTCGTGCACCTGGAGGATGAGCCGGCTGCGCACGCCCTCCTCCTCGAGCGCCCGGTCGAGGGCGACGAGGGCGACCTTGAAGATGTCGGCGGCGAGGCCCTGGATGCCGGCGTTCATGGCCTGGCGCTCCCCCGCCTGGCGGATGCGCACGTTCGGCGACGACAGCTCGGGGATCGGCCGGCGCCGGCCCATGAGCGTCTCGGTGTAACCCCGCTGGCGGGCCTCCTCCACGGTGCGGTCCATGTAGTCCCGGACGTTCGGGAAGGCGTCGAAGTACGCGTCGAGGATGACCTGCGCCTCCGACACGGGGATCGAGAGCCGGGTGGCGAGCCCGTAGGACTCCATCCCGTAGGCGAGGCCGTAGGACACCATCTTCGACTTGGCCCGCTGCTCGGAGGTCACGGCGCCGGCCTCGACGCCGAACACCCGCGCCGCGGTCGCGGTGTGGACGTCCTCGCCGGCGGTGAACGCCGAGATCAGGCCCGGGTCCTCGGCGAGGTGGGCGATGACCCGCAGCTCGATCTGGTTGTAGTCGGCGACGAGCAGCTCGCAGCCGGGGGCGGGGACGAACGCCCGGCGGAAGCGGCGGCCCTCCTCGGTGCGCACCGGGATGTTGTGGAGGTTCGGCTGGTCCGAGGAGAGCCGGCCCGTGCGGGCGACGGTCTGCTGGAACGTGGCGTGGATGCGGCCCGTCGCCGGGTTGACCTCGGCGAGGAGGCCGGTGCCGTAGGTGGAGCGCAGCTTCTCGACCGCCCGGTAGCGCAGGAGCGACTCGATGACGGGGTGCTGGCCGGCGAGCTTCTCGAGCGACGCGGCGTCGGTCGAGAAGCCCGTCTTCGTCTTCTTGTTCGGGGTGAGGCCGAGCTTCTCGAACAGCACGGTGCGGAGCTGGGGCGTGGAGTTCACCTTGAACTCGACGCCGGCCTCCTCCTGGATCCGGGCCTCGAGCATCCTCGCCTCGGTCGCCAGCCGCTCGTTCAGGGCCCGCAGCTCGTCGGCGTCGACGCCCACGCCGGCGGTCTCCATCCGAGCGAGCACGCGCACCAGGGGACGCTCGATCTCGTCGAACAGGTCCCGCAGGCCCTGCTTCACGAGGGCGTCGGTCACCGCCGGAGCGAGGCGGGCGACCGCCACCGCGAACCGACCGCTCGCCTCGGCGAGCCCACCGTCACCGGCGCCGTCGAGGTCGAGGGTGCCGGGCTCCGCCGCCGCGGCCGCCGCCCTCAGCTCGAGGCCGACGTAGCGCAGCAGCAGGTCCTGCAGCAGGTAGCCCGACTCGGCCGGGTCGAGCAGGTAGCTCGCGACCTCGGTGTCGATGTCGAGGGTGCGCACGTCGATCCCGAGCGCGCCGAGGCTGCGCATGAGCGGCTTTGCGTTGTGGGTGTCGAGCGGCCGCCCGCCGACGGCGACGAGCTCGGCGAGCGCGGCCCGCACCGACGCGTCCTCGAGCAGGGAGCCGGGGATCCACGCCGCCTCCCCGGGGTCGACGGAGGTCACGAACGCGATGCCGGCGATCGGCGATCGGCCGGGCGAGCCCTCCCAGGCCGCGGCGACGCTGAGGGGCGTGTCCCCGTCGGCGTCGAGGTCGACGAGCAGCGCCACAGCGTCGGCCGCCGTCTCGATCTCGGTGGTACCGCACTCGAGCACGCCCACCGCGTCGGCGGCGGCGAGCGACGGGTCGTCGACCGCCTCGACGAGGCGGTCGTAGAGCGTGCGGAACTCGAGGAAGTTGAACAGCTCGCGCACCCCGTCGGCGTCCATCGGCCGCCGGGCGAACGCCTCGGGCTCGACGTCGAGCTCGACGTCGCGGCGCAGCACCATCATCGTCGCGTTGCTGCGGGCCTGGGCCTCGTGCTCCACGAGGTTCTGGCGCAGCTTGGGGGTGTTCTTCTCCACGTTGGCGAAGATCCCGTCGAGGCCCTGGTGCTCGTTGATGAGCTTGGCCGCGGTCTTCTCCCCCACCCCCGGGACGCCGGGCAGGTTGTCCGACGGGTCACCCCGCAGCGCCGCGTACTGCGGGTACAGCTCGGGCGTCACGCCGGTGCGCTCCTTGATCCCCGCCTCGTCGTACAAGACGTAGTCGCTCACGCCGCGGCGGTTGTAGAGCACCTTGATGTGGGGATCCTCCACGAGCTGGTAGGTGTCGCGGTCGCCGGTGACGATGATGACCTCGTCGCCCCGGTCCCGGGCCTGGGTGGCGAGGGTGGCGATGATGTCGTCGGCCTCGACGCCGACCTGCTCGAGCATCGTGATGTCGAGCACCTCGAGCACCTGGCGGACGAGGCCCATCTGCTGGCGCAGGATGTCGGGCGCCGCCTCGCGCTGGGCCTTGTACGTCGGCACCATGTCGTGGCGGAACGTCGGCTCGGGCCGGTCGAAGGCGACGGCGATGGCGTCGGGTCGGTGGTCCTTCAACAGGTTGATGAGCATCGACGTGAAGCCGAACACCGCGTTCGTGACCTGCCCGGAGGCGGTCGCCATGTCGGTCGGCAGGGCGAAGAACGCCCGGTAGGTCAGGGAGTTCCCGTCGAGCAGGAGGATCTTCGCCACGTCAGGGCGGAGGGCCGGGCTGGAGCTCCCCGTCGATGATGCGCTGGCCGATGACCTTCATCGTGACGCGCTCGCGCATCGCCGACTTCTGGATGAAGTCGAAGGCGTCGTTCTCGGTCATCTTGTAGGTGTCCATGAGGATGCCCTTGGCCCGGTCCACGACCCGGCGGGTGTCGAGCTGGTCCTCGAGGCCCTTCACCTCGGCCTGGAGCGCCTGCATCTCCTTGTAGCGGCCGAGGGCGACCTCGACGGCGGGGATCAGCTCGGACTTCTGGAACGGCTTGACGAGGTAGCCGAGCGCGCCGGAGTCACGGGCCCGCTCGATCAGGTCGCGCTGGGAGAAGGCGGTGAGGATGAGCACCGCGGAGAGGTTGTCGTCGGAGATCTCCCGGGCGGCGGTGAGGCCGTCCATGCCCGGCATCTTGATGTCGAGGATGGCGATGTCAGGCGAGTGCTCCCGGACGAGCTCGACCGCCTCGTCACCCCGACCGGTCTCGCCCACGACCTCGTAACCCTCCTCCTCGAGGGTCTCCTTCAGGTCGAGGCGGATGATCGCCTCGTCCTCGGCGATGACGACGCGCACCGCCATCAGCGCGCCTCGGCCACGAGCCGGTCGAGCAGGTCGTCCTGGATGCGCTCCAGGCGCGCCAACTCGGCGGCCAGGTCGTCACGGTGGCCGGCCATGGCATCGGCGTGGCGGCGGGCCTCGGTGTGCTCCCGGCCGGCGAGGGGGGTCTCCGACACGAGGGCGCGCAGCCGTGCGTCGTCGGCGGTGTCGACGAAGGCCGCGAGCTGCTCGTCGACCACCCCGAGCTCCTCGCGCAGCGCCTTGAGGCGGTCACCGACGTCGGCGAGGCGGCGCTCGAGCAGGGACCGGGGCATGTCGGGAGCATAGGCGGAGCAGGAGCCCGGCCAGACGGCTGGCACACTGCTGCCCGTGCCCCGGCTGTTCATGCTCGCGTTCATCTGGGGGTGGTCGTTCCTGTTCATCAAGGTAGGGGTCGAGGGCATGACCCCGACCACGGTGGCGGGGCTGCGCGTCGCGCTCGGCGCCGCTGTCCTGCTCGTCGTCTGCCGGGCCCAGGACGTCTCCGTGCCGAGGGACCGGACCTCGCTCCGCCACTTCCTCGTTGTCGGGGTCGTGGGCAACGTGTTGCCGTTCACGATGCTGGCGTGGGGCGAGGAGCGCATCACCTCGAACCTGACCGCCGTGCTGAACGCCTCGACACCGCTTTTCGCGGCGGCGTTCGGGGCGGTCCTGCTCCGGGAGCGGCTGCGCTCCCCCGCCGCGGCCGGCCTGCTCGTCGGCCTCGCCGGCGTGGCCGTCGCCGCCGGGGTCGGCGGATCCGACCTGTCGGGCTCGTCGCTCGGGGGCAGCATGGCCCCGGTGCTCGCCGGCGCCTGCTACGGCTACTCGTTCACGTACATGAAGGCCAACCTCCTCCACATCCCCGCCGAGGTCGCCGCCGCCGGCCAGCTGACGATGAGCGCCATCGTCCTCGCCCCCTTCGCCATCGCCACCACCGCGCTCCACGGGATCGACCTCGCACCCCACCGGATCCTGGCGGTGGTCCTCCTCGGCGTGCTCGGCACCGGCTACGCGTACGTCCTCAGCTACCGGATCGTGGCCGAGCTCGGCCCGACCACGGCGTCGCTCGTCACGTACCTGATCCC
>JBBDQT010000150.1:0-1593 GCA_040905815.1 Acidimicrobiales bacterium
GTCGCCGGGTCGCCCGCCACCTCGTCGTTGGCCGCCGCAGCTGCCTCAGGTGACCGCAGGTCGATGTCGTTAGGCCTGGCCTTTCGCTGGCCGATGGCGATGACGGCAGCAGATGCGGCGGCTCCGGTGGCGAGCGATGCGAGGGCCCAGTTCGAGCCCTTCCGCTCCCTCCCGGTCATCGCATCGAAGGACAGCTTCCCGGGGCCGGCGTCGACCAGCGCCATGAGCGCGGCGATGAGCGCGACATTGAACTCATAGCCGCCGTTGGCGGCCCAGAAGCCGTTCGAGAGGTGGACCTTCCGGGCGGCGGTGACCATCGTCCCGATGAGCCCGGCGGCAGCCGCGGGGGTCGCTGCGCCGAGGGCTACGAACGCGCCTCCTGCGGTCTCGGTGGCGCCGACGAGCAGGGCGTTGGGGCGGGCCGGTTGCAGGTCGAGCGCCTCGGTCATCTGTTCGGTCCCCTCGATCCCGGGGCCGCCGAACCAACCGAAGAGCTTCTGGGTGCCGTGGCCGACGAACAACCCACCGATGACCAACCGGGCGACGAGACGACCGAGATCCATGACGTTCCTCCTTGTCCGCGTCAAGGGTCTGTGCCCTCGGAGGTGAGACGGAAACGTCTTCACAGCCTCCCTCCCCGCATCCGCCCGCCGACCCGCTCCTCAAGGCCTGCTACGTCTCGCCGACAGATCTCCATGCGCCTGCGTCTCCGGAGCCTTGTCTTCGCGGCGAGCGCTCTGGTGGTGTTGGTCGCTCCCCAGAGCCCTGCGGCCGCCCACCCGACTGTGGCGCTCGTCGGGGTGGCGGGCGATCAGGGTGGCGGCGGCGACCGCGGCGCGCCGGTCGATGCGGTCCTCGTCGTCGTGATCGTCGCCGGTGCCGGCTACGGCCTCCGCCAGGTGTCGGCGCGTCGCCGTCCCTCCCCCGTCCCCCGTCCCCGGCTCCGCCCGCTCGACGGCGCCGTCCTCACCGTGGTGGCGGTGGCTTCGATCCTGCTCGCGGTGCGCGTCGAGCCGTCGGGCGGAGCAGCCGAGGCGACGACCTCGCCCGAGCCTGCGACCACCGCGCCGTCGACGTCAGCGCCTCCGCCGACCACCGGTCCGGCACCCCCGGTGGAGGCGGCGCCTCTCGATGCGGTCGAGCTCGCCGCCCTCCGGATCGACGACTCCCGTCTGGAGCCACCCGGCTACTCGCGGGACCTGTTCCCGAGCTGGCTCGACCTCGACGGCAACGGGTGCGACGCCAGAGACGACGTCCTGGTCGCCGAGTCGCTCACGGCTGTGGCACGCGACGGGTGCGACGTGACGTCCGGCGCCTGGATGTCGATCTACGACGAGCTCGAGTTCACGAACCCGTCCGAGCTCGACGTCGACCACCTGGTGCCGCTCGCCGAGGCATGGCGCTCGGGAGCGCACGCCTGGTCCACCGAGCGGCGAGCGCAGTTCGCGAACCACCTCGACGAGCCCGACCACCTCATCGCCGTCTCGGCGTCGTCGAACCGCTCCAAGGGCGACCGGGCCCCTGACCAGTGGCGGCCGCCCTCGGAGGCATCGTGGTGCCGGTACGCCACCGCCTGGGTCTCGGTGAAGGTCA
>JBBDQT010000150.1:1693-3193 GCA_040905815.1 Acidimicrobiales bacterium
GGGGCTCGATGGCCCGCTCGGTCACGTCGTCGCGCCAGGCGGCGTAGTACTCGATCTGCAGCGCGCGCCCCTCGTCGACCGCACGGCGCACCTCGGGCAGCGACGGCGGCGACTGCAGGTCCACGGCCAGGCCCTTCCCGTCACCCAGCACCGCCGACAGCTTGTCGAGCGCCCGGGCGAGGGCCCCGCCCGGCTCGGCCCCCGTCACCCCGAGGAGGGCCCGGCCGGCGGCGAGGAGCGAGAATCCCTCGCCGGCCGTGAGCTTCGGGGGGCGGGACAGGTAGCGCTGCGGGTAGGCGACGACGACGTCCTCGTCGAGCCAGACCTCCACGAGGCACCCGCCGGTGTAGGGCGGCACGCCGAGCATGCCGACGAGGAGGGCGTCGGCCGCGGCCTGGGCGCGGGTGATCCCGAACGCGGCGGCGAGCTCGTCGAGGGGGACCCGGCGCCGGGACGTGAGCCACGGCACCATGACGAGCAGGCGGCTGAGCCGTTCGGTGGCGGGCGCCGGCGGCATCAGGCCCCCTCCCCCGCCATCGCCTCGAGCCAGCCGGTGACGGCCTCGACGAGCTCGGGCGGGTCGACGACCCGGGCGTGGTCGAGGAAGCCGAACAGCCAGGAGCGCAGTCCCGCGGGGTTGGCGACGGAGATGGCCACGACGACCGAGCCGTCGGACCGGCGCTCCCGCACCGCGTCCTCGCCGACCTCGCGCACGACCCGGACGGCCATCACCCGGTCGACGTCGATCGTGGCCTCCACCGCCTCCGCCGCGGCCAGCGCGTAGGGCTGCTCGGGGAGGGCGCTGGCCGGGTCGTACGAAGCCGGCACCTCGAAGGCGCCCGCCTCGCCGCCGTCGACGGGACCGGTGATGCGGTCGACCCGGAAGCTGCGGGGCTCGCCGCGGGTGCGGTCGTGGCCGACGAGGTACCAGAAGGCGTCCCGGCACAGGAGGAGGTGGGGCTCGAGCACCCGGTCGACGTCGCGGTAGGTGAACGAGAGCAGGCGCCGGGCCCGCACCGCCTCGTACAGCACGGGCAGGCGGGGGTCGGCGGGGAGGGCGACGAGGGCGGGGCCGTCCGCGCCGGCGGCGCCGACCTTGAGCAGCGCCTCGTCGGGGTCGTCGCCCTCGAAGCGCACGGCGCTGGCGGCGACGTTGAGGGCGACCGCCTCCTCCTCGTCGAGGCCGAGCTCGGGCAGGTAGTAGGTGGCCGGGTCGATCCAGTACCTGGCGTCGGCGCCGTCACCGTGGAGGACGACGTCGACCCCCTCCCCCCGCAGGTCGGCCTTGTCCCGCTCGAACTGGACCCGGGCCGACTGGAACGCCGACGGGTACCCGGGCACGTCGTGGATGATCGTCACCAGCGGCACCGGCGTCGGTGCGTCGAGCAGCATCGTCACCACGTTGGCGAGCCGCTCCACCTTGTCGACCTTGACCGCCGCCACCCCGCGATGGTGCCAGGACGAGCGAGCCGGTGCTCGGCCGAACCTTTCAGTAGACAG
>JBBDQT010000150.1:3293-4507 GCA_040905815.1 Acidimicrobiales bacterium
GCGCCGTGGTCTCCTACTGTCGGGCAGTGGTTTTTCCTACTGTCAAACAGTAGCGACGGGGCGGGCTCCGCTATGCTCACCCGGTGGAGATCTCGCCGTTCCCGTACCAGGGCCCGCTGGAGCCCGACGAGGTGCGGGGGCGAGATGCGCTCGTGGAAGAGCTGGTCCAGCGTGTCACGGAGCACCGTGTGACCGCCTTGCTCGGGCCTCGACGCTACGGCAAGACGAGCGTGCTGCGCCGCGTCGGGGCGGAGCTCGAAGAAGGCGGCGCGAACGTGGTGTGGGTCGACCTGTACGAGGTCACGTCTCTCGGCGACGTGGCAGTCCGCCTCGACGCAGCGCTGGCCGGCGCCACCGGCGCCTTCGCAGCGCATGCCGGCACCATCGCCGCGGGTGCAGAGGTGAACCTCGGCGTGCTCCGCATCGAGTTGCGCCGCCCGCCTCGCGAACGGCCGGATCCTCTCGCCGCGCTGCACGGGCTGCTCGACGTCCTCGTCCGCGCCGCGGAGGCCACCGCAACGACGGTGCTCTTCGACGAGTTCTCGTCCATCGGGCGCATCGAGGGCGCGGCCGGTCTGCTGCGCACCTACCTGCAGCACCACTACCGGACCATCGGGGTCGTCTTCGCCGGCTCCGAGCCGTCGATGATGCGGACCCTGTTCACCGGTGAGGCCCAGCCGTTCTACGGCCAGGCCGACCTGGTCGAGATCGGCCCGCTCGACAGCGCCGACGTGGTCGCCCTCGTCGGGGAGGGCTTCGAGGCGACCGGGCGATCGGCGGGACCGGTCGGCACCCGTGTGGCGGCCTTCGCGGGAGGTCATCCGCAACGCACCATGCAGCTCGCTGACGCCGCCTGGCGCCGGACACCGGCTGGCGCGACGGCGACCATCGACACCTGGGACGCGGCGCTCGGCGACGTGCGTGCCGCGACCGCCTCGGGACTCGAACGCCTCTACTCCGGCTTCGTCGCCGGCGAGAAGGCCGTTCTGCGGCTGGTCGCCTCCGGCACCGGGCTCTTCGGTGGCACGGCCGACGTCCTCGGCGTCCCCGTGGGCACCGCCCAGCATGCGAGGGACCGCCTTGTCGAGCGAGGTGACCTCGCCGGGTCCGGCGCCGCCGTCACCATCGTCGACCCCGTCTTCGCCGACTGGATCAACCACCGGTTCCCGCTCTGACGGGGCCTCCCCACGGGTGAAGGTGGCGGACTCCAGGTC
>JBBDQT010000151.1:0-4487 GCA_040905815.1 Acidimicrobiales bacterium
ACGAGGACAGTCATTCAGCGAGGCGATGGCCGAGGTCCACCGCGCCATCGAGACGGTCGCCGCCACGGAGGACGACGCAGCGCTGCGCCGAGAGGGTGTCGACGTCGTGCACGGCCGAGGGGTCTTCCGCTCCCCGATCTCCCTCGACGTGGATGGCACCTCGATCCGCTCGCAGCGGTTCATCATCGCCACCGGGGCGGGCCCGGCAGTGCCGCCCATCGACGGCCTCCGCGACGCCGACCCGCTCACCAACGAGAACCTCTTCGACCTCGCGCAGCAGCCCCGACGGCTCGCCGTGCTCGGAGGCGGCGCCATCGGAGCCGAGATGAGCCAGGCCTTCGCCCGCCTCGGCACCGACGTCACCTTGATCGAGGCCGAGGACAGGATCCTCACCAAGGAGGAACCCGAGGCGTCACAGGTCATCACCGAAGCGTTCGAGGAAGCGGGGATCCGCGTCCGCACCGGCGGCATGGTGAACAAGGTCGAGATGGCACAAGGCGAGAGCCGCGTCCACGTCGACGGCGGCGAACCCGTCGACGTCGACCGGGTGCTCGTCGCCATCGGGCGCAAGCCCTCGACCTCGAACATGGGCCTCGAGGACATCGGCGTCGAGCTCGACGAGCGCCGCTTCGTACGCACCGATGACACGATGGCCACGTCGGTGCCCGGCATCTGGGCGGTCGGCGACGTCGCCGGATCGCTCCAGCTCACCCACGCCGCCAACCGGATGGCGTACGTCGCGGTCGGCAACGCACTGTCTCGCTGGTCGAAGGTGCGCAAGCAGCGCTTCCGCGCTGACCAGGTCCCGTGGGCGACGTTCACGACCCCCGAGATCGGACGGGTCGGGATGACCGAAGCCGACGCGGTCGACCACGGAGGCCGCGTCGCGTACCTCCCGATGACCGAGGTCGACCGGGCGGTCTCGACCGGCGAGACCCGCGGCTACATCAAGCTCGTCGCCGGACCCCGTCCCCTCCTGCGGGGTGCGGGAGGCGGGCGCCTGCTCGGCGCCACGGCCGTCGCCGCCGTCGGCGGTGAGCTCGTCCACGAGGTGGCGCTGGCGATGCGCACGAACATGTTCACCGGCCGACTGGCCCAGACCGTGCACACGTACCCGACCTGGTCGATGGCGGTCCAGCAAGCAGCCGCGCAGTTCTTCTTCGAGGTCGGGGGCCGGGAGGCAAGACCAGCCCGACGATGACGATCGCCGCTAGGTTGGGTCTCGGATGAGAGATGCGCGCCGCTCCTTCTCGGTGGCCGCGATGAGCGTCGGGGCGATGGCCGCGGTCATCGCCACCGTCGCCCTCGCCGGTCGCGGCACCGAGACGGTGGTCGGGCCGAACTCGCTCGTGAACCCTCCGGGCATGATCACCGCCAACAACTCCCCGAGCGTCGTCCGTCACCCGCAGGTGGAGGATCACCTCGTCGTGAGCCACCGCGTCGACCGGCCAGGGTTCTCCGCCCTCGTGGAGTGGAGCGACGACGGCGGTGCGACCTGGCAACCCACCGAGCTCCCGCTGCCACCGGGGACCGAAGCGTGTGCGGCCTCGCCCGAGCAGCTTCCGTGCCCGTTCGGCCCTGACCTCGCCTTCGGTCCCGACGGCACCCTGTACGTGGTCTACGTCTCGTTGCAGGGGCAGGGCAACACGCCCGCGCAGCTCTGGCTCGCCACGTCATCGGATGGTGGCCGCTCGCTCGGAGCGCCCGTCGCCGTGGCCGGAGAGCTGACCTTCCAGCCCCGGGTGGCCGTCGGCCCCGACGGTACCGTGCACCTGGTCTGGCTCGACGCCGACGCAGTGGGGCTCAACCGGCTCGTCGGACAAGCGCTCGTGGTGACCTCCCGGTCCGACGACGGCGGCCAGTCGTTCTCCGCGCCCGTCCCCGTCAGCGATCCCGGCCGGGAGCGGGTCGGCGCCGCCAGCCTCGTCATCGACGCCCACGGCGGTGTGGTCGTGCTGTACCAGGACTACAAGGGCAACCGCCGGGACTTCGAGGGCTTGGAGGGCCCGGTCGCCGAGGACCCGTTCGCGCTCGTCGTCAGCCGCTCGGACGACGGTGGTCAGACCTTCGACGCCGGTGTCGAGCTCGAGTCAGGGGTCGTGCCGACCCGGCGGTTCCTCGTCTTCCTCCCCGAGTACCCGACTCTGGCGGCGGGCCCCGGGGGGGTGCTCTACGTCGCGTGGACCGACGGACGCAACGGCGACGAGGACGTCTTCCTCCGCCGCTCCGAGGACGGCGGCGCGACGTGGTCGGAGCCCTTCGCGGTCAACGACACCCGATTGGGCGATGGGACGAGCCAGTACCTCCCGCGAGCGTCGGTTGCGCCGAACGGCCGTCTCGATGTGCTGTTCTACGACCGCCGCTCGGATCCCAACGACGTGCGGACCCACGTCTTCCTCGCCTCGTCCGACGATCGGGGTGAGACGTTCGCGAACCGTCAGATCTCCTCCGAACCCTTCGACTCCGGCGTCGGACCGACCTTCGGGCAGGACTACGGCACCGACTTCGGCACCCGTCTGGGCTTGGTCAGCACCGACGAGCGGGCGCACGCGGTGTGGACCGACACCCGCCTCGGTGACGAGAACACCGGTCGCCAGGACGTCTTCGCGGCGACCATCACGATCGGTTCCGACGGCCTTCCGGAGTGGGTGCTCCCGGTGCTCGCCGTGGTCCTCGGCGGTGCCGGTCTCGCATGGCTGGCCCGCGGGCGGTCGAGGACGACCGAGGTGAGCAGCTCACCGTGATTCAGCGCGACAGGAAGACGCGACCCCACTCCTGGGCCCCACTGACCGCCGCCGGCTCGAACGCCTCCACCCGCGAGGAGACCAGCCAGACGTTGGGCAAGGTGGCGAGCGGCACCGCCACCATCTCGTCCCGGACGACCACCTGCACCAGGTCGGCGGCGCCTCGCCGGGCGGCGTCGATCGACGGGGCGACGTGCACCTGCTCGAAGATGGTGTCAGCGGCTTCTCCCGCGCCGACGACGCCCGAGACGGTGAGGTCTCCACCCGGGCGTATGGAGAACAACCGGCAGAGGGCGCAGGGGTCTGCGTCGACCTGGGGCCGCAGATCGACGAACAGGTCGAAGCTCGCGGCGTTGACCCGCTGCAGCGGCGTGGGGCCGCCGGCGCTAGGACTCGTCACCGTCGTGGCTATCCCGACCGATGCCAGCTGGTCCGCCACGGCGGCGGCCGCCGCGGGAAGCCCCTCCCCCGGGTGGCGCACCGTCACGTCGAGCGCCAGGCGGCGCCCGTCGCGCTCGCGGATCCCGTCTGACCCGACCGTCCAACCTGCCTCGTCCAGCACCTCACCGGCTGCCGCCACGTCGCTGGGCGGCGGTCGCACCTCCTCAGCCGCCGCGCCGAGCACCACCTCCGGGATCAGGGAGCGGCTCGGTTCCCCGTGAGCGGGCCAGGCGGTCGCCGCCACCGCTCCACGGTCGACGGCGAGCACCACCGCCTCGCGCACGGCGTCCTCCTGGAGGGTGGCCCACTCCCCGATCCCTCCGCGGTTGAGCAACACGAGCGTGGCGCGGGCAGGCACGGACCGCATCAGCCGTTCCGGCCCGCCCGACACGTTGGCGAGGAGCTCGGCGGCGACGTACCCGACGGCGTCCACCTCGCCCGTCGCCAGCAGGAGGCTGGCATCTCGCGCCTCGCCGAAGCGGAACGTGATCGAGTCGAGCTCCGGGGCTCCGTCCCGGTAGGCGGGATCGGCGATCACCTCCAGGTCGACGCCCGGCCGGTAGGACGAGAAGCGAAAGGGACCCGTGCCCGTCGGCGTCGCCTCGGGGGTGCTGCCGTCACCCGCTTGGGTGCCCGGCGCCTGGATCGCCGTGAAAGGATCGGCGAGCTGCTCGGCCAGGCGGAGGTTCGGCTCCGACAGGGTGATGCCGACGACGAGATCGTCGACCGCAGAGGCAGAGTCGGGCTCGAGCCCCCGCGGGGGCGAACGCCGCAGCGCTACCGTGTCGGCATCGACGTTGCCGGCACCAGGACCGGTGATGCGCCTCAGGGACTCGACGACCGCTGCTGCGTCGAGCGGCGTCCCGTCGTGGAAGCGCACGCCGTCACGCAGCTCGAAGCGCCACTCGGTTGGCGACCGGGCCTCCCATCGCTGCGCCAGCCCGGCGCGGACGCCGAAGCTCGGGGTGAGCATCGTGAGCGTCTCGAAGATGCCCGGGTTCAAGCCGTCGGCGAGCATGCCGACGTCAAGCGCAGGTGGCTCGCCCCTCATGAACTCGTCTTCGCCGACCGCCACCCGCAGATGCTGCGCGGCGGCACGGGCGACGGGCGCCGCTGATCCGGGAGATCCCTCGCCGGAGCAGCCGCTGAGCACGGCCACCACGACGGCGGCGACGGTCCAGGCCCGGCGGGGACCCGTCGAGCGATCGGTCACCAGCAAAACCTAGGCCACGGAGCGCGATGCCCAGCGCGCGCGGGACGGGCGCCCCTCGATCGGGGCGCCCGTCCTGTTACCGAACCCAC
>JBBDQT010000152.1:0-4484 GCA_040905815.1 Acidimicrobiales bacterium
CGGGCTCGCTGCCACCGCTGCCCAGCTGGGGGGCGTGAGCAGTGGTTGGTCGCCGAGCCCGACCACGATCGCATCGTGGTCCCTCGCCAGGGCGACCCCCACAGCCGCCCCGAGCGAGGTTGCCTGTCCTTCGGACCAGGCGGCGTTCTGGATGACGTCCGCGCCGGATCCGGCGACGGCGGCCGTCACGTCCACGGCTCCGGCGACCACCAAGACGGGGAGCCCCGCGTCGAGGGGCGCAGCCACGGCCCACGCGAGCAACGGCCGTCCCCGGAACGGCGCCAGCAGCTTGTGCGTCTCCCCCCCGAAGCGGCTCCCGCCCCCCGCCGCCAGCACCACCGCCAAGGGCCCCCGGCCACCGAGGGTCACCGGTGGATGGGACCTTCGCCGCCCTGCAACGAAGGGGCGGGGCGGCCCGTGCGGAGAGCGATGATCTCGGCGCAGACCGCCACCGCGGTCTCCTCCGGGGTTCGAGCACCGATGTCGAGGCCGATCGGGGCCATCAGCCGGGCGAGGTCCTCGTCGGTGACGCCCTCGACACGAAGGCGAGCGACGCGGTCGGCGTGGGTGCGGCGCGAGCCCATGGCGCCGAGGTAGCCGACGTCCGTCCGGAGGGCGGCGACGACGGCGGGCACGTCGAACTTGTGGTCGTGGGTCAGCACGCAGACGGCGTCGCGTGGCCCGAGCTCGTCGCCGACCCGATCGAGGAACCGGTTCGGCCAGTCGACGACGACCTCGTCGGCGAACGGGAACCGGGCCAACGTGGCGAAGACCTCCCGGGCGTCGCACACCGTCACCCGGTACCCGAGCACCTTGGCGAGGCGGACCAGGGCGGCCGTGAAGTCGACGGCCCCGAAGATGAGCATCTGTGGCGGCGGGGCGAAGCTCTCGATGAACACCGAGACCTCGTCCTGGCGCGCCTCGCCGCGTGGCCCGTAGTGGCGCACCCCCGACGTGCCTGCCTGGAGCTCCGCCTCCGCGTCGCGTCCGACCACACGGTCGAGGTCGGGGTTCCCGAGCGTCCCTCGCGGCTCCCGGCCCGGCTCGATCAGCAGGGCGCCGCCCACTCCCGGTCCCGACACGACCGTGGCGAGGGCCATGGGTCTTTCGGCCCGCAGGGCGCTGGCGAGGTCGTCGAAGACCGCGCCGGTGCCGCTCACCACTCGAGGCGCTCGACGAAGAGGTGCATCGTCCCGCCGCATGTCAGCCCGACCGCGAACGCCTCGTCGTCGCTGTAGCCGAACGTGACGAGCCTTCCTGGACCGCCGCCCTCGAGGAGCTGGAGCGCCTCGGCGACGACCGCCCCCTCGACGCAGCCGCCCGAGACGGATCCCGAAACTTCTCCGTCGCTGCTCACCGCCATCGCGGCGCCGGGCAGCCGGGGCCCGGAGCCCTCGACGTCGACGAGTCGGGCGAGCGCGACCATCTTGCCCTGGCGCCGCCAGCGCTCGATGTCGTCAAGCACCTCCTTCACCGTGCGATCACCCCCACCAGATCCTCGAGCGAGGCCAGCGAGTGGCCCTCCACGGACTCGTCAACGTAGGGAAGGGCCGCTGCCATCCCGGCCGCGAGCGGGGCGTAGCCGGGCGACGCCTTGAGCGGGTTCACCCAGACGACCTTGTGCGCCACCCGCTGCAGGCGCGCCAGCGCCCCGGCGAGGACGGTGGTGTCCCCCCGCTCCCAGCCGTCGGAGAGCACGACGACGACCGCGCCCCGCGCCATGCCCCGAACGCCCCACGTGCTGGCGAACTCGGCGAGGCCGTCACCGAGGCGGGTCCCGCCCGCCCAGTCCGGCACGGCGCCGGCAGCGGCGTCGAGGGCGGCGTCGGGGTCTCGAGAGGCGAGCTCGCGGGTGACGCGGGTCAACCTCGTGCCGAGCGTGAACGCCTCGACCTGACGGCGCCCGACGACCGCGCTGTGGGCGAAGCGCAGCAGGGCACGCGCGTAGGGCTCCATCGAGCCGCTGACGTCGACCAGCAGGACCACCCGCCGAGGTCGCACCGTCGCCTCGCGGCGCGCGGGGCGCACGGGCTCACCCCCGGCTCGCACGGCGGCGCGCACCGTGCGCCGCAGGTCGGGACGGCCCCGGCGCCGGGCCTGCGGTCGGAGCCGGCGCGAGCGGCGAAGCGCGCCGCCGAACCGGACGCCAGCCATGAGCCGGAACGCCTCGGCGAGCTCCTCGGCGGTGCAGGTGGCGAGGTCCCGGTGGCGGAGGATCTCCGACCGGCTGAAGCGCTGCGCGAGGGTCGACCCGGCCGGCTCCTGCTCGCGACGCTCGCCGCCGCCGCCCTCCTCCTCGTCGCCGTCATCGATGACGAGAGTCGTCACGATGGGATCGACCACGTGCTCGTGCCGCTCCGGCGAGCCACCGAAGAAGGCGGCGAACGCAGCGTCGTAGGCGGGTGCGTCCTCCGGAGCCGTCACCAGCGTGGCCCGGCCCGCCCAGTAGGCAGCGCTGCGGTCGTCGAGGCCGACGGCGTCGAGCGCGGCGGCGAAGCCGGCGACGGCGCCACCAGGTACGGCGACGCCCGCGTCCCGCAGCAGGCGGCCGAGCGCGACCGCGAGGCGCACGCCCCGGTCGCTCACGTCGTCCGGGCCACGGCGGCCCGCACGAGGTCGCCGATGCCAGCGGCACGCACCCGCTCCTGGTCCTCCCGGTACTTCATCGCCGCGCCGAGCGTCCGATCGACGATCGACTCGTCCAGCTCGGTGCGCCCGAGGGCGGCGACGGCGCTCGCCCAGTCGATCGCCTCGGCGACGCCGGGCGGCTTGTACAGCCCGAGCGCCCGGACCTGCTCGACCACCGCGGCGACCTGGCGGGCGAGCGACGCGGCCACCTGCGGGGCCCGCATCATGACGATGGCCACCTCACGCTCGAACGTCGGATGCTCGACCCAGTGGTAGAGGCACCGGCGCTTCAGGGCATCGTGGACGTCGCGGGTCCGGTTCGACGTCACGACCACGATGGGCGGGACGGAGGCCCGGAAGGTCCCGAGCTCGGGGACGGTGACGGTGTAGTCGGACAGCACCTCGAGCAGGAACGCCTCGAACTCGTCGTCGGCGCGGTCGACCTCGTCGACGAGGAGGACCGGTGGCGGCCCCTCGCGGTGGTCGATCGCGGCGAGCAGCGGTCGCCGCACGAGGAACCGCTCGGACCACAGCTGGTCGGTCAGCTCCTCCGCCTCTGCCCCCGAGGCGGTACCCGCGGCCTCGGCGGCCCGCAGGTGGAGGAGCTGGCGGGCGTAGTCCCACTCGTAGACGGCCTGGCTCACGTCGATCCCCTCGTAGCACTGGAGACGGATGAGCTCCCCACCGGTCCAGCGCGCCAGCGCGCGCGCCACCTCCGTCTTGCCGACGCCCGCCTCGCCCTCGAGCAGCAACGGCCGCTGGAGGCGCAGCGCGAGGAAGACCGCCGTTGCGAGGCCCTCGTCCGGCAGGTAGCCGTGGTCGGTGAGGGCGGCAGCGACCTCCTCGACCGAAGCCGCCCCGGTGCTCACACCTCGAGGATCGAGTTGGTCTCGCCGTACTCGTTGGACTCGTGGTCGTGCGCTTCAGGGTCGGTGAACCACGTACCGCCGCTCAGGTACTTGAACGCGAAGCGACCCGACGGCAGCTCGACGGTCACGCTCCGGGTCCCGTTGGCTCGCTTCTTCATCGGGTGCATGAGCGGGTCCCACCCGTTGAAGTCCCCGCAGACCGACACGGGGTCAGGCGTCTCCGACAACGGCAGCACGAAGCTGACCTTGACCGCACCGCCGTCGGTCTTGGCTGCCATCTTGCCCTTGCCGCCCTTCACGGCCGTCTTCACCGAGTCTGCCGCCTTGCCGACGGCACCTCCTCTTGTCCCGTTGTCCTTCGTCCCGCTGACCTTGATCACGTGCGTCTCCTCCTGATCGGCTCCGCCTCGCCCCTACCCGAGAGCGTAGGGACGACGCACTGCCGGCGTGGGGAGGTCCTCCTGATCATGTCGCCTCCTCGAGCGCTCGGCGCACGAGCACCTTCGCCAGGTGGCGGCGGTACTCGGTGCTCGCGTTCAGGTCGGCAGGAGGGTCGAGCCCCGCATCCGCCTGCTGGGCGGCGTCCTCGACCGAGGCACCGCCGGCGAGGGCCTCCTCCACACCGGCGGCTCGCACGAGCGTGGAGCTCATGTTCACCAGCGCCACGCCCGTCCTGGCGTTGCGGACGACAGCGACCCCGACGGTGGCCCAGTCCTGGGCACGCCGGGTGAACTTCTGGTACGACCATCCGGCACCGGCGAGCTTGGGGAACCGGATCTCCGTGAGGAGCTCGTCGGGCGCCAGCGCCGTCTCGAGGAAGCCTCGGAAGAAGTCCGTGGCGCCGATCTCGCGCTCGCCGTCGGGCCCCTTCGCTACGAGCGTGGCGTCGCAGGCGAGCACGACGGCGGGGAGGTCGGAGGCGGGGTCGCCGTGGGCGATGCTGCCGCCGATCGTGCCGCGGTGGCGGACCTGGGGGTCGCCGACGAG
>JBBDQT010000153.1:0-2611 GCA_040905815.1 Acidimicrobiales bacterium
CGGGACGAGGCGGTCGACGTCCTGCGGCGTCACCCGCCAACGGGCGTCGGGACGTCGGCGGAGGACCCCGAGCCCGGAGCACGGGGCGTCGACCAGCACCCGGTCGAGGCTGGCGGGGCGCCAGGGCGGCCGGGTGCCGTCGGCGACGGCGACGGCGACGGCGCCTGCTGGCACGTCAGCGCCCGGAGGCCGGTCGCCCGAGTGCCTGGCTGACCCGAGCTCGAGGCAACCTATGTTCTCGGCGATCACACCGATCCGTGCGGGATCGATGTCGCTGGCGAGCACGAAGGCACCGGCGCCGGCCATGAAGGTGGACTTGCCGCCCGGGGCGGCGCACAGGTCGGCGACCCGTTCGCCGGGCTGGGCGCCGACCGCCGCCGCCGCCCACTGAGAGGCGAGGTCCTGGGTGTAGCCGTCCTCGCGGACGTTCACCTCGGCCGGTTCGTTCATCTGCTCGAGAGCGCCGAGAGCCTCCGCCTCGCCGAGGTCCTCGGTGAGGCGGGCGACGACCCAGTCGGGGTAGCTGAGCCGGGTGGCGTCGTCGGGCCACTGGACCGGCGCCTCGGCGACCCGCCTGAGAACGGCGTTGACGAGGCCACGCGAGCGCGGCGGCGCGACCTCGACGGTGGCGGAGACCGCGGCGTGGGCCGGCGTGCCGAGGTGGTGGAGCTGGTGGGCGCCAAGGCGCAGGGCGTTGCGGGTGGGCCCGTCGAGCTCGCGCAGGACGAACCGGTCGACGAGCAGGTCGAGAGCCCGCCGCATGCGGGTGGTGCCGTAGACGAGGGTCGTCGTGAACCCGCGGTCACGCTCGCTCATACCGCTCTGTGCGAGGAGCTCGGGGACGACCAGGTTGGCGAACGCCCCCTCGTCGATCCTCGCCAGGGCCGCGAGCGCGACCCGACGAGGATCCGCAGGTCGGGGGCGGTCCGGCGGGCGCCTGCCCTTCGGTTGCGGGCGCCGGCTCATGCGCCGAGGCGGTCGGCGGGCCCGGGACGGGCGCCGTTGCGCCAGGCGTCGGCAGGCTGGGCGGGCTTGCCCTCGGGCTGCACCTCGACGAGGCGGAGCGCGCCGTCGCCGGTGGCCACCGTCACGCCGTCGTCCGCGAACGTGCCGGGCGCGCCAGGCCCATCCACCGGGTCGGCGACCAGGTCGGCGCGCAGGACCTTGAAGCGCTTCCCCCGGAACGTCGTCCACGCCCGGCCGAGGCGCACGAGGCGGTGGAGCTCGGTCGCCGGCCGCTCCCACCGCAGCACGAGGTCGGCCACGTCGATCTTGGCGGCGTGGGTCGGCTCACCGGTCTGGGGGTCGGGCTCGCCGAGTCCCGCAGTCAGCTGGCTGACGAGCAGGCTGGTGCCCACCGCGACGAGCTGAGCCAGGAGCTCCTCGGCGCTCTCATCCGGCCCGATGGGCACGGTCTCGCAGGCGAAGACGGGTCCGGTGTCGAGGCCCTCCTCCAGCTGCATGAGGCAGACACCGGTCTCGGTGTCGCCGGCGAGCAGGGCCCGCTCGACCGGGGCGGCACCCCGCCAGCGCGGCAGCAGGGAGAAGTGGAGGTTGACCATGGGCAGCGCGGCGAGGACCGGCGGCTGGATGAGCCGGCCGTAGGCGACGACGACGCCGAGGTCGGCGCCGACGCCGGTGACGTCGGCGACCCGGTCGGTGACCGGCAGGCCGAGCTCGAGCGCAGCCGCCTTCACCGGGCTCGTGGTGCTGGCACCACCCCTCCCCCGTCGCCGGTCCGGCTGGCTCACGACGAGGGCGACCTCGAAGCCGGCTTCGACGAGGGCGCGCAGCGGCGGCACGGCCGCCTCCGGCGTGCCGAGGTAGGCGAGGCGCTTCGGGTGACGTGGCACGCCGGCCGACGCGCCGGCGGTGGGCGCGGCGCGGTCGGGCGTCAAGTCCGCCCGGGCAGGCGCAAGCCGCGGGGTGCGACCTCGGCGCCGGCCTCCAGCGTGGCGGCCGAGAGCTGCTGCTCCCGGAGCGTGCGCAGCGCTGCCTTGCGCGCGTCCTCGTCGAGGCGCTCGAGCAGCAGGATCCCGTCGAGGTGGTCGAGCTCGTGCTGGAAGATCCGGCCGAGGTACTCGTCGGCCTCGATCGACAGCTCGTTGCCGTCGAGGTCCCAACCCGTGAGGTGCACCTCGTTCGGGCGGACGATGTCCCAGGAGAGGCCGGGCACCGACAGGCACCCCTCCTCGAACGCCCACTCACCACGGCTCTCGGTGATGGTGGGGTTGACGATCACGTGGGCGCCTGTGTCGTCGTGGGCGTCGTACACGAAGAGCCGCTTCTGCACGCCGACCTGGGGGGCGGCGAGGCCGGCGCCGGGGGCGTCGTACATGGTGACGATCATGTCCTCGGCCAGCTGGGCGAGCCGGCCGTCGATGTCGGCGATCTCGGTCGCCCGCTGGCGCAGCACGGGATCACCGACGATCCGGATCGAGTAGGGCGCCATGGGCCGCCAGGGTAGCGTCGCCTCCCTGGTGGGCCACTACTTCGACGACGACCCGGCGCCGCCCTCCGAGCCTCGCACCGTGCCCCTCGTCCTCCCCGACCTCGCCGTCCAGCTCACCGCCGACACCGGCGTCTTCAGCCGTGATGCGGTCGACCCCGG
>JBBDQT010000153.1:2711-16252 GCA_040905815.1 Acidimicrobiales bacterium
CCGTCCAGCTCACCGCCGACACCGGCGTCTTCAGCCGTGATGCGGTCGACCCCGGCACCCGGCTGCTGCTCGTCGAGGGACCACCGGTGCCCGCCGAGGGCAACCTCCTCGACCTCGGCTGCGGCTACGGGCCGATCGCCGTCACCCTCGCCCACCGAGCGCCCCGGGCGACGGTGTGGGCGGTGGACGTGAATTGCAGGGCGCTCGCTCTCGCCGCCGCCAACGCCGAGGCGGCCGGCTGCACCAACGTCGCCACCGTCGCCCCCGATGACGTGCCCGAAGACGTCCGCTTCGCCGCGATCTGGTCGAACCCGCCGATCCGCATCGGAAAGGAGGCGCTGCACGCGTTGCTCCTGCGCTGGCTCCCACGCCTGCAGCCCGGAGGTCGAGCGGTGCTCGTCGTCCAGAAGCACCTCGGCGCAGACTCGCTCGTCCGGTGGCTGGAGGCTGCCGGCCACCCGACCGAGCGCCTGCGGTCGAGGATGGGCTACCGGCTGCTGTCCGTCGAGGGAGGTGACCGGTGAGGAACCTGGGCGACACCGAGCTGAAGCGGCTCCACCGGGAGTGGCGGCGCAAGACCGAGGACCGCCTCGCGCTGCTGCTCGACGACGTCCAGACCCCTTACAACGTCGGCTCGATCGTCCGGACCGCTGCCGCGCTCCGGGTCGAGCACCTCCACCTCGCCGGAGCGTCGGTGACGCCCTCCCACGCCAAGTCCCACAAGACCTCGATGGGCACGGAACGCTACGTGGACTGGACAGCGCACGCCAGCCTCGCCGACGCCATCGACACCGTGAAGGACGGCGGCTACCGGCTCGTCGGCATCGAGCTCGCCGATGGCGCGGTCCCCCTCCACGAGGCCGTCCTCGGGACCGACGTCTGCCTCGCCTTCGGACACGAGGACCGCGGCCTGTCCCCCCTCACCCTCGCTGCGTGCGACGAGGTCGCGTTCGTGCCCCAGCTCGGCAAGGTCGGCTCGCTGAACGTCGCCCAGGCGGCGGCGATGGCGATGTACGAGGTGCGGCGTCGGTCGTGGCCTGGGTAGGGGGACCGCATGACCGATCCCGCCACTGACCTGCCCCCCGAGGAGCCCTTCGAGGGCGAGGACGTGCCCGATCAGCCTGACGACGAGGAAGGGCTCTCCGACCGGGCCCGCCACACCGGCGTCGGCGTCGAGGACCCGAACATCGTCGGCGACGTCGGCCCCACCGACGTCCCGCCCGGCACCGACCCCGAGTCGGCCGGCTCCGACGTCCCCTGGGTCGAAGACGATCCCGCCTGACCGGTCGCTCGTGCATTTCTGGACGCTGGCGCTGGCGGTACCGGTGTCGACGTCCCGAATCGCCAGAGGACGTCCAGAAACTTCAGATGCGGCGGGGATCCACCGCGACGCGGAGGCGACCAGGTGGTCTGGGCGTGGCGTCGAGCGCGTCACAGAGGACCTGGTGGTCGGGGGCGCGGAGGAGCCAGTCGCCGTCGACGGGTCCGAGCGCGTCCACGCCGTCGTGGGACGCCGCCGCCCGTGCGAAGTCCTCGGCCCCGGCGCCGGCGATGTAGGCCATCGCCGTCACCGGAGGGAGCGCGAGCGTGGCGCGGCGCTCCGCCTCGACGGTGCTGACGCGCGCAGGGTCGGCGAGCAGCGCGGCCTGCACGACCTCGTGGCGGGGCAGCTTCGTCTGCAGCAGGAGGCGCCCGCCGCCGGCTTTGCCCCCGAGGATGCGGGCGGCGCGCGCGACGAGCGCCATCGCCTCCTCGGCTGCCCGGTAGCGGGGTGCCAGGAGCTCGGCATCGAGGTCCAGGAACACCACCGCGGCGGCACGGTCCACCCGGCGCAGGACCGCCTCGGTCCCGACCAGCACGGTCGCGTCGGGCAACGGGTCCGTCGGGGCGAGGTCACCGGTGATCTCGGCCACCGGTCGCCCGGCCAGCCGCTCGAGGTCCTCCCGCGCCCGCCTCACGCCCAGTCGCCGCTGCTTGAGAGCGGCGGCACCGCAGCTCACGCAGACCGCCGGTCGCTCCACGCCGCAGCGCGGGCAGACGAGCGTGGCGTGATCGGTGTTGCCCACCGTCGCCCCGCAGGACGGGCAGCGGGCGAGCTCCTGGCAAGAGCCGCAGACGAGGAGGCGGGCGCGGCCCTTGCGGTTCAGGACGCAGACGACCGGGAGGTGCGGATCCGGCTTCGTCGCCCTGATGAGGTTGACGAGGCGGCTCGAGTAGAGGTCGACCTTGAGCGGGTCCTCCTGGCGCCGGTCGACCACGTCGACCATCGGCCAACCGGCCCGCTCGGCGGCTCGGGAAGGTGCCAGCAGCTCACCCCACGCCAGCGCCTCGAGCGACGGGCACGGTGAGGTGAGCACGCACGGCACGCCGGCGCGCCTCGCCCGCTCGATCGCGACGTCACGTGCGTGCCAGGTCGGGGAGCCCTCTTCCTGGTGGCCCTCCTCGTGCTCGTCGAGGACCACGACGGCGGCGAGCTCCGGCGCCGGCGCCCACGCGCTCGCACGGGCGCCGATGACCACCGTGCCCCCCGCCGCCGCCTGCGCCCAGCCCCTCGGCAGGATGGCGACGGGGAGGCCGACGCGCCGGAGCCTTCCCCCGAGGCTGGCCGCTCCATGGTGGTTAGGCGCGACCACGAGCGTCGTGCCGAGGGCGGCGGCAGCCACGACGAGCGGCGCCACGTCGGCGGTGGGCGCCAGCCTGAGGATCACCCGACTCCGGCTGAGCGCGTCGGCCGCCAGCTGATCGGTCACCGTGGTGGCGGCCGGAACCGCGCTCGGCGCCGGGGGCAGCCCCTTCACGGCGCCGTCGGGCGAAGCGGTGCGCAGGAGGTGGCGGGGCCGGCCCGCCCACCGCCACGCAGCCCACGAAGCCAGCTCGACGAGCTCCGGCGCGGGACCGATGCCGGTGATGTGGGCGAGCGGGCGCAGCGTCACGCCCGACGGGGGCTCGACGTGGTCGGCGACGACCCAGCCTCCGACGCGCCGGCCGTTGAGCACGACGCGCACGAGGGTGCCCACGGTGACCTGGGCGTCGAGCGCCGGCGGCACGAGGTAGTCGAACGCCTTCGTCACCCCCGCGACATCCGGTACGACCCTGACGACTCGCTTCAGAGGCTGAGGGCCGAGCGGAAGTCGTCCAGGCAGGTGGTGTGCTCCCACGTGAAGTCCTTGTCCGGCCGGCCGAAGTGCCCGTAGGCCGCGGTCTTGCGGTATATCGGGCGGCGCAGGTCGAGGTCGCGCACGATGGCGGCGGGCCGCAGGTCGAAGATCTCGTCCACCGCGGTGGTGAGCTTCTGGACCTCGACCGTCTCCGTGCCGAACGTCTCGACGAGCAGGGAGACCGGTCGGGCGACGCCGATGGCGTACGCGACCTGGACCTCGCACCGCGAGGCGGCGCCGGCGGCAACGATGTGCTTGGCGACCCAGCGCGCCGCGTACGCAGCGGAACGGTCGACCTTGCTCGGGTCCTTGCCGGAGAACGCGCCGCCGCCGTGGCGGGCCATGCCACCGTAGGTGTCGACGATGATCTTCCGGCCGGTGAGTCCGGTGTCGGCGTGGGGCCCGCCGAGCTCGAAGGTGCCCGTCGGGTTGACGAGGACCTCGGGATCGTCGTCGGCGAAGGCGGCGGGGATCAGCGGGTGGATGACGTGCTCGATGAGGTCGGGCTTGATGAGCGTGTCGGCGTCGAGGCCGGGCTGGTGCTGGGTGGAGATGAGCACGGTCTTCAGACGGACCGGGCGCCCGTCCTCGTAGTCGAACGTGACCTGGGTCTTCCCGTCGGGGCGGAGGTACGGGAGGATGCCCGCCTTGCGGACCTCCGACAGGCGGTGCGACAGGCGGTGCGCGAGCCAGATCGGCAGCGGCATGAGGTCGTCGGTCTCGTCGCAGGCGTAGCCGAACATCATCCCCTGGTCGCCCGCTCCCTGGGAGTTGAGGAGGTCCTCGCCGGAGGTGCCCCTCCGGGTCTCGTAGGCGGTGTTGACGCCCTGGGCGATGTCGGGGCTCTGCTCGTCGATGCTCACCATGACGCCGCAGGTGTTGCCGTCGAAGCCGAACGACTCCCGGTCGTAGCCGATGTGGCAGATCGTCTCCCGGACGATCTTCGGGATGTCGACGTAGGCCTCGGTCGTGACCTCGCCGGCGACCACGGCGAGACCGGTCGTGAGCAGCGTCTCGCACGCCACCCGGCCCATCGGGTCCTCCGCGAGGATCGCGTCGAGGATGGCGTCTGAGATCTGGTCCGCCATCTTGTCGGGATGGCCCTCCGTGACGGACTCCGAGGTGAAGGTGTACGGACTGCTCACGTGGTGCTCCGGTTTCGTAGGACGGCATCGAGGACGGCGCGGGCGACCACGCGCTTGTCGGCAACCGGTACATCTTGGCGCACGCCGTCCACCCCGATGATCACGGCCGCGTTCGTGTCGTGGTCGAAACCGGCGCCGGGTGCCGACACGTCGTTGGCGACGATGAGGTCGAGGCGCTTGCGCTCGAGCTTGCGGCGGGCGTTCGCCACGAGGTCGTCGGTCTCGGCGGCGAACCCCACCAGCGTCTGGCCGGCGTGCTTGGCCGCACCGAGATCGACGGAGAAGTCATGGGTCGGTTCGAGGACGATCTCGGGCGGACCGTCGTCCTTCTTGAGCTTGCGGTCCGACGGGGCCTTGGGACGGAAGTCGCTGATCGCCGCCGCCTGGATGATCACATCGGCGTGGCGCGCCCTCGGCATGACGGCTGCCTCCATCTCCTCGACGGTCTCGGCCCGCACGACCTCGATGCCCGCCGAGAGCGGCCGGTCGACGGAGGTGACGAGCGTGACGGCAGCGCCTCGGGCGTGGGCCTCCTCTGCCAGCGCGTAGCCCTGCTTGCCGGAGGAGCGGTTGGTGATGACGCGCACCGCGTCGATCGGCTCCCGGGTGCCGCCGGCGGTGACAAGGACGCGCAGCCCGGCGAGGTCGCGTCGACCCGGCGACGCGCCGAGGACCTGCTCGCAGGCGGCGACGATGTCGGTCGGCTCCGCCAGGCGGCCCACGCCGACGTCCCCCCCGGCGAGGTGGCCGGTGCCCGGCTCGACCACGTGCACGCCACGCTCCCTGAGGAGGGCGATGTTCGCCTGCACCGCCGGCTGCTCCCACATCTCGGTGTGCATCGCGGGGCAGACGACGACGGGGGCACGGGTGGCCAGCAGCGTGGCGACGAGGAGGTCGTCGGAGAGACCGATCGCGTAGGCAGCGAGCACCCGGGCGGTGGCGGGGGCGACGACCACGAGGTCGGCGCCCTGGCCGAGGAACGTGTGCGGGCTCGGCTCGGGGCTGTCCCACATGCTCGTGCGGGCGGGCTCGGAGGCGACCGCCGAGAACGTGGGGGCGCCGACGAAGCGCAGGGCGCCGGCGGTGAGGACGGGGCGCACCACGGCGCCGGCGTCGACGAGGCGACGGCACACCTCGACCGCCTTGTAGGCGGCGATCCCGCCGGAGACGCCGAGGACGACGGCGCGCCCGGCGAGCAAGGCGCGGCGCTCTAGGAGGCGGGGTCGGGCTCTGACCCGGCCTCGGCCAGCTCGGCGGCCTCGCCTTCGCCCTCGGCGCCGGGCTCGGGCCGGGAGTAGGTGATCTTGTCGGCGGCGATCTCCTCGAAGGCGATGGAGAGCGGCTTGCGGGCCGTCGACGCGACCTGCGGCGGCACGATCGAGCCGAGGCCCTCGCCGAGCCGGTTGAAGTAGCTGTTGACCTGGCGGGCACGGCGGGAGGCGAGGCTCACGAGCGTGAACTTGGAGTCGACCCGTTCGAGGAGGACCTCGATGGTCGGGTTCATCATCGTGTCCTGGCGGCGCGGCATGCCCGTCAGGCTACCAGCGGCCTCCCTCCGCTCCCGAACTGGCGGTTGGATCGCCCATCTGGTGTCGGTTCTGACCGCCAGTTCGCCGGTGAGGGGCGTCCCCACTCGTTCTGGCGGTTGGATCGCACGCTGGCGGTCACATCCAACCGCCAGTTCGCCGGTGAGGGGCGGCCTCGATCAGGGCGGCGACCTCGGCGACACAGATGTCGAGGTCGTCGTTCACCACGGTGAGGGCGCCGAGCTCGGCGGCGGCACCAGCCTCCTCGGCGGCCTTGGCCAGGCGCTTGGCCACGATCTCCTCGGGATCGCCGCGGCCCCGGAGGCGGCGCTCCTGCTCCTCGGGGGACGGCGGCGAGATGAAGATGAGCAGCGCCGTCGGGTCGATGGCGTGCACCTGGCGGGCGCCCTGGACCTCGATCTCGAGGAGGACGTCGCGGCCGGGGTCGGGATCGGGCACCGGGGTGCCGTAGAGGTTGCCGAGGAACTCGGCGTGCTCCAGGAAGCCGCCGTCCTCGACCTTGGCCTCGAAGGTGGGGCGGTCCACGAACACGTAGGCGTCCTCGGGCTCGCCCGGCCGTCGGGGCCGGGTGGTCCAGGAGCGGCTCAGCCACAGCCGGTCGTCCATGGACAGGAGGCGGCGCACGACGGTGCCCTTGCCCACCCCGCCGGGGCCGGAGATGACGACGATCAGCGCTCTGCCCTCAGTGGAACGCGGCCAGCAGCTTGTCGCGCTGGTTCTTGCCGAGTCCCTGGATGCGCCGGGCCTCGCTGATCCCGATCTCCTCCATGAGGCGGCGGGCCTTCACCTTGCCGAGCCCGGGCATCGACTCCAGCACAGAGAGGACCTTCATCTTTCCGACGATCTCGTCGGTGTCGGCCTGCTGGAAGAGCTCCGCGAGGTTCGTGGATCCGATCTTGAGCTTCTCCTTCAGCTCCGCACGCTCGCGGCGGGCGACGGCTGCCTTGGCCAGCGCTGCCTCGCGCTGTTCCTGGGAGAGCTGGGGTGGGAGCGGCATGGGCGGCACCCTAGCCGGGTCCTCAGCGCCCGACCGGCCTGCAACGGCGCCTCCGGATCAGGCGTCGAGAGCCGCCGCGAGGGCGGCGGCCGCGGCCTTGGGATCGTCGGCCGCGGTGACGGCCCGACCCACCACGAGCATGGTCGCGCCGGCCGCCAGGGCCGCTTCGGGGGTGTCGGTGCGGGCTTGGTCGTGGGTGGCCGCGCCAGCGGCCCGGGTGCCGGGGACGACGATGGTCAGGCGGGGCGCGAGCAGGCGGACCTCCTTGATGTCGGGGGCGCCGCAGATCAGGCCGCCGCAGCCCGCCTCGAGCGCGGCCTGCACCCGCTTGGGGATGATGTGGGGCGGCGCGTCGTGGTCGCTCGTGAGGACGGTGACGGCGAGGGCCGTGGGAGGCGGCTCGCCGGCGCGGACGGCGCCCTCGGCGAGGCCGTCGACACCGGCACGGAGCATGGCGACGCCACCGTGGGCGTGGAGCGTCAGGTAGCGGACGCCGAGGGCACCGATCACCTGCGCGGCACGGCCGACGGTGGTCGGGATGTCATGCAGCTTCAGATCGAGGAAGACGTCGTAGCCAAGGTCGACCAGGCTCGTGACGGCATCGGGTCCGGACGCGCTGTAGAGCTCCAGCCCGACCTTGGCCACGCCGAACCACGGTTGCAGCTCGCGGGCGAGGCGGTGGGCGGCGACAAGGTCGTCGACGTCGAGCGCCAGCGCGAGCCGGTCCCGCCCCGGCCACGCCTCCGGCGTGGCCGTCTCGCTCTTCCCCCGCTCGCCCGTCTGGCTCATCCCGGTTCCTCCACCTCGTGCTGCTCATGATCCCGTGCGACGCCGTCCTGTCGGCCGCTGCGCCGGTGGACCGCGCCCACGATGTCGGCCACCGCCCGCACCGCCTGCGTGCCGCACCACCGCTCCAACCCTGCCAGGACCGCCGCCGCCGCGCGTGGATCGGCGAAGGTGGCCGTCCCCACCTGCACCGCCGACGCCCCGGCGAGCAGCAGCTCCACCGCCGTCTCGCCGTCGGTGACGCCGCCGACCCCGATGATCGGCAGGTCGGGCAGGGCGGCGGCGACGTCGTGCACGGCCCGCACGGCGACCGGGTGGATGGCAGCACCGGAGAGGCCGCCGCCTCCCGCACCGAGCTGGTAGGAACGGGTTGCCGGGTCGATCGCCATGCCCATCACCGTGTTGATGAGGGTGACCGCCTCCGCGCCGCCCCGGCGGGCGGCGTCGGCGATCTCCACGAGGTCGGTGACGTTCGGGCTGAGCTTCGCCCACCGGGGCCGGCCGCACCCCGCGGTGGCGGCGACGGCCTCCTCCGTGCTCGCCGGCGAGTGGGCGAACATGCGCCGCCGGTCCTCGACGTTCGGGCAGCTGACGTTGACCTCGACCGCCACCACCTGGGGCGGGGCACTGGCGAGGAGCGCCGCTGCGTCGGCGTAGTCCTGCACGGTCCGCCCCCAGATCGACGCCACGACGCGCGCGCCGGTGGCGAGCAGCTCGGGGAGCTCCTCCTCGATCCAGACGGCGACACCGGGCCCCTGCAGGCCCACGCTGTTCAGCATGCCGGCGGACGTCTCGTGCACCCGCGGTGCTGGGTTGCCGGCCCACGGCCCGGCCAGCAGGGACTTCACGACCACCGCTCCGATCGAGGCGAGGTCGAGGTAGGGGGCCAGCTCGGCGCCGTGGCCCGCGGTGCCCGACGCCAGCAGCACGGGGTTGGGCAGCGTGACGGCGCCGATACGGGCGGTGAGGTCGACGGCGCCGGTGGCGGCGGGCCGACGCCGGACCGCCCTCACGCGCGCCACCCGCACCGCGAGGTCACAGGTCGAGCCCGAGCTGCTCGCCGACCTCGTCGGCGTGCCACTCCTGGAGGCTGCGCACGCTGAGCGTGTGCCCGGCCCAGTCCGCCATGCCGTTTGCTGCAGCCAGGGCGGCGGCGACGGTCGTGATGCACGGGACGCGGTGGACCCCCGCCGCGGTGCGGATGTACTGGCCGTCGGCGCGAGGTCCGAAGCCCCGGGGGGTGTTGACGACGAGGTCGACCTTGCCCGCCTCGAGGAGGTCGAGGGCGGTGGGCTCGTCGCCGTCGCCACCGACCTTGCCGACGAGGGTGTCGACGACGACGCCGTGCTCCTCGAGGTAGGCCGCCGTCCCCGACGTGGCGGCGATCGCGAGCCCGAGCGAGGCGAACCGGCGGGCGGCGACGAGGCCGCTCGGCTTGTCCCGGTCGGCGAGGGAGAGGAACACCGCGCCGTGCCCGGGAAGCCGGTCGCCCGCCGCCATCTGGCACTTGGCGAACGCGAGCCCGACCGTCCGGTCGATGCCCATGACCTCGCCGGTGGAGCGCATCTCCGGTCCGAGCAGGGTGTCGACGTCGGGGAAGCGGTTGAACGGGAGCACCGCCTCCTTGACCGAGACGTGGCCGCCGGTGCTCGGCGGGCGCAGGGTCCCTTCGTCGCGCAGCTCGTCGAGCGTTGCGCCCGCCATCACGCGGGCCGCGACCTTGGCGAGAGGCACGCCGGTGGCCTTCGCCACGAAGGGGACGGTGCGGCTGGCGCGGGGGTTCGCCTCGATGACGAAGACCTCTCCCTCCTTCACCGCGTACTGGACGTTGAGGAGCCCGACGACCCCGAGCGCCTCGGCGATGGCGCGGGTGTGGCCCTCGATCGCCGACACCACGTCGGGGAGCAGCGTGGGGGGCGGGATCACGCACGCGCTGTCGCCGGAGTGGACGCCCGCCTCCTCGACGTGCTCCATGACGCCGCCGATCAGGACCTCGCCGGTGACGTCGCGCACGGCGTCGACGTCCACCTCCGTGGCGTCCTCGAGGAAGCGGTCGATGAGGACGGGGCGCTCCGCGGACAGCCCACCCTCCCGCCCGAGCGAGCCCGCGGGGGCGCCGCCAGCGGCGCCGAAGCTGGCCAGCTCGGCCATGGCCCGGCGCAAGCCCTCCTCGTCGTAGACGATGGACATCGCCCGGCCGCCGAGCACGTAGCTGGGGCGGACGAGAGCCGGGTAGCCGATCTCGGCGGTGATGGCGAGCGCCGCGTCGACCGTGGCGGCCGTGCCACCGGCCGGCTGGGGGACGCCGAGGCTCGCGCACAGCGCGTTCCATCGCTCGCGGTCCTCGGCGAGGTCGATCTTGTCCGGCGACGTGCCCAGCACGAGGTCGGGTGGGAGGAGCCCGGCGAGCTTGAGGGGGGTCTGGCCGCCGAGGCCCACGATGACGCCCCGCAGGTCGCCGCCTGCCGCCTCCGCATCGAGCACGTGGCGGACGTCCTCGGACGTGAGCGGCTCGAAGTACAAGCGGGTGGAGGTGTCGTAGTCGGTGGACACCGTCTCGGGGTTGCAGTTGATCATCACCGTGTCGAACCCGGCGTCGCGGAGCGCGAAGCTCGCGTGGACGCAGCAGTAGTCGAACTCGATGCCCTGGCCGATGCGGTTGGGGCCCGAGCCGAGGATGGCGATCGTCGGCCTCCCGCTGGGTCGGGCCTCGTCCTCGTCCTCCCAGGTGGCGTAGTGGTACGGCGTCTTCGCCTCGAACTCCGCACCGCAGGTGTCGACCGTCTTGAACGTCGGCAGGACGCCGGCGGCGATGCGCACGTCGCGCACCGCCTGCTCGGGCTCGCTCCACAGCCACGCCAGCTGGGCGTCGGTGAACCCGAGCCGCTTGGCCCGGCGCCACCCGGCCCGGTCCGTGCCCGCCAGGCCCACCTCGGCCAGGTGCGCCCGCTCCTCGACGATCGCGCTGATCTGGTCCAGGAACCAGGGGTCGACGCGGGTGACGGCGTACAGACGGTCGATGGAGATGCCCCGCCGCAGCGCCGCCTCGAGGTGGAACGGCCGGTCGGGTGTGGCGATGGCCGCCCGCCGGACGAGCTCGTCGTCATCGAGGACGTCGTTGGCCGCCTCGCCAGGGTCACAGTTGAGCCCGTAGCGCCCCGTCTCGAGCGAGCGCAGCGCCTTCTGCAGCGACTCGGGAAAGGTCCGACCGATGGCCATCGCCTCGCCCACCGACTGCATCGAGGTGCCGAGGACGCCGGGGGACCCGGGGAACTTCTCGAACGCCCACCTCGGGATCTTCGTCACGACGTAGTCGATGGTGGGCTCGAAGCTCGCAGGGGTGACGCCGGTGATGTCGTTCGTGATCTCGTCGAGCGTGTAGCCGACCGCGAGGCGCGCCGCGATCTTCGCGATCGGAAAGCCGGTCGCCTTGCTGGCGAGCGCGCTGGAGCGGCTCACCCGGGGGTTCATCTCGATGACGACCATGTCGCCCGTGGCGGGGTCGAGGGCGAACTGGACGTTGCTTCCCCCGGTCTCGACGCCGACCCGCCGGATGCACGCGAACGCGGCATCCCGCATGAGCTGGTACTCGACGTCGGACAGCGTCTGGGCGGGAGCGACGGTGATCGAGTCACCCGTGTGCACGCCCATGGGGTCGAGGTTCTCGATCGAGCACACGATCACGCAGTTGTCCGCCCCGTCGCGCATGACCTCGAGCTCGTACTCCTTCCAACCGGCGATCGACTCCTCGATCAGGATCTCCGAGATGGGGCTGGCGTCGAGGCCCTCGGTCGCGATGCGAACGAGCTCCTCGGGGGTGGCGGCGATGCCCGTGCCCCTGCCTCCGAGGATGTAGGCGGGGCGGATGATGCACGGGAGCCCGACCTCCTCGGCGACCTGCACCGCCTCCTCGAGCGTGCGGGCCGTTCCCGAGCTGGGCACCGCCAGGCCGATCTCCTGCATCGCGTGCTTGAAGCGCTCGCGGTCCTCGGCCGTCCCGATGGCGTCGGCCGACGCGCCGATCAGCTCGACGCCGTAGCGCTCGAGCACGCCGGCCTCCTCGAGCTGCATGGCGAGGTTCAACGCCGTCTGGCCGCCGAGGGTCGGGAGGACGGCGTCGGGCCGCTCCCGCTCGATGATGGCGGTGAGGACCTCGACGTCGAGCGGCTCGACGTAGGTGCGGTCGGCGAACTCGGGGTCGGTCATGATCGTCGCCGGGTTGGAGTTGGCGAGCACCACCCGGTAGCCCTCCTCCCGCAGGACCCGGCACGCCTGGGTCCCGGAGTAGTCGAACTCCGAGGCCTGGCCGATCACGATCGGGCCGGATCCCAGCAGCAGGATCGTCTCGATGTCGTCCCTACGAGGCACGGCGCATCAGCTCCTCGAACTCTGCGAAGAGGTACTGGGCGTCGTGCGGCCCTGGACCGGCTTCGGGGTGGTACTGGACGCTGAAGGCGAGGACGTCGCGGCTCGCGATGCCCTCGACCACGCCGTCGTTGAGGTTGACGTGGGTGACCTCCGCGCTGGCGACGCTGCCCTCGGCCACCGCGAAGCTGTGGTTCTGGCTCGTGATCTCGACGTGGCCGGTGGCGAGGTTGCGCACCGGGTGGTTGCCGCCGTGGTGGCCGAACGGGAGCTTGTAGGTCTTCCCCCCGAGCGCGGTGGCGAGCAGCTGGTGGCCCATGCAGATGCCGAACACGGGCACCTCGCCGAGGAGCTCCCCGATGGCGGCGGTCACGTAGCCGACCTCCGCCGGATCGCCCGGGCCGTTGGAGATGAGGACGCCCTCCGGCTCCCTGGCGAGCACCTCCGAGGCCGGGGTCCGGGCAGGGACGACCTCGATGGTGGCGAGCTGGCCGAGGCGGCGCAGCATCGTCGTCTTGATGCCCAGGTCGTAGGCGACGACCCGTCGAGGACCGGAGCCGGACGTGTAGGGCTCCGGCGTGGAGACCTCGGCGACGAGGTCGACTCCGTCGGTCCCCGGCTCCGCCTCGGCCGCAGCCAGCAGCGTCGCCTCGTCCGCGGTGCCGAACGCGCCCGGCATCGCCCCGGCGTCGCGGATGTGGCGGGTGAGGCGCCGGGTGTCGATGCCGGCGATGCCCGACACGCCGTGGGTGCGCAGGAGGTGGTCGAGGTCCTCTTCGGCGCGCCACGAGCTGGACCGGCGGGCGAGCTCGCGGACGATCACGCCCCGGCAGAACGGCCGGCGGGCCTCGTCGTCGAGCGGGGTGACCCCGTAGTTGCCGATGTGGGGGTAGGTGAACGTGATGATCTGGCCCGCGTAGCTCGGGTCGGTCACGACCTCCTGGTAACCGGTGAGCACGGTGTTGAACACCACCTCGCCAGCGGTGACCGGAGCCTGCGCCCCGATCGCCTCCCCCTCGAAGACAGCCCCATCCGCCAACACAAGGATCGCCTCACGAAGTGAGTCCATCAGCTCTGCGCTACCTGGTTGATCACGACGGGGGCTCCTCGGAGGATGGTGTGGCGGACGCGCCCGGTGAGGTTGCGTCCGGCGTAGGGGGTGTTGCGGCTGCGGCTGGCGAGTGTCGCCGGGTCGACGGTCCAGGTCACGTGCGGATCGATGACGCAGAGGTTGGCGGGGCGGCCCTCGGCGATCGGGCCGCCGTGGTGGTCGTCGATGCCGGCGATCCGGGCGGGCTGCCACGACAGGAGGGCGAGGACCGCCTCGATCGGCAGGTCGAGCTCCCCGAGAGCGAGGGCGAGGGCGGTCTCGAGGCCGAGCATCCCGGGCGGTGCCTGGTCGAAGGCGGCCTCCTTGGCCTCGACTTGGTGGGGGGCGTGGTCCGTGGCGATGGCGTCGATGGTGCCGTCGGCGAGGCCGACCTTGATGGCGGCCACGTCGTCCGCCGTACGCAGCGGCGGGTGGACCTTGAACATCGGGTCG
>JBBDQT010000153.1:16352-26255 GCA_040905815.1 Acidimicrobiales bacterium
GGCGGCCACGTCGTCCGCCGTACGCAGCGGCGGGTGGACCTTGAACATCGGGTCGTACGACGCGCACGCCGCGTCGGTGAGCGTGAAGTGGTGGGGCGCAGCTTCGGCGGTGACGGCCACGCCCTCGGCCTTGGCCCGGCGGACGAGCCCGACGGAGCCGGCGGTCGAGAGGTGCAGCAGGTGCACGGGCGCGCCGGTGAGGCGGGACAGGACGATGTCTCGCGCCACCATCAGCTCCTCGGCGGCGGCGGGCTGGCCGGGGATGCCGAGGCGGCCCGACCACTCCCCCTCGTGCATGTGGGTGCCGGCGGAGAGGGCAGGGTCCTCGCAGTGCTGGGCGAGGGTGACGCCGAGGGACGATGCGTACTCGAGCGCCCGGCGCATCAGTCGGCTGTCGGCCACGCCCGAGCCGTCGTCGGTGAAGAGGCGCACGCCGAGGTCGGCCATCTCGGCCATGGGCGAGAGCCGCGTGCCCTCCCGCCCGACCGTGATGGTGCCCGCTGGGAAGACGTCGCACAGCGCCTTGGCGCCGAGCTCCTGGACCTGGCGGACCACCGCCGCCGAGTCGATCGCCGGGCTCGTGTTCGGCATGGCGACCACCGCGGTGAACCCGCCGAGGGCGGCGGCACGGGAGCCGGTCTCGATCGTCTCCGCCTCCTCCCCGCCGGGCTCGCGCAGGTGGACGTGGAGGTCGATGAGGCCGGGGGCGACCGTGCAACCGCCGGCGTCGAGGACCTGCGCGCCCTCCGGCGCGTCGAGGTCCGGGCCGACGGCGGCGACGGTGCCGTCGGCGGCGACGGCGACGTCGGCGCGACGGCTCCCGGTGGCGTCGACCACCGTCCCTCCCCGCACGACCAGCACGACGTCAGCCATGGGCTTCGCTCCCGGATCCGAGCAGCAGGAACAGCACCGCCATGCGCACCGCCACGCCGTTGGCGACCTGGCGGACGATCGTGGAGCGCGGGTCGTCGGCGACGTCGGCGGCGATCTCGACGCCACGGTTCATCGGGCCAGGGTGCATCACCAGCGCATCGTCGCCGAGGAGGCGGGCACGGTTGCGGGTGAGGCCGTAGGTGGCGGTGTACTCCCGTAGGGACGGCAGGAGCGCCTCGTCCTGGCGCTCCACCTGCATGCGCAGGAGCATCACCACGTCGACCTTCGGCAGCACGGCGTCGAGGTCGTGGCTGACCGAAACGGGCCACGTCTCGATGCCCGGCGGGAGCAGCGTGGGAGGGGCCACCACGGTGACCTCGGCGCCGAGCGCGGTCAGGGCGAGGATGTCCGAGCGGGCCACCCTGCTGTGCTTGACGTCACCGACGATCCCGATCGAGAGGCCCGCGAAGGAGCCGTCCCGCCCCCTGGCCAGCAGGCGCTCGCGGATCGTGTAGCAGTCCAGCAGCGCCTGGGTCGGGTGCTCGTGCCAGCCGTCCCCGGCGTTGACGACGGCGGCGTCGACCCACTGGGCGATCTGCCACGGGACGCCGGCGGAGCCGTGGCGCACGACGATGGCGTCGACGCCCATGGCCTCGATCGTGAGCACGGTGTCGCGCAACGACTCCCCCTTCTTCACCGAGGAGGTGCTGACGCTGAAGTTCATGGTGTCCGCCGACAGCCGCTTCGCCGCCGACTCGAAGCTGAGGCGGGTCCGGGTCGAGTCCTCGTAGAACAGCGACACGACCGTCTTGCCCCGCAGGGTGGGCACCTTCGGGATGCGCCGCTCGCTCACCTCGACGAAGGAGTCGGTGAGGCGGAGCACCTCCTCGATGCCGTCGGCGCCGAGGTCGGCGATGGAGAGCAGGTGCCTCACCGGCGGGGCTCCTTCACCATGTCGCCCAGGTCGACGCCGTCCTCGTGCACGTCGACGGCCTCGTCCCGCCGGGTCGGGAGGTTCTTGCCGACGTAGTCGGGGCGGATGGGCAGCTCCCGGTGGCCGCGGTCGACCATGACCGCGAGCTGCACCGCCCGTGGGCGGCCGAAGTCGGTGAGGGCGTCGAGGGCGGCCCGGATGGTGCGGCCGGTGAAGAGCACGTCGTCGACGAGGACCACCGTCCGACCGGACAGGTCGACCGGGATCTCGGTCACCGCCTCGGGCATGACGGGCCGGAGCCCGATGTCGTCGCGGTACAGCGCCACGTCGAGGCTGCCGACCGGCACCGGGGCCGGCCCGTCGCCGGCGGCGTCACCGCCACCTTCGATGTGCGCCAGTGCGGCCCCGAGGCGCTCGGCGAGGGGGACGCCACCGGTCTGGAGGCCGATGAGCACGACGCCGTCGAGACCGGCGTTGCGCTCGCTGATCTCGTGGGCGATGCGGGTGACGGCCCGGCGGACGTCGGCGGTGTCCATCACCCGGGTGCGGGCGACGAAAACGCCCCCGAAGGGGCGCGACATGCGACGTTCTCGATCAGCCAAGCGGAGCACCTCTCGTCCGTACGGGCCTCACGGGACCCGCTTCACGGTCGAGCACCGAGCGTAGCAGTGCGCGCGTCAGCAGCGGGTGGACACACGTCGAGGTGACAGGTCTATGGTGGCCAGTCGAACACGGGAGTCCGGCGAGACCGGGCTGAGAGAGGAGCTGTTCGGCTCCTGACCGTCAGAACCTGACCGGGTCATGCCGGCGCAGGGAGGAGCCAGCACGTGATCGGACGTCTCCACGTCATCACCGACACTCGAACAGGTCGAGACCCGCTCCTCGTCGTCGACGCTGCCCTCGCCGCCGGCGCGCCGGTCGTGCAGGTGCGCGGGAAGGACCTGACCGACCGAGCGTTGTACGAGCTCGCCTCCAGGGTCGTCGCCCGTTGCGCGGCGCACGGCGCCCGATGCATCGTCGACGACCGGGTGGACGTCGCCCAGGCCGTGGGGGCGGCGGGGGTGCACGTCGGCCAGCACGACCTGCCCGTCGCGACCGCCCGACGCCTGCTCGGGAGCGCCGGCGTGCTCGGCGCCACGGCGCGGGATCCGGAGACGGGGCGTGCCCACGAGTCCGTGGGCGCCGACTACCTCGGCGTAGGACCCGCCTACGCCACGAGGACGAAGGACGGCCTGCCGGCGCCCCTCGGCGCCGCCGGGATCCGCCACGTCGCCCGCTCGGTGGGGATCCCGGTGATCGCCATCGCCGGCGTGACCGCGGCGCGGGTCGCCGAGCTGGTGGCGGCGGGCGCCCACGGGGTCGCAGTGATCGGCGCGGTCAGCGAGGCCCACGACCCGTTCGCCGCGACAGCCGCGCTCCTCCGAGCGCTCGACGAGGCAGTCGCCACATGACCGGACCCGTCGACGTCGGGATCGTCGGTGGCGGCGTCGTGGGCCTCGCCTGCGCGTGGCGGCTCGCCCAGCGAGGGCTGTCGGTGACGGTGGTCGATCCGTCGCCCGGGGAAGGGGCCTCGCACGCGGCGGCCGGCATGCTCGCGCCCGTCACCGAGGCGCACTACGGCGAGGAGCCGCTCCTCGCGCTGAACCTGGAGTCGGCCCGGCGGTGGCCGGCGTTCGCAGCCGAGCTCGAGGAGGAGGGCGGCGACGTCGGCTACCGCGACGAAGGGACACTGGCCGTGGCGCTCGACGACGACGACCTGCGGGCGCTCGACGAGCTCCGGCGGTTCCAGGAGTCGCTCGGATTGGGCGTCGAGCGTCTGCGGGCGCGGGCCTGCAGGGCCGCCGAGCCGTGCCTGTCACCGCGTGTGCGGGGAGGGGTCCTGGTCGCGGGTGACCACCAGGTCGACAGCCGCCTCGTGGTCCGGGCGCTGCTGGCCGCCGCTGGGCGTTCCGGTGCGACGATCCGACGCGAGCGGGTGACGGGCGTCGTCGCCGAGGCGGGCCGGGTGGCGGGCCTCCGCACCGATGCGGGCGCGCTCCATTGCGCCACCGTGGTGGTGGCAGCGGGGTGCTGGTCGGCAGGCATCGGCGGCGTCCCGCCGGAGGTGCTGCCGCCGGTGCGACCGGTGAAGGGGCAGATCCTCCGGCTGCGCTTCGACCCCGCCGTCCCGCCGCTGACGTCCACGGTGCGGGGCCTGGCGGCAGGCCGGTCGGTGTACCTGGTGCCACGCGCCCGCGGCGAGCTCGTCGTCGGGGCCACCGTGGAGGAGCGGGGCTTCGACACCACGGTGACCGCGGAGGCGGTGCACGACCTGCTCGCCGCCGCCATCGCCCTCGTGCCCGAGGTCGGCCAGCTCGAGCTGGTCGAGACCACCGCCGGGCTGCGTCCGGGCACGCCCGACAACGCTCCGGCGCTCGGGGCCACCGACATCGCCGGCCTCGCCGTGGCGACCGGACACCACCGCAACGGCGTGCTGCTGGCGCCCGTCACCGCCGACGCCATCGTCTCCCTCGTGACCGACGGTGCCGTGCCGCCGCTCGCAACCGCCTTCGACCCCAGGAGGTTCGCGCGATGCACGTGACCGTGAACGGCGACGCCCTCGCCCTGCCCGAAGGCCTCAGCGTGGCCGCGCTCCTCGACCACCTCGGTCACGAGCGGAGGGGCCTGGCGGTCGCCGTCAACGAGGAGGTCGTCCCCCGCTCCACGTGGGACGAGGCGCTGCTTGCCGCGGGCGATCGCGTCGAGCTCCTGCAGGCGGTGCGAGGTGGGTGACGTGGACGATCCGTTCCTCCTCGGCGGTGAGGTGCTCTCGTCGCGGCTGATCCTCGGCACCGGCGGGGCGGCGAGCCTCGACGAGCTGGAGCGCGCCATCGTGGCGTCGGGCACCGAGGTCGTCACCGTGGCGCTCCGCCGCATCGACGTGCAGGCCGGCGCCTCGCTGCTCGACGTGCTGGAGCGCACCGGCGTCCGCGTGCTCCCGAACACCGCGGGGTGCTTCACCGCCACCGAGGCGGTGCGCACCGCACACCTCGCCCGCGACGCGTTCGAGACCGACTGGGTCAAGCTCGAGGTGATCGGGGACGACCGGACACTCCTCCCCGACCACGTAGAGCTGCTCGACGCCGCCGAGCAGCTCGTCGACGCCGGCTTCGTCGTGCTGCCCTACACCAGCGACGACCCCGTCACCGCCTCCCGGCTTGTCGATCTCGGCTGCGCCGCGGTCATGCCGCTCGGATCCCCGATCGGCAGCGGCATGGGGATCCGGAACCCCTACAACCTGGCCATCATCCGCGACCAGGTGTCGGTGCCGGTGATCCTCGACGCCGGCATCGGCACCGCGTCTGACGCGGCCCTCGCCATGGAGCTCGGCTGCGACGGCGTCCTCCTGGCATCGGCGGTGACCCGTGCCCGGGCACCCGAGCGGATGGCGTCGGCGATGCGTCACGCCGTCGCCGCCGGTCGCCTCGCCCGTGGCGCGGGGAGGATCCCGTCGCGGCTCTACGCCGAGGCATCCACGCCCTCCGCCGGCAGGGCCGCGCTGTGAGGCTCCCCCGGCTGCTCGTGCTGACCGACCGGCGCCAGGCGCAGCGCCCGCTAGCCGACGTCGTGAAGGCCGCGCTGGAAGGGGGCGCGCCCGCCGTGGTGCTGCGGGAGAAGGATCTGCCCCGCGACGAGCGCGCCCGGCTGGCCGACGAGCTGCGCCCGGCCGTGGCCCTCTCCGGTGCCCTGCTCCTCGTTGCGTCCGATCCCACCATCCCCGCCGACGGCGTGCACCTGGCGGGATCGGATCCCGTGCCCGCGGAACGTCCTCCGCTCCTCGGACGCTCGTGCCACGGGGCGGACGATCTCGCCGCGGCGGCGGCCGAGGGCTGCGACTGGGCAACGCTCTCCCCCATCTTCACGTCGGCGTCCAAGCCCGGCTACGGGCCGGCGTTGGGGACAGCCGCGCTGGGCGACGCGTCCCTGCCGGTGTACGCCCTGGGCGGGGTGGACGTGTCCAACGCCGCCGCGTGCACGGACGCCGGCTGCGCCGGCGTGGCGGTCATGGGCGCCGTCATGAGCGCACCGGACCCCGCGGCCGTCGTGACCCGCCTGCTCGCCGCGCTCGACGGTGAGGGGCCACGGTGACCCCGCCCGTCGCGCTCACCATCGCCGGCAGCGACTCCGGAGCGGGAGCCGGCATCCAAGCCGACCTGAAGACCTTCGCCGCCCTGGGTGTCTACGGCACGACCGCCATCACCGCCGTCACCGCCCAGAGCACCACCGAGGTCCGGCGCGTCGAGCCGCTCGCACCCGACCTCGTCCTCGCGCAGGTCGAGGCGGTGCTCGACGACCTTCCGGTGGTGGCGGTGAAGACCGGGATGCTCGCCGATGCCGCCGTCATCGCCGTCGTCGCAGATCTCGCGGAGGCGGGGCGGCTCCCGAACCTCGTGGTCGACCCCGTGCTCGTGTCGTCGACTGGCGCCCGCCTGCTCGCCCGGGACGCCGAGCACCTGTACGTCGACCGCCTGCTGCGCCACGCCCGGGTCATCACCCCGAACCTGGCCGAGGCCGCTGCGCTCCTCGGGGGCGCGATCACGAACCTCGACGACCAGCGCAGCGCGGCCCGGGCGCTCGGTGCCCACGGTCCCGAGGTCGTCGTCGTCAAGGGGGGACACCAGCTCCCCGATTGCGGCGACGGCGACGACGCGGTCGACGTCGTCTGGGACGGCGACCGCTGCACCGAGCTCCGGGCGACCCGGATCGACACCGCCAACGTCCACGGGACCGGGTGCTCGTTCGCGTCCGCCATCGCGGCGGGCCTCGCCCGGGGGCTCACCGTCGACGAGGCGCTGCGCGTCGCGAAGACCTTCGTCCACCAGGCAATCGAGGGCGCCGCCCCCTGGCGCCTCGGGGCCGGCCACGGACCAATCGACCACTTCCGCTTCAACCAGGAGGAACCCACATGACACCCACCCGCACCAAGGTCTACGACGACGGCCCGAACGGCATACGCGTCCCGTTCCAGGAGGTGGAGCAGACCAACGGCGAGCGCCTCCGGATCTACGACACCAGCGGCCCGGGCTCGGACCCCGCTGTGGGCCTGCCCGCCCTGCGGGCCGGGTGGATCGCCGGCAGGGGCGACGTCGAGGCGTACGAGGGCCGGACCACGACGCTCCGAGATGACGGGCGGGCCGCCGCCCGGCGCGCCTCCGGTGGTTCCGAGGCGTGGCAGGGCTCGCGCCGACAGCCGCTCCGCGGCCTGCCGGGCCGGCGCCCGACGCAGCTCCACCTCGCCCGCCGCGGTGAGATCACGCCGGAGATGCACTTCGCGGCGCAGCGGGAGGGCGTCGACCCCGAGCTCGTGCGAGCCGAGCTCGCTCGGGGCCGGGCGATCCTGCCCGCCAACGTCAACCATCCGGAGTCCGAGCCGATGGTGATCGGCTCCCGCTTCCTGGTGAAGGTCAACGCGAACATCGGGAACTCTGCGGTGACGTCGTCGATCGCCGAGGAGGTCGACAAGCTGACGTGGGCGACGCGCTGGGGCGCCGACACGGTCATGGACCTGTCGACCGGGCCCGACATCCACACCACCAGGGAGTGGATCATCCGCAACAGCGCCGTGCCCATCGGCACGGTGCCGATCTACCAAGCGCTCGAGAAGGTCGACGGCTCACCCGAGGATCTGACCTGGGAGCTGTTCCGGGACACCGTCGTCGAGCAGGCCGAGCAGGGCGTCGACTACATGACGATCCACGCCGGCGTCCTGCTCCGCCACGTGCCCCTCACCGCGAAGCGGGTCACCGGGATCGTGAGCCGCGGCGGCTCGGTCCTCGCTGCCTGGTGCCTCGCCCACCAGGAGGAGAACTTCCTCTACACCCACTTCGAGGAGCTCTGCGAGCTGCTCGCCTCCTACGACGTGTCGTTCTCCCTGGGCGACGGCCTCCGCCCCGGCTCCATCGCGGACGCCAACGACGATGCCCAGCTGGCCGAGCTGCGCACCCTCGGCGAGCTCACCGAGGTGGCCTGGAGCCACGACGCCCAGGTGATGGTCGAAGGGCCGGGTCACGTGCCCCTGCACAAGATCAAGGAGAACGTCGACCTCCAGCTCGACTGGTGCCACGAGGCGCCCTTCTACACCCTCGGCCCGCTCACGACGGACATCGCCCCTGGCTACGACCACATCACCTCCGCCATCGGCGCGGCGACCATCGGCATGTTCGGCACCGCCATGCTGTGCTACGTCACGCCCAAGGAGCACCTCGGCCTCCCGGACCGCGACGACGTCAAGGCCGGCGTGATCGCCTACAAGATCGCGGCCCACGCCGCTGACCTCGCCAAGGGCCACCCGGGCGCCCAGGACCGGGACGACGCGCTGTCCAAGGCCCGTTTCGAGTTTCGCTGGGCTGATCAGTTCGAGCTCTCGCTCGACCCCGACACGGCGCGCGCGTACCACGACGCGACCCTGCCGGCGGAGCCCGCCAAGACAGCCCACTTCTGCTCGATGTGCGGCCCGAAGTTCTGCTCCATGCGCATCTCCCAGGACGTCCGCCGCCACGCCGAGGCGCACGGCGTCGGCGAGGAGCAGGTCATCGAGGTCGGACCGGCGCGGGGCGGGCCCCGGTGAGCAGCTCCTCCACTGCGAGGAGGTCGAGGTGGGCCTCGAGGAGGTCGGCGACGGCGTCGAGCTGGGCCTCGCGCTGGGCGGCGAACGACACCCTGGGGGTGATGCCGAGGTAGCGGCCACGGAAGGCATCCGCCTCGAAGAGGCCGTGGAGCGACGTGCCGTGCACCCGGTTCCCGTCGGTCGCGCCTTCCGCTTCGCCGTCGAGCACGAGCCACGGCGCCGCCGTCCCGCGGCGCACCCTCCCGTGGTGGATCTCGTACCCGTGGACGGTGACGCCGAGCGCCACGCCGTGCCGGCGGACGGTCATCTTCGCGGGCGCGAACTCGGTCTCCACGTCGAGCCAGCCCAGGCCCTCGACGGTCCCAGCGCCCGACTCGACGTCGTCCACGATGCGCCGGCCCAGCATCTGGTAGCCCCCGCAGATGCCCAGCACGCGCGCCCCGCTGGCAGCGATGGCGGCATCGAGCCGGGCGGCCCGTAGCCAGCGGAGATCCTCGACGGTGGCCTTGGAGCCCGGGAGCACGACGAGGTCGGGCGCGCCGAGGTCACCCGGCGATGACACGAAGCGCACCTGGACGGACGGTTCGTGGACGAGCGGGTCGAGGTCGGTGAAGTTCGAGATGCGGGGGAAGCGGACGACGGCCACGTCGACGGTCGCCCCGGGCCGATGGGGCGGGGGCCGGTCGAGCGCGAGGGAGTCCTCGGCGTCGATGCTGATGCCTGGGAGGTGGGGCAGGACCCCGAGGGTCTGGACACCGCAACGTCGCTCGAGATCGGCGGTGGCGTCGCCGAGCAGCGCGGGATCGCCCCGGAGCTTGTTCACGACGAAGCCGCCGACGCACGCCCTCAGGTCGTCGGGGAGCAAGGCGACCGTGCCGTAGAGGGCGGCGAACACCCCGCCCCGGTCGATGTCACCCACCACCACGGCGGGGATCCCGGCTCGACAGGCGAGCGGCAGGTTGACGAGGTCCCGGTCGAGGAGGTTGATCTCCGCCGCGCCGCCGGCGCCCTCGAGCAGCACCACATCGAAGCGGCTGCGGAGGTCGGCGAGCGAGCCGAGCACCACGTCCCACAGGCTGGCTTTGGCATCGTGGTACGCAGCGGCGTCGAGCTCGCCGACGGCTCGCCCGAGGACGACGAGCTGGCTCGTCCGCTCGCCGGTCGGCTTGAGCAGGATCGGGTTCATCACCGCCTCCGGCTCGATGCCGGCGGCGTGCGCTTGCAGCGCCTGGGCCCTGCCGATCTCGGCGCCGTCGGCGGTGACCGCCGCGTTGAGCGACATGTTCTGGGCCTTGTAGGGAGCGACCGCGACACCCTGGCGGGCGAGCACGCGGCAGAGCCCGGCGACGAGGACGCTCTTGCCCACGTCGCTCGCCGTGCCGCAGACCATGAGCGCGCCTCGCATCGGGCGGGTGTAGTGGGGATATGCTCCGGCGGTCAACCGCAAGTGCCAGGAAGTCCGGTTCGAACCCGGCGCTGTCCCGCAACG
>JBBDQT010000154.1:0-4449 GCA_040905815.1 Acidimicrobiales bacterium
CCGCTACCGTTTCACCGTGCCCGACCCCAAGTCCTTCGCCCTCAGCGGTGAGGTGCACCGCTACCTGGTCGAGCACAGCACGCCGCTCGACGACGTGCGCCTGCGGCTGATCGAGGAGACCTCGGCGCTCGGCTCCGTCGCCGGCATGCAGGTCGCGCCCGAGCAGTCGCTCTTCCTCACGATGCTCACCCGGCTTCTCGGCGTCCGCCAGGCGGTGGAGGTCGGCACCTTCACCGGCATGTCGGCGCTCTCCATCGCCATGGGCCTCGCCGAGGGTGGGCGCCTCGTCTGCTGCGACGTGAACGAGGAGTGGGCGTCGGTGGCGCGGCGCTACTGGGCCGAGGCCGGTGTCGACGACCGGGTCGAGCTGCGGCTCGGGCCTGCGGCGGAGACGCTGCGCGCTCTGCCGACCGAGGCGCACCTCGACCTGGCGTTCATCGACGCCGACAAGCCCGGCTACACGAACTACTGGGACGAGCTCGTCCCCCGCATGCGGGCAGCCGGCGTCATCCTCGTCGACAACGTGCTGTGGCGGGGTCGAGTCGTCGAGGCGGACGCAGTGGACGAGGACACCGTGGCGCTCCGCCGGTTCAACGACCACGCCGCCGCTGACGCGAGGGTGGAGCTGGTCATGCTCCCGATCAGCGACGGGCTCACGTTGGCCCGTCGCCTGCCGGAGGGGTAGCGGTGGCGTTCGGTCAGGCAAAGGGACCTCCGGCTTCCGCCAAGCAGGTCGCCCAGCTGGTCGAGCTGCTCGCGGCGGCCGGCTACGAGAGCTTCCGGGAAGCTCGTCATCCGCTGGGCCTCACCCAGCGCCAGTCGAACGGGAGCTTCACGAGGGACGAGGCGAGCGAGCTGATCGAGCGGTTGGAGGCAGAAGCCGAGGCCGGGGACGTACCGCCTGCCCCTCCGCCTCGGGCTCCTGCCCGCAGATCGGCCTCGTCCGCTCGCACGCCCGCTCCGGGGGCGAGCCGCGGACACCCCGGAGCCGACGACGTCGTGACCGCCTTCCCCGACGAGCTGCTCGCCGACGAGCTCGTCCGCCGTGGCTGGATCTGCACCCCACCGGGCTGAAAGCGGCGCCGGCGTGCGCGGCGCGACGGTCGTGCACATCGCCCAGACCGTCATCGACCGGAAGGCGTGCCAGCCCCGTGCTCGGTGACGATGGTGTCAGGGCCCGCGCGAGGATGCCGGGGTGGCCGACCTCCCCCGTGATCTCGCCGACTCGGACGACGACGCCATCCGGGCGGCGCTCGAGCACGCCGAGGTCCCCGCCCTGCTCCCGGCGCTGGCAGCAGCGCTCGACGACCTCTCCCTGGTGCCCGACCACCTCCGCCCCAAGCCCTCGGGTCTCATCGACCCGGCGGGGGGACTGTCAGCCGATCAGCAGCGCGAGGCGCGGGAGCTGGCGCTCAGGGCGCTGCGCCGCCTCCGGGACGAGGGCCGTGGGGTCGAGCCGGATCCGAGCATCGACGAGCTCCGTCAGCTCCTCGAGTTCACCTCTGGCGGCGCTCCGGTCGACGAGTACCTCGAGCTGCTGCGGGAGGAGCTCGGGCTCGGTGAGGACCTGCGCGCCCCGACGTGGCGCAAGGACGAGCTCGCCCCGGACCGGCCGTTCCGCGTGGCGGTGATCGGGGCGGGCATGTCGGGCCTCGCCGCTGCTCACCGCCTCCGCCAGGCGGGCGTCGACGTGGTCGTGCTCGAGAAGAACCACGACGTCGGCGGCACGTGGCTGGAGAACACGTACCCGGGCTGCCGGGTCGACGTCTCGAACCACTTCTACAGCTACTCCTTCGCCCAGCGTCCCGACTGGCCCGAGCACTTCTCGTCCCAGGAGGTGCTGCTCGAGTACTTCCGCACGGTGGCCGACGAGTGCGGCCTGCGCCCTCTCATCCGCTTCCGCACCGAGGTGACCTCCGTCGAGCTCGATGAGGCGACGATGACCTGGTCGTTGCAGCTCTTGACCGAGGACGGGGGCGAGGAGGCGCTCGAGGTGCACGCCGTCGTCAGCGCGGTCGACCAGCTGAACCGTCCGAACCTGCCTGACATCGCCGGTGTCGAGCGGTTCGAGGGGCCGGCGTTCCACTCGGCGCGGTGGGATCACGGGGTGGACCTCGCCGGCAAGCGGGTGGTCGTGATCGGCACCGGCGCCAGCGCCGCGCAGCTCATCCCGTTCGTGGCCGAGGAAGCAGCAGCCCTCACGATCCTGCAGCGCACACCGGCGTGGTTCATCCCCACGCCCGACTACCACGACGCCGTCGCCCCCGAGGTGCAGTGGCTGTTCCGGAACATCCCTGGCTACGCCAACTGGTACCGCTTCTGGATCTTCTGGTGGAACGTGGAGGGGCTGATGCCTGCGGCGAGGGTCGATCCCGACTGGGACGGCGGTGAGCAGTCGGTGAGCCAGCTGAACGACCTGATGCGCCAGCTCCTGGCCGGCTACCTCGGCGCCCAGTTCGCCGAGAGCCCCGAGCTGCTCCCTCACGTCATCCCCGACTACCCCCCGTTCGCCAAGCGGTTCATCCGGGACAACGGCGTCTGGGCGAAGACGCTCCAGCGGGACGACGTCCACCTCGTCACCGACCAGATCACCGAGATCGTGGAGGAGGGCGTGCGGACCAGCGACGGCACGGTGCACGAGGCCGACGTGCTCATCTACGGCACCGGCTTCCAGGCGTCGGACTTCTTGACCCCGATGAAGGTCGTCGGTCGCGGCGGGGTGGAGCTGCACGAGCGCTGGGGCGGGGACGCCCGGGCCCACCTGGGCATCACGCTGCCGCGGTACCCGAACTTCTTCCTGCTCTACGGGCCCAACACGAACATCGTCGTGAACGGCAGCATCACGTACTTCTCGGAGTGCGAGGTGCACTACGTCGTCGGTTGCCTGGAGAAGCTGCTCGAGACCGGCGCCCGCGCCATCGACCCCAGGCCGGAGGTCCACGACGCCTACAACGCCCGCGTCGACGCCGAGAACCTCCGGATGGCGTGGGGGGTCTCCTCGGTGAACAGCTGGTACAAGAACGTGACCGGCCGCACCGCCCAGAACTGGCCGTTCAGCCTCCTCGAGTACTGGCAGCAGACGAGGGAGCCCGACCTCTCCGACTACGAGCAGTTGTAGCTCGCACCCCCCGTCACTCGCTGGCGGTCGCCTTCTCGGCCTTGGCCCTGGCCGCCTGGCTCCGGGCGAGGAGCGCGGCAGGGATCTTGCTCGCCGCTCCGTCGGAGGCGGCCGGCGCTGCCTCGGCCTCCGGTGCAGCAGCCTCGGGCTCGGGCGCCTCGGTCGCCCGGCGCGCTGCCTCGGCGGCCTCGGCCTCTCGACGCTGCTGGTACGCGCGCCAGTCGCTCGCCTCGACGACGGCGCGTGCGTCGACCGGGCCGAGCCACACGCCGTTGTCGAAGTGCACCCAGTAGCGGATCCAGGTCAGGCCGTTCACCGTCTCGATCCGCCCTGCCGTCCCCTCCGGCACCCCGAGCAGCGGGCGCACGGCGACCACACGGGTCTTCACCGGGAGGGCACCCTTGTCGCTCTTCACCTTGGCCATGGGCCACGAACGGTACCCCCCGGCCCTGCTCGCGCCGAACCGGGCTGCCCCCTGTCCTCCGGCTGCTAGTCGAGCGGTGAGTCGGTCTGGAGCACGACGTCGTCCTCTGGCGCTGCGTGCGCCGTGGGTATCTGGCCGAGCTTGCCGGCGTGGAAGTCGTCGACCGCCTGCTGCAGCTCGTCTCGGGTGTTCATCACGAACGGACCCCACCACGCCACCGGCTCACGGATCGGCTTGCCGCCGAGGACGAGGAGCTCGAGAGCCGTCGCCGGGCCCTCCTGCACCGGCGCTGCCTCTGCCACGATCTCGTCTCCGTCTCCGAAGACGGTCAGCTCCCCGAGCTCCACGGGGCGACGCTCCGGCCCGAGGAGGGCGCTTCCTGCGAGCACGTAGGCCAGCGCGTTGAACGAGGTCGGCCACGGGAGCACGAGTCGGGCGCCAGGCGCGACGGTTGCGTGGACCATGGTCATCGGCGAGTACGTCGACCCCGGTCCCTGCTGCTCGCCGAGATCACCTGCGATCAGCCGGACGAGGGCGCCGCCGTCGACGCTGGAGAGCAGGGTGACGGCGCCACCGGTGAGGTCCTGGTAGCGCGGCTCGACCCACTTCTGGGCGGCCGGCAGGTTGACCCAGAGCTGGAGCCCGTGGAAGAGACCACCGGCCGTGACGATCTCCTCGGGCGGCGTCTCGATGTGGAGGATCCCGGCGCCGGCGGTCATCCACTGGGTGTCGCCGTCGGAGATCACGCCGCCGCCACCCGTCGAGTCCTCGTGCCGGAGGACGCCGTCCATCATGTACGTCACTGTCTCGAACCCCCGGTGGGGGTGCCAGGCCGTGCCCTTGGGCTCGCCCGGGGCGTACTCGATCTCCCCGATCTGGTCGAGGTGGATGAACGGGTCGAGGGCGG
>JBBDQT010000155.1:0-26096 GCA_040905815.1 Acidimicrobiales bacterium
TCGAGGTCCTCGGTGGCGTCGTAGCCCGGCGACCAGTCGGCCCACAGCCGGTCGACGACGGCGAGGTCGTCCATGCCGACCACGAGCTCCGCGAGCGGGTGCTGGAAGAAGAACATGTACCAGGAGCGCCGCAGCTGGTCGTAGGTGAGGAAGCCTGCAGACATCGCGCCGGCGGGCGGCACCGACGCCGTCACCACGCGGCGCCACCGCTCGGGCGCGAGCGAGGCTGCGCCGTAGGCCGCCGTGGCGCCCCAGTCGTGACCGATGACGACCGCTCGCTCGTCACCCGCGAGCGCCTCGTGCAGCTCTACCGCGTCCTTGGCGAGCGCACCGGTCTGGTAGCGGCCGTCGGCGGGCACGGCGGTCGGTGCGTAGCCCCTGAGGAACGGGGCGACGACCCGGTAGCCCGCCTCCACGAGCGTCGGCGCGAGCAGCCGCCACGTGTGCGCGGAGTCCGGGAATCCGTGCAGGCACAGGGCCATCGGACCGGTGCCCGGGCCAGACGTCAGGTAGGCGAACTCGACGTCGTTGGCGCTCACGGTCTCCGTGCGCAGCTCCACGGACGCCGACCCTATGACCACCTGCCGGGAGCGGGCTCAAGGGAACCGCCCAGGGGGCCGATTCACCCCACATGGCCCACGCTGTACTCGACTCCTACCTCGCCGCACTCGCAGAGGCGGAGGGCTCCGACCTCCACGTGAAGGTCGGCTCCCCGCCCCGCATCCGGGTCAACGGCGTCCTCCGGCGCATCGAGGGCGCCCCCGAGATCCGGCCCGCCGACACCGCCGAGATGGTGGAGGCCATCATGCGGTCCGACGTGTTCGAGCGCTTCGACCGCAGCGCTGACAGCGACTTCGCCTACTCGGTCCCGGGCATCGGCCGGTTCCGGGCCAACGCCTTCCGGCAGCGGAGCTCCATCGCCATGATCTTCCGCATGGTCCGCACGTCGGCGGACAGCTTCTCCGACCTCGGCCTGCCCGATGTCGTCGCCCGCCTCGCCCTCGAGCACCGCGGGCTCGTCCTCGTCACAGGGCCCACCGGTTCCGGCAAGACGACGACCCTCGCGGCGATGATCGACCACATCAACCGCACGCGGGAGTGCCACATCATCACGATCGAGGACCCGATCGAGGTCCTCCACAACGACCAGGCCTCGTCGATCAACCAGCGGGAGATCGGCGTCGACGCCGAGAACTTCTCGACCGCCATGCGGGCCGCCATGCGCCAGGACCCCGACGTCATCCTCGTCGGCGAGATGCGCGACGAGGAGACCGTCGCCGCCGCCCTCTCCGCTGCCGAGACCGGCCACCTCGTGCTCTCGACGCTGCACACCGTCGACGCTGCCGAGACGGTGAACCGCATCGTCGACTTCTTCCCGCCCCACCAGCAGAACCAGATCCGGGTCGCCCTCGCGGGCACGATCAAGGGGACGCTGTGCCAGCGCCTCGTGCCCACCGCCGACGGGGAGGGCCGGGTGGCGGCTCTCGAGATCATGGTGGCCAACGGTCGGATCCAGCAGTGCATCCTCGACCCGCAGCTGACGGGGGAGATGCACGGGATCATCGCCGACGGCGAGTACTACGGCATGCAGACCTTCGACCAGGCGCTCATCAAGCTCCTCGAGGACCACAAGATCGACATGCGGGGCGCGATGACGGCCGCCTCCCAGCCCCACGACCTGAAGGTCATGCTGCAGCAGCGCGGCCTGCTCGCCCCGCCCCGGACGGTGCAGCCGACGGCTGTCTGACCCGCCACGATCCACCTGCGGCCGTCGGGGTATCGTGACGCCGGGAGGGGCAGCCACGTGAACGTGACCTTTTACGGGGTTCGGGGGTCAACGCCGTGCCCGAGCGACGTGAACCGGCGCTACGGCGGGAACACCGCGTGCGTCGCCGTCGAGGTCCCCGGCGAGGATCCAATCGTCCTCGACCTCGGGACGGGGCTGCGGTTCTGGGGTGACAGCCAGCCGGTCGACGGCACGTTCTCGGCGTCGGCGCTCATCACCCACATCCACTGGGACCACGTCCAGGGGCTGCCCTTCCTCGTGCCGATCGACCGCCCGGGCGCACGGCTCGACATCTACGGGCCCGCTCAGGTCGGCGAGACGCTCGAGCACGCCTTCGACGAGCTCATGCGACCGCCGTACTTCCCGGTGCGGGCCTCGGAGCTGCGGGGTGACATCACCTTCCACGACATCGACGGTGGGGACCTCGCCGTCGGCAACGCCAAGGTGCAGATCCGCTCGGTGCCCCACTGCGGGCCCACCAACGGCTACCGGATCGAGTGGGACGGAGCCACCATCGCCTACGTCTCGGACCACCAGGCCCCGATGGACGGCGGCAACCACGTCGCAGAGTCCGTCCTCGAGCTGTGCGACAGCGTCGACCTCCTCATCCACGACGCGCAGTACACGCCCGAGGAGTTCCGCGAGAAGCGCCAATGGGGGCACTGCAGCGCCGACTACGCGGTGCACGTGGCGAAGGAGGCGGGCGTCAAGCGCCTCGCCCTGTTCCACCACGACCCGTCCCACTGCGACGACGACATCGACGTGATCCTCCGCGCCGCCCAGGCCTCGGCCGCCGGCTCCGGGCTGCAGGAGGTCATCGGGGCCGCCGAGGGCCTGACCGTGAGCTTCGATCGTTGATCCGGAGGGCGGTCTGGTAGGCACGGGCCATGACCGCTCCGCCCGACGGCCTGCCGAACGATCCTGACGCGAACGATCCTGACGACGGCTCCGTCGCCGGGCCCCCCGGGGGCGGCCCGGCGATCGACGCTGCCCGCTTCCGCCAGGTGCTCGGTCACTTCCCCACCGGCGTCACCGTCGTGGCCGCCATCGACGGCGCCGAGCCGGTCGGCCTCGCCGTCGGCTCGTTCACGTCGGTCTCCCTCGACCCGCCGCTCGTCGCCTTCTGCGCGGCCAAGCGCTCGTTGAGCTGGCCGAAGATCCGAGACGCCGGGGTCTTCTGCGTGAACGTGCTCTCCCAGCACCAAGAGGCGCTCTGCCGGAGCTTCGCCACCAAGGGGGCGGACAAGTTCGCGGGCGTCGGTTGGGAGGCATCGGGCACGGGCTCCCCCCGGCTGATCGGTGTGCTGGCCTGGATCGACTGCACGATCGAGGCCGTCCACGACGGCGGGGACCACGAGATCTGCATCGGCCGCGTCAAGGAGCTCGACGTGGGCGCCGAGACCGACGGTCCCCTCGTCTTCTACCGAGGTGGCTACGGCCGGTTCGAGCCATGACGCTTCGAGCCATGAGAGCTCGCGGCACGCGTCACTAGGGTTCCCCCCGTGCCCGAGCTCCAGCCCTCCTCTGAGATCGACGGCGTCACCATCGTCGTGCCCGAGCGCCACGGCGACGATCGGGGTGTGTTCGTCGAGACCTACCGGCGGTCGTGGTTCCCTCGCGGACGCGAGATGGTCCAGGGCAACAGGGCCGACCGCCAGGCCGGCTCGGTGGTAGGACTCCACTACCACCTGCACCAGGCCGACTACTGGTACGTCCCGTTCGGCACCGCCCGGGTCGTCCTCCACGACCTGCGGACCGGCTCGCCCACCGACGGCGCGACCCTGCAGCTCGACCTCGACGGCACGGACCACCGCGGGGTCTTCATCCCGCCGGGTGTCGCCCACGGGTTCGCCGCCCTGACGGACATGACGATCACGTACCTCGTCGACAGCTACTACAACCCGGCCGACGAGCTCGGCGTGGCGTGGGACGACCCCGCCATCCGCGCAGACTGGGGCGTGACCGACCCGGTCCTGTCCGAGCGGGACCGGACGAACCCGGTCCGTGCCGACATCCCCGAGGGTCGCCGGCCGAACACCGGGCTCCGCACCTGAGCGCTGCTACAGGGAGCAAGGGTGGCATGGGCAGGTTCCCGCCAGGAAAGTCGAGCGATCTCTGAGAGGTTTCCGGGGCCGTAGCGGAGAACACTGTGGGTAGGCATCGAAGCCCACTGACGAACACGGAGCGTGAAATGTCCCGATGGAGCCGGCACACCACCACGGAGTCTCCGCCCGGTGGGAACAGGCCCCGGGCCATCGACCTGGCCACCCTCGGCCAGGGAGCGCTCCTCGGGAGCGCCGTGGGGGACGTGGCGCTGTCCCGGGAGGCTGCTCGGCTCCGCCGGCTGCGCCGCATGGCCCTCCTCCTCGGGTTGCTCATCGTGCCGCTCTGGTGGCGGATGCTCGCCGGCGGCACGATCACCTACGGCCTCCCGTCGCTGCCCGAGGGCTTCGGCATGTACGTGCCGGCGATCGCGCTCGTCTCCATCTTCGCGCTCGTGCTCCTCGTGCCACTGCTTGGTGCCGGCCGGTCGCCGCACGTGCTGTACCGGGCGAGCGAGATCGACGTCTCCCTCGACCACGTCAAGGGCGCCGGCGTGGTGAAGGACGAGGTCATCCGGACCCTCAACCTGTTCCTGGCCCACAAGACCTTCAAGGACAGCATGGGTGGCACGCCCCGCCGTGGGGTGCTCTTCGAGGGCCCGCCGGGGACCGGCAAGACCCACATGGCCAAGGCCATGGCGCGCGAGGCGGGTGTGCCGTTCCTGTTCGTCTCCAGCTCCGCCTTCCAGTCGATGTACTACGGCCAGACGAACCGCAAGATCCGCAGCTACTTCCGGGCCCTGAGGGTGGCGGCCCGGCGCGAGGGCGGGGCCATCGGCTTCATCGAGGAGATCGACGCCATCGGAGGCGCCCGCTCCGGCATGGGCGGCGGGGGCCAGCGTGAGGGTGTCAGCGGTGTCGTCAACGAGCTGCTCGTCCAGCTGCAGAGCTTCGACGAGCCGGCGAAGGGGACGAAGCTGCGCAGCGCGCTCATCGACCTGACCAACCGCTTCCTCCCCCACAGCCGCCAGCTCCGCAAGCCCCGCCCGGTCGCAGCCAACGTCCTGGTCCTCGGCGCGACGAACCGGGCGTCGGACCTCGACCCGGCGCTCCTGCGCCCCGGCCGCTTCGACCGCACGATCCACTTCGGCCTGCCCGGCCGCTCCGACCGCCGCGAGATCATCGAGTTCTACCTCGACCGCAAGTCCCACACCGCCGACCTCGACGCCCCGGAGCGGCGGGACACGCTGGCGGCCATGACCGCCGGCTACTCGCCGGTCATGATCGAGCACCTCTTCGACGAGGCGCTCGTCTGGGCCCTGCGCCGCGGCGCCTCGGCGCTCGACTGGGAGGACCTGCAACAGGCGAAGATGACCGAGGAGATCGGGCTGAAGCAGCCCGTCGAGTACACCGACGGCGAGCGCCGGCGCATCGCCACCCACGAGGCGGGTCACGCCACCGTCGCCTACCTCGCCGGCCAGACCGGCTCCGACGGCCGCCCCGGCCTCGCCCGCAAGCTCGAGGTCCTCTCGATCATCAAGCGGGCCGACGCCCTTGGGCTGCTCGCCCACTCCGACCTCGAAGAGCGCTTCACCCGCACCCGGCCCGAGATCATCGCCCTGATGCGCATCGCCATGGGTGGCCTCGTCGCCGAGGAGCAGTGGTTCGGTGAGATCAGCTCGGGCCCGGCTGGCGACCTCCAGATGGCCACCACCGCCGCCTGCCAGATGGTCGGCTCGCTCGGCATGGGCCCCTCACTGATCAGCTACGACGCGATGGCTGTCGCCGGCGCGAACAACGTCGTCGCCAAGGTGCTGTCCAACGACGCCGGCCGGGAGGCGGTCGAGGAGCTCCTCGAGGACGCCCGCTCGGTGGCCGAGCAGCTCGTCGTCAGCAACGCCCACATCCTCGAGGCCCTGCGCGACGCGCTGCTCGAGCGCGAGGAGCTCGTCGGCGACGAGATCCTCGAGGTCATCAGAGCTGCCGAGGAGCGGGTCATCGACCTCCGCGCGGCCGATGCCCTCGCGGCCGATGCCCTCGCGGTCGATGCCCTCGCGGTCGACCTCCGCGCGGCCGATGCCCTCGCGGTCGATGGCCTCGCTGACGACGGCCACGCCTGAGGGGCCGCCTGGCCTCGGTTGTGGGCGGTCAGCGACCTCCTGCGAGGGTGTCGATGAGGAATGCGAAGACCTCCGCCTCCTCGCGCCAGGCGTCGTACCGGCCTGACGGGCCCATGTGGCCGGCGCCCATCTCGGTCTTCAGGAGCAACGGGTTGTCGTCGGTCTTCGTCACCCGGAGGCGCGCCACCCACTTCGCCGGCTCCCAGTAGGACACGCGCGGGTCGTTGAGGCCGGCGGTCACGAACATCGGGGGGTACTCCTTCGCCTCGACGTTCTCGTAGGGCGCATAGCCCTTCATGTAGGCGTAGTACTCCGGGTGCTCGACGGGGTTGCCCCACTCCTCCCACTCGAGGACCGTCAGCGGGAGCGACGGGTCGAGGATCGTGTTGAGGCAGTCCACGAACGGCACCTGGGCGACGACAGCGCCGAACAGCTCGGGGCGCATGTTCGTGACGGCGCCCATGAGCAGGCCGCCGGCGCTCCCACCGCGGATGCCGAGGCGACTCGGCTTGGTCCACCCCTCCGAGATGAGGTGCTCCGCGCAGGAGATGAAGTCCGTGAAGGTGTTGGCCTTCTTCAGGTACTTGCCGTCGAGGTACCAGCGGCGGCCCATCTCCCCGCCGCCGCGGATGTGGGCGATCGCGAACAGGAAGCCGCGGTCGAGGAGGCTCAGGCGCATCGACGAGAAGCCGGGGTCCATGCTCGCCTCGTAGGAGCCGTAGCCGTAGAGCATCGTGGGGTTGTCCCCGTCCCGCTCCATGCCCCGCTTGCAGACGACCGACATCGGCACCGCCACGCCGTCCTCGGCAGTCGCCCAGAGCCGCTCGGTGACGTAGTCCTCGGGGTCGTACCCGCCGAGGACAGGCTGCTGCTTGAGCAGGGTTCGCTCGCGGGTCTCCATGTCGTAGTCGAAGACCGAGGACGGCGTGACCATCGAGGTGTAGCCGTACCGCAGCACCTTGGACGCGAACTCGGGGTTGGCGCCCGCACCCGACGTCGAGACCTCCTCGGGCTGGTCGATCACGTGGTCGGTCCCGTCGGCCAGGGAGCGGACCCGGATCTGGCGCAGGCCGTTCACCCGCTCGAACAGCGCCAGGTGGTCGGCGAAGACGTCCATGCCGCTCAGCTTCACGTCGGGACGGTGGGGGATGACCTCGACCCAGTGCTCGCGCCCGGGGGTTGCGTCCGGTGCCTCGACGAGCTTGAAGTTCTCGGCGCCGTCGACGTTGGTGACGATCAAGAACCGGTCGCCGTGGTGCTCGATGTCGTACTCGACGTCCTGCTCTCGGGGGGAGACCACCCGGAGCTGCCCGGTCGGGTCGTCGGCTTCGAGCACCCAGCTCTCCGACGTCACCTTGGAGCCGATCCCGAGGACGAGGTACCGCTCGTCCTTGGTCGTGCCGATGCCGACGAAGAAGCGCTCGTCGTCTTCCTGGTGGACGACCACGTCGTCGGTGACCGGCGTGCCGAGCACGTGGCGCCACACCTGGAACGGGCGCATCGCGGGATCGGGCTTGGTGTAGAAGAACGTGCGGTTGTCGGCTGCCCAGGCGGTGCCGTAGTAGGTGCCCTCGATCACGTCCGGGAGCTCCTCGCCCGTCGCGAGGTCGCGGAAGCGCGTCGTGTAGATCTCGGCGCCCGCGGTGTCGCTCGACCACGCCAGCAGCGACGCGTCGGGAGTGGCGTCGAAGGCGCCCACGGAGAAGAACTCGGCGTCGCCCGCTTCGACGTTCTCGTCGAGCAGGACCTGCTCGGCCACGTCGTCGCCGGGCACGTCGTCGCTCCACCCGCCGTCGGGCAGCGGCGCGGCGGGCTTCCTGCAGTGGATCCCGTACTGCTGGCCCTCGACGGTGCGCGAGTACCACCACCACGCGCCCTTGCGCACCGGCACGGAGAGGTCGGTCTCGAGGATCCGGCCCTTGATCTCCTCGAACAGCTCCGCCTGCAGCGCCTCGGTGTGCGCCATGCTCACCTTCGTGAACGCGTTCTCCGCCTCCAGGTAGGCCAGCACCTCGGGATCGTCCTTCCCCCGGAACCAGGCGTACGGGTCGGCCACGGTGTCGCCGTGGTGGATCCGCTCGGAGGGGACCTGCTTGGCGATGGGCGGGCCTTCGGTGGTGGTGGTTGCGGCTTCGGTCACGGCGACACGCTACGGGGGCCTCCACCGGACGGCGATACGTTCGGGGCCATGGCCATCTACGCGCTCGGCGAGCGGGTGCCCGACGTGCACCCCGACGCCTACGTCCACCCCGACGCCACCGTGATCGGCGACGTCGTCCTCCGCGCCGGCGCCACCGTGTGGCCGAGCGCCGTCCTGCGGGGCGACTACGGCCACATCGAGGTGGGCGAGGGGACGAGCGTCCAGGACGGCACCGTGGTGCACGCCACCCACGAGCACGCCACGGTGATCGGGGCGAGGTGCGTCGTCGGCCACCTCGCCCACCTGGAGGGCTGCACGATCGAGGACGGCTCCCTCGTCGGGTCGGGATCGGTCGTGCTGCACCGGGCGGTCGTCCGCAGCGGAGCCCTCGTCGGTGCGAACGCCGTGGTCCCGAACGACATGGAGGTCCCGACCGGTGCCATGGCGCTCGGCATCCCGGCGAAGCTGCGCGAGGGCGTGGTGGAGCCCGGCTCGTTCGAGCGCGCCGCCGAGCTCTACGTGCAGAACGGGCGCCGCTACCGCGACACCCTCCGCCGCCTGGACTGAGGTAGAACCGATCTTTGGCGACGAGGCGGAGGGGTCACTGCGGAGGTATCACGGAGATGATCGAGCAGGGCTTCGCCGGAGAGCGAGGCATCTATCCGGGTGCGGCGGGAAGGTCGCGCGGGCAAGCACGACCATCGGGACCCTGACAACATGCAAGGTTGTGTGCATACGAGCGCTACGCCGGCACTCGCAACTCCGGCGACCTCTTCGCCCAGGAGACGGCAGCGCGAGAGCGATACCTGACGGACCGAACCCTCCCATCGAGCATCGAAGAGCTACGGACGGTGCTCTTCATCTGGCAAAGAAGATGTCACAACGCAGAGCAGTGGCCGGGCGCTGAAGTCCCCGACGCTGAGAGTGCCAGCTTCGGACGTGCGCTCGTCGCGGCCATCGGCTCTCACGTTGCCGTGCCGGCGGCGGTGGCCGCAGCCAAGGCCAATCCCTACCACCCGGCTGGGACAGGCGCCGCCAAGATTGCGAGCATCTTCCGGGCAGTTACCGCCGTGCTCGAGCTTCAGGGTGTCGATGCTGCGCACATCAGGAGCCTCCTCAATGTGTTGATCTGGCACCTCACCGAGGCTGACGGCAAGTACACGTGTCGATACCAGTCGTCCGGGGCGCTGACGGCACCGAAGGGTGCGAAGCTCAACCATGAGCACGTGGTTCCAAGGAAAGCGCTCATTGATCGGCTCCTGAAGGCGCCTGGCGAACAGGCGGAGATCCTCGGCCAAGCCGTCGCCTGCGTCGTCACCAAGACCGAGCATGAGCGTCTGAGCGCGCTCAAGGCACCGCGTGAAGGATGGGACCGGTACCGGGCAGCTGGCGTCCGAGTTATCGACCGTATGACTGCGGAACCACACTGTTGAGGTGCCAGCCCTCGCTTGGTTGACGGTGCCAGGTTCTGATGCAGGTCGCATCATGATGCACGTACGGCTAGGGTGCACTCGTGCGCACCACCGTGGACCTGCCCGACGATCTTCACGCCGCCGCTCGCAGCGTCGCTCGCGACCGGGGCGTCACGATGAGCCAGGCCGTCGCCGAGCTGATGCGTCGTGGGCTGGGGCAGCCCGGTTCCGTCGTCGTCGAGCAGGTCCCCTCGACCAGCCTCCCGCTGGTCCGGGTGGGCCGGACCATCACCCTCGACGACGTCCGCTCGCTCGACGACGATGGATGACGACCTCCTCGATGCCAACGTGCTGATCGCGCTCGTCGTCGCCGAGCACGTCCACCACGAGCCGGCGCGGCGGTGGCTGTCGTCGGGTCGGCGACGCTTCGCCACGTGCCCGGTGACCCAGGGCAGCCTCGTGCGCTTCCTCGTGCGGGAGGGGGCGGCCGGGTCGGAGGCCAGCGCGGTGGTCTCGACCATCCGTCGGCACCGGCGGCACCGCTTCTGGACCGACGACGTCGGCTACGACGAGGTGGACCTCGCACCGGTCGCCGGCCACCGCCAGGTGACCGACGCCTACCTCGCCGGGCTGGCCAGGATCCGCGGCGGCCGGCTGGCGACCTTCGATGCCGGCCTCGCCGCCGTGCACCCCGACGTCGCCGTCCTCGTCGACACCTGAGCGGCACCGCCCGCCCGCCTCACTCGCCTCAGCCGGTGGGGGCCCTGCCGGTGGCATCGGCATCGAGGGTCTGGCGCCCGGCCCACCACGCCGCCTCCTCCTGCCCGAGCGCGGTGGAGGGCGGGGCGTCCACCATGGGCCACAGCTCCTCGGCGATGCCCCGCCAGCTCGCCGTCGCCCGCAGGCGGCCGAACAGGCCGTAGAGGCCGAGGTTGATCCGGTTGATGAACACGAACATCGCGCCGCCCCCGCTCGTGTTGCGGGTGACGGGGCTCGACCGGTCGAACAGGTTGTGCACCACCCTCGACGCGTGCTCCGGCGTCCACGTGACCACGCGGTCGTCGAGCACCAGCTCGTAGTACGGCGTCATCGCGTCGAACAGCTCCTGGTCGGTGGCGGGGGCGCCGGGGAGGATGGCGCCGCTCTCCTCCATGACCCGCCGGAACGCGGCGGGGTCGGGCTCGAGGACCATGTGCTGGATGAACCGCTCGAAGAGGGCGATCTCCTGGCGGTCGAAGCGCTTCACGAGACCGAAGTCGAGGAACGTGACGCGGCCACCCGGGCGGAACAGGTAGTTGCCGGGGTGCGGGTCGCCGTTGAAGAGGTGCAGCCGGTAGAGGCTCCGGAACACGAACCGGTAGATCGCCTCGGCGGCGAGGTCGCGCTCGTCCTGGCTCCACGTCTCGAGCTCGGAGAACCGGGCCCCCTCCGCGAGCTCCGTCGTGAGCACCCGTCCCGTCGACAGCTCGGGTAGCACGTCGGGCACGTGGATGAAGGGGTGGTCCCGGTACCAGTCGGCGAACGTCTGCTGGTTGCGCGCCTCGAGCCGGTAGTCGAGCTCCTCGACGAGCCTCGCCCTGATCTCCTCCGCCAACGGGCGGGGGTCGAGGTTCGGGAAGATGAGGCGCAGGGCCTGGGCGAGGAGGTCGGACGTCTCGAGGTCGGAGCGGACCGCTTCGTCGACGCCGGGGTACTGGACCTTGACCGCCACGGCCCGGCCGTCGCGGGTCATGGCTCGGTGCACCTGGCCGATGGAGGCGGCGGCGATCGGCACGGGATCCCACTCGGCGAAGAGCTCGTCGGGGGCCGCGCCCAGCTCCTCCCGGACCACGCCGGCCGCGAGCTCCGCGCTCATGGCAGGTGCGTCCTGCTGCAGCTGGGAGAGGGCGACGCGGAACGGCTCGGGCAGCGACTCGTCGACGTAGCTGACCATCTGGCCGAGCTTCATCATCGCCCCCTTCATGTTCCCGAGGGTGGTCGCCACCTCCTCCGCGGTCCGCAGCTGGACCCCTTCGTCGAGCGCCTCCCGCCGCTCGGCGGGGGCGAACACGCCGCGTGCGCGGGCCAACGCCTGGCGCCGCCCGATGCGGGCCGTCATCCCCGCCAGCTGGGCGTTGCGGCCCGCGGTGCCGCTGCGGAGCAGCGCCGACGTGGGCGCCGTCCGCAGCTTGGCGGCGAACGCCCCGGCCGTCGCCGTGGCGCCGACCAGCAGGAGGGTGCGCCGCCTCGTCACGCCAGCAGTGTCGCAGCGCTCGGACTCCGCCACGCAAATCGCGACGGTGGTCAGCGGGAACGGCTCTCCGCCATGGCGATCCCCCCTCGAGCCCCCGCTGCGGTCACCACGGCTGCAGGCTACGGCCGGCGCCTGCGCCACCGCGCTGACCGCCCGCCGGTAGGTTCGCCCGACGATGCCCCGCCGCACGCTTCCCGCCGCTGCCGGTGCCGCGGCGGTCGTCGCACTCGGTTCCCTTGCCGGTCTGGGCAGGAGCTTCTGGCTGGACGAGGCGTTCACGTACAGCGTGGCATCGGCGCCGACCGGCGAGTTCGTCGACCTCGTGCCGTTCAACGGCGGCAACATGGCGCTCTACTACGCGCTGATGCACGTCTGGTCACGGGTGGGGGACCAGGAGTGGCTGCTGCGGCTCCCGTCGCTGTTGTTCGCCCTCGCGGCGCTGCCGGTCTTCGCCCTGGTCGCGCGGCGTCTGGTCGGCGCCAGCGCGGGATGGGTCGCGACCGTCCTGCTCGGGGTGAACGGCTCGGTGATCTTCGCCGCCCAGGAGCTGCGCAGCTACTCGCTCGCCCTGCTGCTCGTGACCGCGTCGTGGCTCGCGGTCGCCCGCGTCGTCGAGCGGCCGAGCGGGTGGCGGTGGGCCGCATACGCGGCGTTCGCGGCGCTGGCGGTGTGGGCGCACCTCTTCTCGGTCCTCTTCGTGGCCGCCCAGCTCGTGTCGCTGCTCTTCGCCCCCCGGCGGGCCGTCCAGCTGCGGCACCTGCTCGTCGCCGGAGCGGTCGGTGCCACGATCCTTGCTCCCGTCGCTGCCATGGCCTTCTCGCCCGACGCGGCGCGGCCGAGCTGGATCGGGCTCCTCAGCGCTCGCCGGGCGGCCGACGTGGTCTCGTTCCTGGCCGGGCGGCCCGGCTCGCTCGTCTGGGCGTGGGGAGCGGTCTGGGCGTCGGGACTCACCACGGTGGTCGTGCAGCTCGCTCGCCGTCGGAGCACTGCCGACGAGCGCTGGCGTTGGGGCGCCGTCGCCGCCTGGGCGGTCGTGCCCGTGGGCCTCGCCTTCGCCATTGCCCTGACCCGGCCGTTCCTCGTGGGGCGCTACCTCGTCGCCGCCCTCCCGGCGGGCGCCCTCCTGGCTGGCGTCGCCGTCACCCGACTGCGGGGAGGATGGCGGGTCGCGGGCCTGGCGGCGGTGCTGGCGCTGTCGCTGCCCGGCCTGGTGCACCACCTCGACCGGGAGACGCCCGACTGGAGGGCGGCGGCCGGGTACGTGCTCGACGGGGCTGAACCGGGCGACGCCATCGTCTTCGAGCCGCCGCACGACCGCACGGCGTTCGAGCTCTACGCGGTGCGGGACGGCTCGCCGCCTCCTCCGAACCCGCTCGTGCCGCCCGACCCGTGGCGGCGCACGCGTCGCGTCTACGCCTCAGGGGAAGCCGTTGCGGCGGTCCGCAGCAGCAGCGCCCGACGCATCTGGCTGGTGACCCGGGCCCGGGTCCCCGACGAGCTCCAGGGGCTCCGGGTCGTGGAGGAGCGCACGTTCCCGCTGACCGCCCGGGTGGTGCTCTTCGAACGAGGGTGATCGGGGGAAGGAGTTGGGCGTTGGAATTGCTACCATGGCCGTAGGGGAAATCCCCGCCGACAGCGCAACACCGCACCCCAGCAGCGAAGGACTGATCGCCATGACAGCCACAGACCTCGACCTCGGCAGGTACAAGCTCGGCTGGAGCGACGCCGAGGAGTACGTCTTCAAGCCCAAGCGTGGCCTCAACGAGGACATCATCCGCGAGATGTCGTGGATGAAGGGCGAGCCCGACTGGATGCGCGACATGCGCCTCAAGGCGTTCCGCCAGTTCGAGAAGCGGCCGATGCCCAGCTGGGGCGGCGACATGTCGCAGATCTACTTCGACAACATCTACTACTACATCAAGCCGACCGACAAGCAGGTCGACGCCTGGGACGAGCTGCCAGAATCGGTCAAGAACACCTACGAGAAGCTCGGCATCCCCGAGGCGGAGCGCAAGTACCTGGCGGGTGTCACCGCCCAGTACGAGTCCGAGGTCGTCTACCACAAGAACCGCGAGGACCTCGAGGCGCAGGGCGTCATCTTCACCGACATGGACACCGCCCTCCGGGAGCACCCCGAGATCGTGCGGGCGTGGTTCGGCAAGATCATCCCGCCCAACGACAACAAGTTCTCGTCGCTCAACACGTCGGTGTGGTCGGGCGGCAGCTTCATCTACGTCCCGCCGGGCGTCGAGGTCGAGATGCCGCTGCAGGCCTACTTCCGGATCAACGCCGAGAACATGGGCCAGTTCGAGCGGACCCTCATCATCGCCGACAAGGGCTCGAAGGTGCACTACATCGAAGGCTGCTCGGCGCCGGTGTACACCTCCGACTCGCTGCACTCCGCGGTGGTGGAGATCGTCGTGGGCGAGCAGGCCCGCGTCACCTACACCACCATCCAGAACTGGTCGAACAACGTCTTCAACCTCGTCACCAAGCGGGCGCGGGTCGAGGCCGAGGGCCACATGGAGTGGATCGACGGCAACATCGGCAGCCGGCTCACGATGAAGTACCCGGCGGTCGTCATGGTCGGCCCGAAGGCCTCGGGCGAGGTGCTCTCCGTCGCCTACGCCGGCGAGGGCCAGCACCAGGACGCGGGCGCCAAGATGACCCACGCCGCCCCCGAGACGACGAGCCGCATCGTGTCCAAGTCGATCTCCAAGGACGGCGGCCGCACGAGCTACCGGGGTCTGGTCCGCGTCGAGGACGGCGCCTACGGCTGCAAGAGCCACGTGCAGTGCGACGCCCTCATCCTCGACGAGAACAGCGTCTCGGACACCTATCCCTACATGGAGATCGGCGAGCGCGACGCGGTCGTCGGCCACGAGGCCACGGTGTCGAAGGTGGGAGACGAGCAGCTCTTCTACCTCATGAGCCGCGGCCTCTCCGAGGAGCAGGCCATGGGCATGATCGTCAACGGCTTCATCGAGCCCGTGACCCGCACCCTCCCGATGGAGTACGCGGTCGAGTGGAGCCGCCTCATCGAGCTCCAGATGGAGGGCTCGGTCGGCTAGGCCGTCCCGCTACACCCCTCGAAGCGGCACAATGGTGCCGTGCCGATGAGGATGGAGTGCAAGCACTACGAGAGCAGGACGTACGCGAGCGGCGACACCGTGCGCAAGTGCGACATCGACCTCGCGCCCGAAGCGCCGTGGCGCTGCCCTGACCCCTGCTCCGGCTACGACCCGCGCATGGCCGACGTGGCGTGGCACCACGGCACCGCCGTCGCCCCGCCCACCCCCGACGCTCCGCGCAGCGTGGGGTCGGACGACTCCATCGCCGCTCTCCTCGACGAGGCGGAGAACATCGTCAACGCCGCGGTGTCGAAGACCCGGGCCGAGGTCGACGCCGAGCGGATCCGCCCCCGGGGCCTCCGCCGTCTGCTGCCGAAGTCGAAGTCGAAGCGCAAGCGCAAGCGCAAGCGCAAGTAGCCGGTCAGCGGCGGCGCAGCACGAACGCACCGACCACGGCCACGACGGCGACGACGATGGCGAGCTTGACGAGGAACAGGATCGTGCTGATCACCGCGGACACGATCGAGAGGGCGGCGAAGGCGACCACGCCGATGACGACGACGAGCAGCACGTCGTCAGCGCGACTGGCGAGGCCCTCGCCGTCCCGAGAGCGTCGTCCGGTGGCCATGGCCGGCCATGGTAGGCGGGCCACCAGGAGTGGGGAGGGAGCAGGGCGCGCCGCTAGCCTGGAACTGCCGTGCCACGACGTGGACGGCCACCGCACGCCGAGAGAGGCCCCTCCCCTTTGAGCTCCACGATCGCCGACGCTGTCAGCCGTCAGGACGGCCCCGGGTGGCTCCAGGAGCGCCGGAGCGCCGCATACGACCGCTTCGGGTCGCGGCCGCTCCCGTCGACCGAGGAGGAGGTGTGGCGCTACAGCCGCATCGACGAGCTCGAGCCGGAGCGCTACAGCCTGGTCGGGCACCCGCAGGACCGGCCGGCGGTGCCCGAGCTCGACGCGCTCATCGCCGCCGCCGGTCCGGCGGCCGCGCTCGTCATCGTCCGCAACGGCCGGGTGGCCCACATCGAGATCGCCGACGACGCCGCCAGCGCCGGGCTCACCGTCGGGCGCCTGCTCGACGTCGATCCCGAGGGCAGCTCCCTCGGCGACGTGGCAGGACCCCCGCCCGACGCCATCGGCGAGCTGCACGACGCGCTCGCCACCGAACCCGTGCTCATCGCGGTGAAGGCAGGCAAGGCGATCGCCGCGCCCGTGGTGGTCATGCACTGGACCGACGCAGACGTCTCGATCACCGCGCCACACCTCGTCGTCCGCCTCGGCGAGAACAGCGAGGTCACGGTCTACGACCACCAGGCGTCCGCCGACGTCGACGCCCTCGTGCTGCCCGTCGTCGAGCTCGATGTCGGTGCAGCGGCGCGCCTCCGCTACCAGAACGCTCAGACCCTCGGGCCCAGGGTGTGGCAGCTCGGCCGGCAGGCCAGCCGGGTCGGGCGCGACGCGCACCTGCTCACCGCCATGGTCGCTCTCGGCGGCGACTACGCCCGGCTCTCGGTCGACTCGACGATGGTCGGCAAGGGCGGCTCCGGCGACATGCTTGCCGTGTACTTCGGCGAGGGCGGCCAGCTCCTCGACTTCCGCACGACCCAGGACCACGTGGCGCCGGCGACGACCTCGAACCTGTTGTTCAAGGGCGCGGTGCAGGACCGGTCACGTGCCGTCTACACCGGCCTCATCCACATCGGGAAGGACGCGGCCGGGGTCAACGCCTTCCAGACGAACCGGAACGTGAAGCTTTCTTCCGGCGCGTGGGCCGAGTCCGTGCCGAACCTCGAGATCGAGAACAACGACGTGCACTGCAGCCACGCCTCCGCCGTCGGCCCCGTCGACGAGGACCAGCGCTTCTACCTCGAGAGCCGCGGCGTCCCGCCCGAGGCCGCCGAGCGCCTCGTCGTGCTCGGCTTCTTCGAAGAGGTCCTCGAGCGCCTGCCCGTCCCCGGCGCCGCGGCGCCGCTCCGAGCTGAGATCGCCGCCAAGCTCGCCCGCCGTCGCCCCGACGACGAGGTGGGGCGGTGAGCGCCCGCACCGCCGAGCGGCTCTGCGCGCTCGCAGACCTCGAGCCCGGTACGGCGAACTTCTTCCTGGTCGACGGCCACAAGATCTGCGTCGTCCGCTTCGAGGACGACGCGGTCTACGCGGTCGGCGACACCTGCAGCCACGCAAACGTGTCGCTCAGCGAGGGGGAGGTCGACCCGCTCACCCGCCACATCGAGTGCTGGAAGCACGGCAGCTGCTTCAGCCTCGAGACGGGCGAGCCCGACACCCTGCCGGCGACCAAGCCGGTCCCCACCTACGAGGTGGTCATCGACGGCGACGACGTGAAGGTGGTTCTCCCGACATGAGCGAGCGAAGCGAGCGTGGCCCGAGCGGCCCGGCCGAAGGCCAGGAGCGGACGACATGAGCGAGCTCGTTCTGCGAGGGCTCCGGGCCGCGGCCGGGGGCGAAGAGATCCTGCGGGGCGTCGACATCACCGTGCGCAGCGGCGAGGTCCACGCCGTCATGGGGCCGAACGGCTCCGGCAAGTCGACGCTGTCCCACGTGATCATGGGTCGCCCCGGCTACGAGGTGCTCGGCGGCACGGTCACCCTCGACGGCGCCGACGTGCTCGCCATGGCCCCCCACGAGCGGGCCATCGCCGGGTTGTTCCTCGCCATGCAGTACCCCACCGAGGTCCCCGGGGTCTCGCTCGAGGCGATGCTCACCGAGGCGCTCGTCGGTGCCGGCCGGGTCTCGGCGGAGGGCGAGGTCAAGGCCCGCATGCTCGTCGAGGCGGAGCGCATCGGGTTCGACGAGCGCTTCCTCAAGCGGCCGCTCAACGTCGACCTCTCCGGCGGTGAGAAGAAGCGCAACGAGACCCTCCAGCTCGGCGTCCTCCAGCCTCGGATCGCCATCCTGGACGAGATCGACTCGGGCCTCGACGTCGACGCCCTGCGGGATGTGAGCCGGCGGGTCGAGGCCGAGACCCACGAGCGCGGCCTCGGCGTGCTCGCCATCACCCACTACCGGCGCCTGCTCACCGAGCTGCGTCCCGACGTCGTGCACGTGCTCATCAAGGGCCGCATCGCCGCCACCGGCGGGCCCGAGCTGGCCGACGAGCTCGAGCGCAGCGGCTACGCCGAGTTCCACGAGTCCGAGGCCGAGGCCGAAGCCGAGCGCGCCCGCAGCCGCTCGGTCCTCGACCCCCTGTCGGATCCGTTCGCCGATCCTCTCGCTGTGGCCGACGACCACTGACGTCGGCAGGTCTCCGGTCAGCGCTCGTCGAGCTCGTCGAGCTCATCGAGGACGCGGAGGAGGGTGCCGGCGCCCACGACCACGATCTTCGCGTCGAGCGCCTCGACCCGTTCGCCGAGGGCGCGGTCGGAGGTCACGACGGTGAGGTCCGACGGGCCCCCATCGGCCTCGACGAGCTCCACGATGCGGTCGTCGGCGGCGTCGGGGCCGCGGCGGCGCGCCCACCGCACGGCGACGCCGCGGTGGTCGCCCTCGGCCAGGTCGGCCGGCGCCTCGCCGTCGAAGACGACCGTCACCTCGTCACCGCGAGCGACGAGCGTCGCCAGCCGGCCCACCAACCGGGCGAACGCCGCCGGCCGGTCACGCCACCAGCCGTCGGGGCGGGAGCCGACGACGTTGGTCCCGTCGACGAGCCAGCGGGTCATGACGGCTCCCTCAGGAGGCGGACGCGACCTCGTCGAGGGCCTGGGTCAGGGTGTTCCACGAGAGGGTGGCGCACTTGATGCGCACCGGGAACTTCACCACGCCCTGGAGCGCCTCGAGGTCGCCGAGCTTGACCTCGGGATCCGGGCTCGGGGCGTCGGTGCCGCTCCCGTCGCCGTTGGCGTCGCCGCCGAGCTTCGTCTCGTGGATGCTCATCAGCGCCTTGAACGCCCGGGTCATGGCCCGGGCCTCGTCGAGCGTCTTGCCCTTGACCGCCGCCGACATCATCGACGCCGAGCTCTGGCTGATCGAGCAGCCCTGGCCCCCGATCTTGATGTCGGACACCCGCCGGCCCTCACCGACCGACACGTAGACCACGATCTCGTCGCCGCAGAGCGGGTTGAAGCCCTCGGTGCGGTGGGCGGGGGGCGTGTCGAGCTCGCCCCGGTTCCGGGGGTTGCGGTAGTGGTCGAGGATGATCTCGCGGTAGAGGTCTTCGAGGCCGGGCATCGTCGTCTCTCGTCTCCTAGAGGGCGAACATCTCGGCGGCGTCCTCGAGGGCATCCGCCAGGGCGTCGACGTCGTCGGTGTCGTTGTACACGTAGAACGAGGCGCGCGCCGTCGCCCCGACGCCGAGGCGTCGCATGAGCGGCTTCGCGCAGTGGTGGCCGGCGCGCACGCACACCCCCGACTCGTTGAGGACCTGGGAGATGTCGTGGGGGTGGATGCCCTCGAAGCTGAACGACAACACGCCGCCACGCCGCTCGACGGAGTGGGGGCCATGCAGGGTGAAGCCGTCCCCGAAGCGCTCGATCAGCGAGGAGATGGCGTAGCCGGTCACCCGCTGCTCGTGGGCGCGGATGGCGTCCATCCCGTAGCGCTCGAGCTCGCCGACGGCGGCTTCGAGGCCGATGGCCTCGGCGATGGGCGGCGTCCCCGCCTCGAACTTCCACGGCAGCTCGTTCGGGGTGAACCCGTCGAGGCGCACGTCCCGGATCATGTCGCCGCCGCCCATGAACGGCGGCATGGCGTCGAGCAGGGCCTCGCGCCCCCAGAGGGCTCCGATGCCGGTCGGGCCGAGCATCTTGTGTCCCGTGAAGGCGAACAGGTCGGCGTCGAGGGCGGCGACGTCGGTCGTGGTGTGGGGCACATACTGGGCGCCATCGACCGCGACGAGGGCACCGGCGGCGTGGGCGGCGTCGGCGAGCAGCCGGACGGGGGTGAGCGTGCCGAGCACGTTGCTCATGGCCGTGACGCTCAGGAGCTTGGCGCCGTCGAGCTTCTCGTCGAGGTCGGACAGGTCGAGCTCGCCGTCGTCGGTGATGCCGAGGTAGCGCAGCTCGATGCCCCGCTCCTCGGCGAGCATGAGCCAGGGCACGAGGTTGGCGTGGTGCTCCATCTCGGTGAGCAGCACCGCGTCGCCGGCGGCGAGGTTGGCCCGACCCCAGCTGTGGGCGATCAGGTTGAACGCCTCGGTGACGTTCTTGGTGAAGATGACCTCGCGCTCGCTCGACGCCCCGATGAAGCGGGCGATGGTGGCCCGGGCCCCCTCGTAGCGGGCGGTGGCCTCCTCGGCGAGGTCGTAGACGCCCCGGTGCACGTTGGCGTGGGTCGTCTCGTAGTAGCTGGTCATCGCGTCGAGCACAGCGCGGGGCTTCTGTGACGACGCCGCGGTGTCGAGGAAGACGAGGCGTCGGTCGTGGCGCTCGTCGAAGATGGGGAAGTCGGCGCGGGCCTTGGCGACGTCGATGGCTCCCGCGGTCGTCGTCTGGTCGCTCACTGCTGCTGCCACGCCTCGTACCCCTCAGCCTCGAGCTTGTGGGCCAGGTCGGCGCCACCGCTCTCGACGATCCGACCCTCGATGAGGATGTGCACCACGTCGGGTGTCAGCTCCTCGAGGATGCGCTGGTAGTGGGTGATGAGGATGACGCCCATCTCGGGGCGCTCCTCCTGCACCGCTCGCAGGCCCTTGGCGACGACCCGCAGGGCGTCGATGTCGAGCCCGGAGTCGGTCTCGTCGAGGATGGCGAGGTCGGGCTCGAGGATCGCCATCTGGAGGATCTCGTTGCGCTTCTTCTCGCCGCCGGAGAAGCCCTCGTTGAGGTAGCGGTCGGCGAAGGAGGGGTCCATGTCGAGCCGGCCCATCCAGTCCATGATCGCGAGGCGCGTCTCGAGCATCGAGAGGTCCTCGATCCCCTTGCGGGCGGCGAGCGCCTGCTGGAGGAACGACCGCACGGGCACGCCGGCGATCTCCTGGGGGTACTGGAAGGCGAGGAACATGCCGGCCTTGGCCCGGATGTCGGCGTCCCAGTCGGTGACGTCCTCGCCCTTGAACCGGATCCGCCCGCTGGTCACCTCGTAGTCGGGGTTGCCCATGAGCGCGTTGGCGAGGGTGGACTTCCCGGATCCGTTCGGGCCCATCAGGGCGTGGACCTCGCCGGGTCGGACGACGAGCTCGACGCCGTTGAGGATCGAGGCCGGGGTTCCCGAGCCGTCGTCCACCGAGACGTGCAGGTCGTCGATCTCGAAGAGGGGCTCGGCCATGCGCCGAGTGTAACCATCGGAGGGGATTCCCCCTATGGCCGTAGGGGAAATCCGGTCTCCGACCGGCGCGCGTAGGCTCGCCGGCCATGACGACCGTGACCCGACCGGGCGGGACCGACGTCGCTGACGTCACGTGGGATCTGAGCCACCTCCTCGATGGCCGTGACGAGGGCGCCGTCGACGAGCTCCTCGACGAGGCCGACCGGCGGACCACCGCCCTCGGCGCCGAGCGCGGCCGGATCGCCGGCTACGGCGCAGATGAGCTCGTGCGGTTCATGACCTCCCTCGCCGAGCTGCACGACGTCCTCGGCCGCGCCGGCTCCTATGCCTCCCTGCGCTTCGCCACCGATGTCACCGATCCGAGCCGCAGCGCGCTCATGCAGAAGGTCCAGGAGCGGGCCACCGCCGTCCAGACCCATCTGCTGTTCTTCGAGCTGGAGTGGGCGGTGCTCGACGACGACCGGGTCGCCTCCCTCCTCGCCGACGAGCGGCTCGACTTCTGCCGCCACCACCTCGAGGCCGAGCGCCGGTACCGCCAGCACCTCCTGAGCGAGCCCGAGGAGCGCATCCTCGCCGAGAAGGCGGCGACGGGCCGGTCGGCCTGGAGCCGCCTCTTCGGTGAGCTCATCTCCACGCTGGAGGTGGTGCTCGACGGGGAGCCGGCGACCCTCGAGGCCGGTCTCTCCCGTCTGCAGTCCCACGACCCCCTCGTCCGCAAGGCCGCCGCCGAGGCGGTGACCGCCGGTCTCGAACCGGGGTTGCGCACGAGGGCGTTCATCTTCAACACGCTGCTGCACGACAAGGCGGTCGACGACCGGCTCCGCGGCTACCCGTCGTGGCTCTCGAGCCGCAACCTCTCGAACGAGGCGAGCGACGACTCGGTGCAGGCGCTCGTGGAGGCGGTGCGGTCCCGCTACGACATCCCCCGGCGCTGGTACGCGCTGAAGGCGAAGGTCCTCGGCGTGGAGCGCATCGCCGACTACGACCGCATGGCCAGCCTGGCGACGAGCGATGTGCGCATCAGCTGGGACGATGCCCGTGACCTCGTGCTCGAGAGCTACGCCTCGTTCTCCGAGGAGATGGCCACGGCCGCCCGCCGCTTCTTCGACGAGCGCTGGATCGACGCCCCGGACCGTCCCGGGAAGCGCCCCGGCGCGTTCTGCGCGTACACGGTCCCCTCGGTGCACCCGTACGTGTTCCTCAACTGGACGGGCCGCAGCAGCGACGTGCTCACCCTCGCCCACGAGCTCGGCCACGGGCTCCACGCCCACCTCGCTCGGGACCAGGGCATCTTCCACCTGGGCACGCCCCTGACCGTGGCCGAGACGGCGTCGGTCTTCGGAGAGACGGTCCTGTTCAACCGGCTGCTCGCTCAGACGGCCGAACCGGGGGAGCGCCTGGCCCTCCTCGCCGAGAACATCGAGGGGGCCATCGGCACGGTCTTCCGCCAGACCGCCATGAACCGATTCGAGGACACGGTGCACACGGCACGACGCGCCGAGGGGGAGCTGTCGGTCGAGCGGTTCGGGGACCTGTGGGCCGAGAGCCAGGCGGAGGTGCTCGGCGATGCCGTCGAGATCAGCGAGGGCTACCGGACCTGGTGGAGCTACGTCCCGCACTTCATCGGGACGCCGGGCTACGTGTACGCCTACGCGTACGGCCAGCTCCTCGCCCTGTCGGTGTACCGCCAGTACGAGGTGCAGGGGAGCGACTTCGTCTCTCGGTACCTGCACCTGTTGTCGGCAGGCGGCTCCATGGCGCCCGAGGACCTCGGGCGCATCGTGGGCTGTGACCTCGCCGACCCGGGGTTCTGGGACGGCGGCCTCGATCTCGTCGAGGCGCAGCTCGAGGCCGCCGAGGAGGCGGCCGCAACCGCTCCTTCGTGACCGAACCGTGGGGGCCGGTCACCGCGGTGATCGTGCACCGGGACCGGGCCGAGGCGTGCGTCGACACCGGACGCGTCCTCCTGGCACAGGGGGTGGACCGCCTGATCGTGGTCGACAACAGCTCGCCGGCGACCGCGGTCGCCACCCTGCGCGACGGGCTCCCCGGTGCGGAGCTCGTGGCGCTCGGGCGCAACGCCGGCTTCGGTCCGGCTGCGAACGTCGGGCTCCGGCGGTGGCTCGACGAGGACGAGGAGCGGGCCGGCCGCTGGGTGATCGTCTGCCCCCACGACGCCGCGGCCGACGAGGGCTGCGTGCCCGCCCTCCTCGCCGCCGCCTCTGCCCGACCCCGTGCCGGTCTCGCTTCGCCCGAGTACGGCGACGACGGTGTCCGGCTCGCCCGTCCGGTGGTGGACCGCTACTTCGGCGGGATCCTCGGGCCGACCGAACGCCGCCCGGGTTGGGAGGACGCCGACCACCCGCACGGGACGCTGCTCCTCGCCAGGCGTGACTGCCTCGCCGAGATCGGCCTCTTCGACGAGTCGTACTTCGCCTACTGCGAGGAGGCCGACCTCGGCCTGCGGGCGCGGGCGGCGGGCTGGGACGTCGGCATCGTGTGGGGAGCGGTCGTGCGCAACCCGAGCATGTCGAGCGAGTCAGGTGTCCCCGAGTACCTGATGCTGCGCAACAGCCTGCACCTCGTGCGCCGCAACTTCGGGCGCTACCCGGCCTCGATCCGCTTCGCGATGGCGATCTGGACGACGTTTTCCGGCACCCTCCTGCCCACCCGGCGGACCCCGTTCTGGCACCTCGGTGGCCGCCTGCTCGCGCTGCGGGACTTCCTCCTCGGGCGCGACGGCCCCCCTCCCGCCGCGCTGCTGCGCTGAACGACGCGAGCTCTCGGCCCGCCACCGATCGGCAGGTGGCGCGCGCGGCCAGGCCGCAAGCGCCGAGACGTGGCGTAGCTGTGGTGGTGCGGTCAGGTGTGGGTCTGCAGGTCCTGCTTCCAGTTGCGGAACCGGCTGTGGCGCTCCCCGCTCGGACCGATCCCGTCACCGCCGCCGTCGGGGAAGATCCGGAACGTGTGCTGGTCGGATAGGTCCTCGGCCCGGACGGCGAGGTAGCGGGCGTCGCCCTTGGAGGCAGGTCCGGCCCGCCACAGCAACCAGGGCCCGATGCGGCGCTTGTACGTCGTGAGCGGCTGGTCGATGTCATCACCGAGCGTCAGCGCCTCCGGCGGGGCCTCGACCCACGCTGTGATCGGGATGTTGCGGTCGCGGACGGGCGTGGGTGGCAGGTCCTCGGTGTGCACGGGCGTGTCGTCGACCGGCCGCTCGTCAGCGGGGAGCGCGGGCTCGCTCACCGTGCGCTCCTCACCGCGTCGCTGAGCTCGACCGAGCGGCAGGCACCGATGGCGGCGAGAGCGTCCATGGCAGCAGGCTATTGCTGGCCCGGTCACGCCGATGCGGTGCCGGCAGCTCGCTTGGTCTTCGAGCGGCGGGGGGATGGGATGCACCGGATTGTCACACCCCGGTGCGACGCTCGTCGGCATGGGCAAGCAGAACCGGCAGCGACGGGCAGCGAAGCAGCGGCAGCGGCAGCGGGGGAGCTCCCCGCCCGCTCCGGGACGGGTGTCGCCGGCCCGGTCGGGCCCGCCGCCCGGCGCCGGCCGCTTCGGTGACGGCCAGTTCGGCGAGGCCCGGTCGGCCCCGCCGCCCGGCGATGGCTTGTTCGGTGAAGCCCGCCGCCCTTCGCCGCCCAGGCTCACCGTGGCGGACGCGACCACGCTGATCCAGGTCGCGGCGCAGGCCCGCTCCGTCCGGGAGCGCGCGGACCGCGTCGCAGTGCTCGAGGTCTTGGCCGTGTACGCCTCGGAGCCGAGCGGGTGCCGGGTCGTCGACACCGCCCTGGCGCGCGCCGCCGGCTTGCTGCTCGCAGGGCTGTGGGAGGACGGATGGCAGCCGGCCGACCTGGCGCGCATCGTCGGACACCGAGCGTCCCCAACCCACCGCTCCTCGCTGGTCGATGCGGTGGCCCGGCAGGGCGTCGACCTCCCGCTCGCCGACGCACCTGCCGCCTGGCGGTCACAGCTCGAGGAGATCGGCGCGCGCGTGTGGTGGGACGAGCGGAGGCCGTACCTCGTCCAGTGGTCGGAGCGTGCGGGCCTCGGCGTGCGCCGACTCCTCGAGGTGGCCGTCGAGGTGCTCGCCACCCTGCTCACCCTGCCCGCGCAACCACGGCTGTGCCCGCCGCCGAGCGCCTGGAGCTCCGCGACCGCAGGCGAACCACGCCTCGGCGGGCTCGACCCCAAGGTGCTCGCCAAGGTCCGCGGGCTGCTCGCCAAGGCCGAGTCCACCGAGTTCCCCGAGGAGGCCGAGGCGCTCAGCGCGAAGGCGCAGGAGCTGATCACCCGCCACGCCATCGACCAGGCGCTGCTGGCGTCGAGCGAGGCGCAGAGCGCGCCGCCCGGCGCCAGGCGCGTCCCCGTCGAGGATCCCTACGCCGCCGGTAAGGCGCACCTGCTGCACGCGATCGCGTCCGCGAACCGGTGCCGGACGGTCTGGAGCAAGCGTTACGGGTTCTGCACGGCCTTCGGCTATCCGAGCGACCTCGACGCCGTCGAGCTCCTCCACGCCTCGCTCCTCGTGCAAGCGACCTCTGCCATGGCGGCTGCGGGCCCACAGGTCGACGCCCGAGGCGTGACGCGCACCCGCTCCTTCCGCTCCAGCTTCCTCACCGCCTTCGCAGACCGCATCGGCGAGCGCCTCCGCCAGACCACCGAGTCGAGCGTGTCGACCGCCGACGACGCGCTCGGCGACGGGCGACTGCTGCCCGTCCTGGCGGCACGGGAGGAGGCCGTCGAGGAAGCCCTTGCCGAGGCCTTTCCCGACCTCGTCTCCCATCGCGTCCAGATCGGCAACCACGCGGGCTGGGCGGCCGGCCGGCTCGCCGCCGACCGCGCCGAGCTCGCCGTCGGACCCCGGGTCGACGGACAGCGCCGCCTCAGCGCCTGACGCGCCTCGCCGGTGACCGGGCGCCCCCTCCCCGTACTGGCGGTGCGGGCCGCGCCTCTGGCGCGGTGATCACCGCCGGTTCCAGATGTTCGGGCCGGCGGCAGAGCGCGCTCGGATCGGTCAGGCGTCGAAGGCGGCGGTGCCCCTGGCGAGGGCCCGGGCCACCGACACCTGGTGG
>JBBDQT010000156.1:0-4380 GCA_040905815.1 Acidimicrobiales bacterium
TCGGCGCCTGCCTCGGCGCGGGCATCGGCTACGTCCAAGGAGGCGTGCTCGGCCGGGCCCTGCACGCGGGCGTGCGCGGCTTCCAGCGCGCCGTGGCGGCTGCCGACGCCGCCATCCTCCTCGCCGGCGCCGTGGGCGCCCTCGTCCTCGGAGGGGTCGGGCTCACCGTCGGCATCGCCGCCGTCACGATGCTTCCGGGCCGGTGGGGCTGGCCGGTGCTCGGCCTCCTCGCCTGGATCGGCCTCTACGCCGGCTACCAGGCCGGTGCCTCCAAGGGGGAGGAGCTCGTCGCCCTCCTCCGGCGCCCCGCACTCGTCCAGGGCAAGGTCGGACTCGGCGGTCACCCGGGCGAGCCTCTCGTGCTCGTCGACTCGTCCGCGGCCATCGACGGACGCCTCACGGTCACCGCCGCCTCCGGCTTCCTCCCCGGCCGCCTCGCCGTGCCCCGCTTCGTCCTCGACGAGCTCCAGGGGATCGCCGACGCCGCCGATCCCGGCCGCCGCCGGCGTGGTCGGCGTGCCCTCGAGGCGCTCGCCGCGGCGCAGGACGAACCCTCGCTCGGTCTCGTGGTGCTCGAGGACGAGGTGCCCGAACGTGCCGAGGTCGACGCCAAGCTCGTCGTCCTCGCCGACCGCTACGGCGCCTCGCTCCTCACGACCGACACGAACCTCCGCCGCGTCGCCGAGCTCCAAGGCGTCCGCTGCCTCGACCTGAGCGAGCTCGCCCGCAGCCTCCAGCCGGTCCTGGTGCCCGGTGAGACGGTCCGCATTACGGTGAGCCGCCAGGGCCGCGACGCAGGGCAGGGCGTGGGTTACCTCGAGGACGGGACGATGGTGGTGGTGAACGACGGTGGCGACCGGCTCGGTGACGACGTCGACGTCACGATCGCCTCGAGCGTGCAGACCTCGAAGGGCCGCATGTTCTTCGCCTCTCTGACCGCGTGACCGAGGCCTCGACCGGCGCCTGGGCCGTGGTCGTCGCCGCCGGGTCCGGTTCGCGCTTCGGCGGCGCGAAGCAGTGGGCACCGCTCGCTGGGCGGCGCGTCGTCGACCACGCGGTCGACGCCATGCGTGCCGCTCCCTCGTGCGCCGGCGTGGTCGTCGTGGTCCCTGCCGAGGACCTGGCCGGTGCGGTGATCGCCGGCGCCGACGTGGTGGTCGCCGGCGGTGCCACGCGCTCCTCGTCGGTGCGGGCCGGCCTCGCCGCGGTCCCCGTCGACATCGGGGTCGTCGTGATCCACGACGGTGCTCGTCCCCTCTGCCCGCCGGCGCTGTTCGAGGCTGTCGTGGCCGCCGTGCGTGACGGCGCCGACGCCGCCGTCCCGGGGGTGCCGGTGACGGACACGCTCAAGCGAGCCGCCGCCGGCGGCACGGTGGAGGAGACGGTCGACCGTGCCGGTCTGGTGGCCGTCCAGACCCCACAGGCGTTCACCGCCGCCATGCTTCGGCAGGCCCACGCCGGCGCACCGGAGGCCACCGACGACGGCGCGCTGGTGGAGGCGATCGGTGGCAGGGTGGTGCTGGTGCCAGGCGATTCCGCCAACGTCAAGCTCACCGACCCCGGCGATCTCGCCGTGGCCGAGGCGCGCCTCGGCACGGCGCGGGGTCCGGCCACCGGCCAGGGGACGCGGGTGGGCCTCGGTTTCGACGTCCACCCCTTCGGCGACGACCCCGCTCGCCGCCTCGTGCTCGGCGGGGTCGCCCTGCCGGGCGCCCGGGGCCTCGCCGGCCACAGCGACGCGGACGCCGTCGCCCACGCGGCGACCGACGCCCTGCTCGGGGCTGCGGGCCTCGGCGACATCGGGGAGCACTTCCCCGACAGCGATCCCCGCTGGGCCGGCGCCGACAGCATCGAGCTGCTTCGCATCGCCGTCGAGCGAGTGCGTGGTGCCGGGTGGGAACCGGGCAACGTCGACTGCTCGGTGGTGTGCGAGGAGCCGCGGCTCGCCCCGCACCGCGCCGAGATGCAGCACCGCCTCTCCGAGGCCGTCGGCGCCGACGTGACCGTCAAGGGCCGCCGCCCTGAAGGCCTCGGTGCGCTCGGTCGTGGCGAGGGCATCGCCTGTTGGGCGGTGGCCGTCGTCACCAGAGCGGGGCACGGCCGGTGAGCCCCGCGCGCCGTCCTCCGGGTCGCAGGCGGCCGGGCGGCGGGGGAGGCCGCAAGCGCCCGGCTGGGTCGCCGCGGGGCGGCGCATCGTCTCGGGCCCGGGCCGGCGCTCCACCGGGGGGGCCTCGTCCCCCCTCCGAGGGCGCAGCGACGACGCCGAGTGGCCGCAGGGGTCTCGGCGGTGAGCAGGTGGAGGGCCGTCACGCTGTCCGCGAGCTGCTGCTCGCCGGCCGCCGGCGATGCCGGGACATCTGGCTCGGCGAGGAGGTCGAGCCCACCCCGATCATCGGCGACATCCTCGAGCTCGCGGCCGAGGCCCGGGTGACGGTGCGACGGGTCTCGCGCGGCCAGCTCGACGCCGAGGCCCGCTCAGAAGCGCCACAGGGCGTCCTCGCCCACGCCGACCCGCTCCCCGAGAGCGAGCTCGACCGCATCTGCACCACTCGGGGCGCGGGCGGGACGAACCCCTTCCTCGTCTGCATGGACGGGATCACCGACCCCCAGAACCTCGGCGCACTGCTCCGCACCGCCGAGTGCGCAGGCGCCACCGGCATCGTCCTGCCCAGGCACCGGTCTGCCCACGTCACGCCGACCGTGGCCAAGGCCGCCGCCGGCGCGGTGGAGCACCTGGACATGGCGGTGGTGAGCGGGCTGCCCGCCGCGCTCGCCCGGGCGTCGGACCAGGGCGTCTGGGTGGTGGGCCTCGACGCCGACGGCGACACCCCGCTGTTCGACCTCGCCCTCGCCACCGAACCCGTCGCCCTCGTGCTCGGTGCCGAGGGGCACGGCCTGGGGCGCCTGGTCCGGGCCCGGTGCGACATCGTGGCGGCGATACCCCTGCGTGGGGCGTTGTCGTCACTCAACGTGTCGGCGGCCGGCGCGCTGGCGTGCTTCGAGGTGGCCCGGCGCCGCCTCCCCATGGTCTGAGCTGGTCGTCGGAGCCCCCCTCTGCGGCCGCCCATCCCTACGGAGCGGAGGCAGGGCAGACACCCCTTCGCGGGGCCATCCGAGCATGGCCCGAGCGGCCGTGACCCACCCGGACCATGGCGGGTGGTGGCGGAAAACGCCCACAGGTGGACAAGGCGATCTGATCGGTGCGGCGACCGGGTACTGACCGGTAACTTTTCTGGATGTGACTGTTGACACGCACGCTCCGTGTGTGGTGCATTGTGTCTAGTCACCTCGGATGACGTCAGGCCGACACCACTGGCTTGGGCAGCAGCACTCCACACCACACTCGCAGGAGCCCATCTTGTCGCTTCGCCTTGGTACCGCCGCACTCACCGACGTCACCGACGACGAGCTCGCCGTCCGTGCGCAGGGCGGAGAGAACCTCGCCCAGCTCGCCTTGATCGAGCGGTACCGCCGCTTCGCCCGTTCCAAGGGACGTGGCTACTTCCTGGTCGGGGGTGACAGCGAGGACGTCGAGCAGGAGGCGCTGATCGGCCTGTACAAGGCCATCCGCGACTACCAGCCGGACCGCCAGGCCAGCTTCCGGGCCTTCGCCGAGCTGTGCATCACCCGACAGATCATCACCGCCATCAAGACGGCGACCCGCCAGAAGCACCAGGCGCTCAACCAGTACGTGTCCCTCTCGGGCGTCCGCGGCGGTGACGACACCGCCGAGCGCTCGATCGAGGAGCTGCTCGACGACCACAACGTGGCCGACCCCGCCGATCACGTCGTGTCGGCCGAGCGGATGGAAGGCATGCGCTCGGCGATGGCCGAGATGCTCTCCGGGCTCGAGGTCGACGTCCTGCGCCTCTACGTCGAGGGCAAGAGCTACCAGGAGATCGGTGTGCACCTCGGCAGGCACGTGAAGTCGATCGACAACGCCTTGCAGCGCATCAAGCGCAAGGTCGAGGGCCACCTCGCCGATGTGGCGGTCGTCGAGCAGATCTCCCTGGCGTCCTGAAGATCCGGTCTCCCAAAGATCTCGCGGTCGGCTGCTCGGAGCCGGGTGTCGGGTTCGAACCGACGACCTCCTGTTTACAAGACAGGTGCTCTACCAGCTGAGCTAACCCGGCGTGTCGGCCACCGTAGGCGGGCCCGAGGGTGCTTGCATCCCGGGGTCGATCCGGCCAAGGTGTCGTCGATGGCCCTGACCGAACGAGAGAGGGCGGTGCTCGACCTCGAGCGCTGCTGGTGGCAGCTGCCCGGATCGAAGCAGACAGCCATCCGCGAACGGCTCGGCCTGTCGGCCACCGGCTACTACCGGGTCCTCAACACCTTGACCGAGTCGCCCGATGCGCTCGCCCACGACCCGCTCGTCGT
>JBBDQT010000157.1:0-4317 GCA_040905815.1 Acidimicrobiales bacterium
GTGCCGCGTCCGGCTGCGAGGAGCGTGCCAGATCTCTGATGAGCACACCGAAGATGCCAGCGGCCCCCGTGCGTCGACTGCGCCGGGCATGGGGCTGAGAGCTCCGCGAGCACACGCGAGGAGCCACCTTGCCCGCGCTTGAGATCATCGTCGCCATCCCGCTCGTGACCGCCTGCATCGGGTACGGGACGAACGTCGCCGGCGTCCGGATGATCTTCCACCCGAGCCGCTTCATCGGCTTCGGGCCGATCGGCTGGCAGGGGATCATCTACCGGCTGGCGCCGAAGTTCGCCAACGAGATCGCGGCGACGACCTCTGAGGTCCTCACGCCGGAGGACATCCTGCGCCAGCTGGCGCCTTCGTCCGTCGCTGACCTGCCGGCCACCCTCGACACCGCCATCGAGCCGATCGTGGCCCGCCTCGCCGATCGGATACGCCCCGGTCTCTGGGACGAGCTGGCGCCGGCGGCTCGCGAGGCACTCCTCGACCAGGTGCGCAAGGAGACCGTCGAGGCGGGCAGCGAGCTCGTCGAGCGGCTCGCCCCGGTCGCGGACGAGCTGCTCGATCTGCCCGCGCTCGTGGTGGAGATGCTCAGCGGCGAGGAGGCCGACCGCCTCGCCCGGGTCTCCAAGGAGATCATGGCGAAGGAGCTGCGGTTCATCGAGTGGTCCGGCGGCGCCATCGGTTTCGGGGTCGGGCTCTTGCAGGTGCTCCTCTACGGCATCTTCGGCCAGTGGTGGACGATGCCGATCGTCGGCGCCGTCGTCGGCCTCGGGACGAACTGGCTGGCGATCCAGATGGTGTTCCGGCCGTGGGAGCCCACCCGGTTCCTCGGTCTCATCACGTACCAGGGCATGTTCCCGAAGCGCCAACCGGAGATCGCGCGGGACTACGGCCGGATCGCCGCCCACGAGGTCCTCACGCCCGCCAACCTGCTGCGGACGCTGCGCGAGCGGGGGGACACGGAGCGGGCGACCGCCGTGGTCCGAGAGGTCGTCGCGGAGCGGCTCGACGCGCTCCAACCGATGTTCGAGATGCTCGCCGGCGGCGCCACACCGCCACCGCCCGCCGTGCTGGCCGGCGCGATGCTCGAAGAGCTCGGGCGCGAGCCCGGCCTCGAGGCGGGCATCGAGGCCCATCTCGAAGAGCGCCTCGGCATCGACGACATGATCGAAGAACGGCTCGGCGGCCTCCCCAAGCCCGAGTTCGAGCGGATGCTGCGCGGCGTCTTCGAGGAGGACGAGATCATCCTCATCGCCATCGGTGGCGTGCTCGGGTTCGCCGTCGGATCACTGCAAGCGGCCCTGGTCCTAGCCCTCGAATCCTGATCGAGTTCAACAGGGCAGACGTCACGCCTGGTCCGGACCCGCGCTGCCCGGCGGGTCGGAAGGCACCAGGCTCACCATGCTGCATCGTCCCCCGCGGCTGACCGAAAAGCCAGCAGATGCACGGGGCGCACGCCGGGAACGGGAGGGCTGCCAGACTGGCCCCGTGGACGGGGAGGAGGACGCCGACGACGGCTTGCGGGCCGACATCCGCCTTCTGGGCTCCCTGCTCGGCGACACGCTGGTGCGCCAGGTGGGCGAGGAGCTGCTCGATCTGGTCGAACGCGTCCGCGGGCTGAGCCGGCAGGGGCGCGACGCCGGTGACGCCGATGAGATGGCAAGCCTGCTCGCCAGCCTCGACCTGCCGACCGCCATCTCTCTGGCGCGGGCCTTCTCCTCCTACTTCAACCTCGCCAACACCGCCGAGCAGGTGCACCGGGCGGCGTCGCTCGACCGAGGCCGGGCTGCGGAAGGGAGCGCCATCGGGCTCATGGCCGAGCGGGTCGCGGCGGACCCCGAAGCGGTGAGCCACCTCGCCACCTGCGTCGCCCATCTCGAGCTGCGGCCGGTCTTCACCGCCCATCCCACGGAGGTCGCCCGCCAGTCGGTCCTCACGAAGCTGCTCCGGGTGGCCGAGCTTCTGGAGGTGCGGGGCCGCAGCGCCAAGTCCGACCGTGACCGCATCGACGGGAGCCTGGCGGAGGTGATCGACCTGCTCTGGCAGACCGACGAGCTGCGGCGGGAGCGTCCGCAGCCGGTCGAGGAGGCGCGGGCAGTGCTCTTCTACCTCTCGGACCTCGCCGCGAGCGTGGTGCCCGACGTGGTGGACCACTTCGTCGACGAGCTCCGCAAGCTCGGGATCGAGGTCCCGGCCGACGCGACCCCGGTGCGTTTGGGCAGCTGGGTGGGCGGTGACCGTGACGGCAACCCGAACGTCACGCCCGAGGTCACGGTGGCGGTGCTGGCACAGCAGCACCAGCTCGGCCTCGACCTGCTCCTCGGCGGCATCGAGTCGCTCATCACCCAGCTCAGCTCGTCGACCCAGATCACGGGCGTGTCCGCCGCCCTGGCGGACAGCCTCGCCGCGGACGGAAGTGAGATGCCCGGCGTCGTGCGCCGATACGGCCGCCTCAATGCCGAGGAGCCGTACCGGTTGAAGGCCTCGTTCGTGCGCGAGCGGCTCCTCAGGGCCCAGCGCCGCCTGGCCGAAGCGCGCCCGGCAGCCGCGCCTGGAGAGTACGAGAGCCCCGCCGGGTTGCTGGCTGACCTCGAGCTGATGCGGGACTCACTGCTCGCGAACCGTGGTGCCGTCATCGCGAACGGCTCCCTCGACCGCTTCATCCGGACCGTGACCGCGTTCGGCTTCCAGCTCGCCACCTTGGACATCCGCGAGCACGCCGAACGCCACCACGTCGCGCTCGGCGCGGTGATCGACGGGCTCGGCGAGCTGGGACGCCCCTACGCCAGCCTGGACCGTGGGGAGCGGCTCCACCTCCTGGGACGAGAGCTCGAGAGCCGACGCCCGCTCCTCGGCGCCGTCCCGAACCTCGATGGCGAGGCGGCCGTCACGTTCTCGCTCTTCACGACGATCCGATCCGCACTCGACCGCTTCGGCTCGGACGCCGTGGAGAGCTACGTGATCTCCATGACCGAGGGCGCCGACGACGTGTTGGCGGCAGTCGTGCTGGCGCGGGAGGCCGGGCTCATCGACGTGCGCGGTGGCGTCGCCAGGCTGGGCTTCGTGCCGCTGCTCGAGACAGTCGGCGAGATGCGTTCGGCGAGCACGATCCTCGACCAGCTGCTGAGCGAGCCCAGCTACCGGGAGGTGCTCCGCCTCAGAGGTGACGTCCAGGAGGTGATGCTCGGCTACTCCGACTCAAACAAGGAGACCGGCATCACCACGTCGCAGTGGGAGATCCACAAGGCGCAGCGGATGCTCCGCGACGTGGCGAGGCGGCACGGCGTGCTCCTCCGGCTCTTCCACGGGCGAGGCGGCACCGTCGGACGGGGCGGCGGACCAGCCCACGATGCGGTGCTCGCCCAGCCGTTCGGCGTCGTCCAAGGTCCGATGAAGCTGACGGAGCAGGGCGAGGTCATCTCCGACAAGTACCTGCTGCCCAGCCTCGCCCGCCACAACCTCGAGCTCACCCTGGCGGCGCTGACCGAGGCCACGGTGCTGCACCGGTCGTCGAGGCTCGAGCAAGAGGTGCTCGACCGCTGGGACCGCACCATGGACTCGGTCTCGGCGGCGGCGGTGGACGTCTACCGGTCGCTGCTGGCGACGGAGGGCCTGGCCGAGTACTTCCTGGACTCCACGCCCCTCGAGGAGCTGAACGCGCTGAACATCGGCTCACGGCCGGCCCGGCGCGCCGGAGGCCAGGGACGCGCTGAGCTGCACTCGCTTCGGGCGATCCCGTGGGTCTTCGCATGGACCCAGTCACGCCAGATCGTCCCCGGCTGGTTCGGCGTCGGGTCCGGTCTGGCCGCCGCCCGCGCTGCCGGCGAAGGTCCGGCGCTGGCTGAGATGTACTTGGGATGGCACTTCTTCCGGACCTTCGTCTCGAACGTCGAGATGGTGCTGACCAAGGTCGACCTGGGAGTGGCCCGACGCTACGTCGGCCGCTTGGTCGACCCCTCGTTGCACCACGTCTTCGACGTGATCGAGGCGGAGTACGCCCTCACCGTGTCCGAGGTGCTCGCCGTGACCGGTCAGACGACCCTCCTCGAGCGGCAGCCTGCGCTCAGGCGCACGCTCGACGTGCGGGACCTCTACCTTGATCCCATCAACCACCTGCAGGTCAACCTGCTGTCGCGGTGGCGGGAGGGCGACGAACCCGATCCTCTGCTCCGTCGCGGCCTCCTCCTCACCATCAACGGGATCGCAGCAGGCATGCGCAACACCGGCTGAGGCTCTGTCGAACCGACAGAGCCACCCTCAGGATTCGACCTCGAGCTCGGTGCTGCGAGAGCGGTGGGTCATCACCATGTGGTA
>JBBDQT010000158.1:0-21479 GCA_040905815.1 Acidimicrobiales bacterium
GCCGTGTCTCAGTCCCAGTGTGGCTGATCATCCTCTCAGACCAGCTACCCGTCGACGCCTTGGTGAGCCGTTACCTCACCAACAAGCTGATAGGCCGCGAGACCCTCCCGAAGCGGAATCCATTTCCTCATCAAGCCATGCGACTCGATGGGGGTATCCGGTATTAGCTCTCCTTTCGGAGGGTTATCCCGGTCTTCGGGGCAGGTTCCTCACGTGTTACTCACCCGTTCGCCGCTAAGCCTTCCCCAGTGTTGCCACTGGTTGGGCTCCGCTCGACTTGCATGTGTTAGGCACGCCGCCAGCGTTCGTCCTGAGCCAGGATCAAACTCTCCGTCGAGATCTTGCAGAGCCCCGGCGAACCGGTGCTCCGTGTTGATCGTGTGAAGAGCTGCCACACGCCTGGCGGCGTGTGGCGGTCTTGGCATCGAGACAGACTGACATTTCTGTTGTCCGTTTTTGATGCAGAGCTGCTGAACGTCTCGCTTCCGGAGCTCTCGCTCCGGGCGCGGACGCCCGCACTCGCTTTTGAACCTTCCTCTGTTCCGTTTTCAAGGAGCGCTGTGTCGCTCGGGCACACCTCTCCCGGAGGAGATGTTCGTGCCGATGGCCGTGGTCTGGAGCACCTGGCAGAGCCGGTGCTGCTCGTCCCGACGTGTCTCCGGGGCTCCCAGCGGCGAAGGGTCAACGTACTGACCCGGTGTGAGTGTGTCAACTCGGCATCGGTGCTGCTGCCGCTACCCGCACCGGCTCCCCGGTGCGGGTAGGTCACTGTACCGGCGAGGGGTGAACCTCACAACTCGGCAACCTTGAGGAGGTGGTACGTCCTCTTGCCCTTGCGGAGCAGCACGTAGCGGCCGGCGCGGAGGTCAGGCTCGCCGACCGGGCCCGCGTCGGGTGCCAGGCGGCGGTTGTTGACGTAGAGGGCACCCTGGTCGAGGGAGCGGCGAGCGTCGCTGCGGGACGAGGCCACCCCCGCCTCGGCGAAGAGCTCGACAGGCTCGATGCCGGCCGCGATGCGGCCGTGGTCCAGCACCGTGGTCTCCACCTCTCCTTCGAGGGAGGCGAGGACGTCAGGGGGGAGCTCGTCGAGATCGGCCCCGAAGAGCACCCGACCCGCCGCCTCGGCGCTGGCGGCGGCACCCTCGCCGTGGACGAGGGCGGTGACCTCCTGTGCGAGACGTCGCTGGCCGAGGCGTGCGGACGGCTCGGCGGCGTGGGCGGCGGCGAGGGCCTCGCAGTCCTCCACCGCCAGGAGGGTGAACCAGAGCAGCATCCGGCGCACGTCCGCGTCGGGGACCTGCAAGAAGTACTGGTGCAGCTGGTACGGCGAGGTGCGCTCGGCAGACAGCCAGACCGAACCGGCGGCGGTCTTGCCGAACTTCCTGCCATCGGTGCGGGTGAGCAGCGGCCAGGTGAGGGCGTGCACGTGGTGGCCCGTGACCTTGCGGACGAGGTCGACGCCCATGGTGATGTTGCCCCACTGGTCCGAGCCGCCGATCTGCAGCTCGCAGTCCCTGCGCTCGTGGAGGCGCAGGTAGTCGTGGGCCTGGAGGAGCATGTAGGTGAACTCCGTGTAGGAGATCCCGTCGGTGCCCTCCATGCGCGCCCGGACGGACTCCTTGGCCACCATCTGGTTGACGGTCACGTGCTTGCCGATGTCGCGCAGGAAGCTGAGCAGGGGGACGTCAGCGGTCCACTCGCTGTTGTCCACGAGCGGGGCCCCGCCGAGGCGCGCCAGCTGGTCGGCGATGCCGGCCAGGTTGCGGGCCAGGGTCTCGTCGTCGAGGAGGTTCCGCTCGTCGGACCTGCCGCTCGGATCGCCGATCATGCCCGTGGCGCCGCCGGCGAGGGCGATCGGGCGGTGACCGGCCTCGCCGAAGCGCCGGAGCACGAGGATGCCGATGAGGTTGCCGATGTGGAGGCTGTCGGCAGAGGGGTCACAGCCCCAGTACAGCGTCGTGGGGCCCTTGCCGAGGCGAGCGGCGAGCGCATCGGGGTCCGTCGAGTCCTGCACGAGGCCCCTGGCGACCAGGTCGGCGAGCACGTCCATGACGAGCATCGTGGGCTGGCGACCCCCGCCCGGTCCAGCCCGGCGCCGGCCGGTCGGGCGACCATGACCTCAGTTGGATGCCAGGAACGTCGATGATGGGAGGGTGAAGGTGGTGGTCTTGCGCGCACTCGCGGTCGTGATGGCTCTCGCTGCCGGCGCCTGCTCGTACACGCCGGCGACCCTCGACGTGACCGACCCGAAGCTCGCCCAGTCCAGCAAGATCTACGCCGCCGACGGCACGCTCCTCACGACGCTCCTCGCCGAGGAGAACCGGGAGAACGTCAGGGTCGCCGAGCTGCCCCCCCACGTCACCCAGGCGGTGCTGGCGGTGGAGGACAGCCGGTTCTACGACCACCGCGGCGTCGACGTGCGCGCCATCCTCCGGGCGACGGCCGCCAACACCCGATCCGGCTCGATCGTCGAGGGCGGCTCCACCATCACCCAGCAGTACGTCAAGAAGACGCTGCTCACCCCGGACAAGTCCCTCGAGCGCAAGGTCGAGGAGGCGCTCCTCGCCCTCCAGCTCGAGCGCCGCTACTCGAAGGACCGGATCCTCGAGCTCTACCTCAACACGATCTTCTTCGGGAACGGGGCATACGGGATCCAGGCCGCCGCCCACGAGTACTTCGGCGTCACCGCCGCCGAGCTGACCGTCGCCGAGGCGGCGACGCTGGCGGGGCTCATCCGGGCGCCGAGCGCCTACGACCCGTACGACGAGCCCGGAGCCGCGGTCCGCCGCCGGAACACGGCGCTCGAGCGGATGGGCGACCTGCGGTGGCTCTCGCCGGCGAAGGTCTCAGCCGCCAAGGCAGAGCCGCTCGAGCTGGCGGTGAAGGCGACCGAGGAACGCTACGCCGCGCCGTGGTTCGTCGAGAAGGCGAAGGACCTCATCCTCAACGACGAGCGCTTCGGCGCCACGTTCGGCGAGCGCCGAGACCTGCTCTTCAACGGTGGGCTGCGCATCACCACGACCGTCGACCTCGGTCTCCAGGCGGCCGCCGAGGAGTCGGTCGCCCGGGTGCGACCACCGGAGCCCGGCCCCGAGGCGGCCCTCGTCTCGGTCGACCCCAGGTCCGGCTACGTGCGGGCCGTCGTCGGCGGCCGGGACTTCTTCGGCGGCGGCACCGAGGCGAAGATCGACCTCGCCACCGGTGGGAACGGACGCCCCGCCGGCTCGTCGTTCAAGCCGCTCGTGCTCGCCGCCGCGCTGGAGGAGGGCATCCCCCTCACGAAGCGCTACCCGGCCCCGTCCCACATCGAGATACAGCTCACCGACGAGCTCTGGGAGGTCCAGAACTACGAAGGGGGCGGCGACGTGGGCGAGGCCGACCTCGTGGAGTCGACTATCCGGTCGTTCAACACGGTCTACGCCCAGCTGATCCAGGAGGTCGGTCCCCAGGACGCCATGGCCGCCGCCGCCCGCTACGGCGTCCGGTCGAAGCTGCCGCCGAACCCGTCGGCCGTGCTCGGGACGAACCTCGTGACCGGCCTCGACATGACGACGTCGTACGCGACCTTCGCCAACCGCGGGCTGCGGGTGGACCCGACGTTCGTGACGAAGGTCGCACGCAGCGACGGCACGATCCTCTACCAGCACGAGCACGTCCAGCAGCGGGTGCTCGAGACGCGCATCGCCGACGAGGTCAACGCCGTCCTCCAGCTGGTGGTGGAGCAGGGCACCGGCACCAAGGCCCGCATCGGCCGGCCGGTGGCGGGCAAGACCGGAACCGGGCAGGAGTGGCGGGACGCCTGGTTCGTCGGGTACACCCCCGAGCTCGTCACGTCGGTGTGGATGGGCTTCGCCCAGCAGGGCAACCGCTCGATGGTCCCGCCGGCCACGCCCATGCTGGTGACCGGCGGCTCATGGCCGGCGCAGATCTGGCAGCTCTACACGTCGGCGGCGCTGGCCGAGGTGCCGATCACCCCGTTCGTCGCGCCGGCGCCTCCCGACGAGGAGCGGGCGGACCCGCTGACCCCGCAGGAGGACCTCACGCTGCCCCGCCTGCGCAGCGTCATCGGTCTGCCCGTGGGTCCCGCCGAGGGGATGCTGACGCGGGACGGCTACCTCGTGCAGCGACTGGAGGTGCCGAGCGACGAGTACCCGCCCGGCTACGTCGTCGCCCAGCGGCCCCGAGCGGACGCTCGCGTCGCCGGAGGCAGCACCGTGACCATCGAGGTCGCGAACGGCGAGGCAGCGTCCAACGACGTGCCCGTCGTCCTCGGCCTCACCGAGGCGGAGGCGGAGGCCGCTTTGAACGAGGCGGGTTTCTTCGCCGAGGTCGTGCGGGAGGCAGAGCCACCCGCGGCCGGGGCCGAGGGGCGCTCCGGTCGGGTCTGGAAGCAGTCGCCGGCGGGCGGCAGCCGCCGTCCGGTCCGATCCACGGTGCGCATCACGGTCAACCCCGAAGCCGCCGAGCCGGGTGACGAGGGCCAGGCCGACGAGGAGCCTGGCTAGAGCGAGCGGATCACAGGCGGGAGACGTGGGGGTCGCCCGGCACGTACCACCGCCATGGCTCGTCGACGGCCTGGCTGATCCCGACCCTCGTCGTCACGACCGGCACCGGCGGCGGCGCCGTGCCGTCGTCGACGATCGTGGTGCCGGCCGCGCCGGAGACGAGGTCGACGCCGTCGTGGCGCCCGTCGATCCCGAGCGCCTGGCAGAGCCTGGCGGGACCGCTGCACAGGTCACGGTCGCGGCGGGCTGCGGGCCGCGAGGAGCGCATCTCGTCGAGGCCGCGCAGCGGCGCGAGCGCCCGGAGGAGGACGGCGACCGGTTCGTCCTCCTCACCGCACACGGGGTTGCAACACCAGTGCATGCCGTAGGTGAAGTACACGTAGAGGTGGCCGGGCGGGCCGAACATCGTCTTGTTGCGGGCGGTGCTGCGGCGGTAGCTGTGGGCGGCGGGGTCCAGGTCGCCGAGGTACGCCTCGGTCTCCACGATGCGACCGGACCGCTCGCCGGCGACGAGGACCTTGCCGAGGAGGTCGACCGCCACCTCCCTGGGGTCGCGCCGGTAGAAGCGACGGGGTAGCACGACGTGGTCCTCGAGCATCGCCCGTGCCTCGCTCACGTCGCTGCGGCCAGCCTTCCCTGGTCGGAGTCCATGCGGGCCCGGAAGCGCTCGAGCTGGGCCGCCACGGGTCCCGGACCGGCACCGCCCGGCGTCGTTCGCCGCGTGACCGCGACGCCCGGTGCGAGGAGGGCCACGGCCTCGGCGCCGAGGGCGGGGTGATCGGCCACGAGCTCGCTGAGCGACATGCTCCCCGGCTCCAGCGATGCCCGCACGAGACCGCCGACGATGCCGTGGGCCTCCCGGAACGGCATGCCGCCGACGACGAGGTGCTCGGCGAGGTCGGTCGCCGCCATGGTCGGACCGTCCGCCGCCTTCTCCATGACGTCGGTGCGCATCGTGGCGGTGGCGATGAGCCCGCCAAGCGCGGCGAGCGCGAGGGTGACCTGCTCGACGGCGTCGAACAACGGCTCCTTGTCCTCCTGGAGGTCCCGGTTGTACGCGAGCGGCAGGCCCTTCAGCGTGGCCAGCAAGCCCGCGAGGTGACCGATCAGGCGGCCACTGCGACCCCGGGCGAGCTCGGCGACATCGGGGTTCTTCTTCTGGGGGAGCATCGACGAGCCCGTCGACCAGGCGTCGTCGAGGCCGAGGAAGCCCACCTCGTCGCTCGACCAGAGGATGATCTCCTCGCCGATCCGCGACAGGTGCACGCCGAGCAGGGTGAGCGCGAAGAGCGACTCGGCGACGAAGTCGCGATCGGAGACGGCGTCGAGGCTGTTCTCGAACCGGGCGGCGAAGCCGAGGTCGGCGGCCACGCCGTCGGGGTCGAGCGGCAGCGACGACCCGGCGAGGGCGCCTGCGCCGAGTGGCGACACGTCGAGCCGGCGGCGGGCGTCGAAGATCCGGTCGACGTCTCGGGAGAGGGCCCACCCATGGGCGAGCAGGTGGTGCGCGAGCAGCACCGGCTGAGCCCGCTGGAGGTGGGTGTAGCCGGGGAGGTAGGCGCCTCCCGCCTCGAGGGCGCGGTCGAGGAGGACCTGCTGGAACGCAAGCGTCCCCTCGACCACGACCAGCAGCTCGCGCTTGCACCACAGGCGCAGGTCGGTCGCCACCTGGTCGTTGCGGCTGCGGCCGGTGTGAAGCTTGGCACCCGCAGGTCCTGCGAGCTCGGTCACCCGGCGCTCGACGGCGGTGTGGATGTCCTCGTCGCCCGCCTGGAACGCGAACGAGCGGTCTGCCAGCTCTGCCTCGACCTCGTCGAGCGCGCCGAGCACGGCCGTCGCCTCCTCGCCGGTGAGGAGGCCGACCCGGGCCAGCCCCCGCACGTGGGCGCGGGAGCCGGCGATGTCGTCACCCGCCATCCGGCGATCGACGTCGAGGCTCGCGGTGAAAGCGAGCAGCGCTGCCGCGGGACCGCCCTCGAAGCGCCCGGACCAGAGCGTCACGACGGCGTGGTGAAGTCGGCCGGCCCGCCCTGGCGGCTCGACCACGTCTCGATGCCGAGCCCCCACAGCTTCACGAAGCCGTCAGCCTGCTCGTGGTCGAACGTGTCGGCGGCGTCATAGGTCGCGAGGCCGTAGTCGTACAGGCTCCAGTCGCTTCGACGGCCGGTGACGTAGCAACGACCAGGTTCGAGCCGGAGGCGCACCTCGCCGGTGACGAAGCGCTGGCTCTCCTCGATGAACGCGTCGATGGCGGACTTGAGCGGCGAGAACCACATGCCGTCGTAGACGAGCTCGGACCACCTGGGCTCCAGCCTCGCCTTCTCGTGGTGGAGGTCGCGCTCGATGGTGAGGTCCTCGAGGTCGCTGTGCGCGAGCAGGAGAGCGAGCGCGCCCGGCGCCTCGTAGGTCTCCCGGCTCTTGATGCCGACCCGGCGGTTCTCGACCATGTCGAGCCTGCCGAAGCCGTACGGCCCGACGAGATCGTTCATGCACTTGATGACGTTGGCGGGTGAGAGCGGCGAGCCGTCGACCATGACCGGCAGGCCCTGCTCGAAACCGATCACCACGTCGCGGGGCTCCTCGGCCGACACCTTGGTCATCGACCACACGCCCTCTGGCGGCGTCGCCCAGGGATCCTCCATCTCGCCGCACTCGATGGCCCGCCCCCAGAGGTTGTCGTCGATCGAGTACAGCTTCTCCTTCGTCGCCGAGATCGGGATCTCATGGCGTGCCGCGTACTCGATGGCATCCTCACGCGTGAGGCCCCAGTGGCGCACGGGCGCCAGGATCTCGACGTCGGGAGCGAGGGCGCGGATGCCGACCTCGAAGCGGACCTGGTCGTTCCCCTTGCCGGTGCAGCCGTGGGCGACGGCGTCGGCACCGAAGTAGCGGGCGGCGGCGACGAGGTGCTTGACGATGACGGGCCGGGACAGGGCGGAGACGAGCGGGTACTTGCCCTCGTACTTCGCGTTCGCCTTGAGGGCGGGCATCGCGAAGTCTGCCGCGAACTCCTCCTGGCAGTCGACGACGACCGCCTCGACGGCGCCGGTGGCGAGGGCTCGGTCCTTGATGGCCTCCCAGTCACCGCCCTGTCCGACGTTGGCGGCGACGCAGATGACCTCCACCCCCTGCTCCTCTTGCAGCCACTTGACGGCGACGGAGGTGTCGAGACCTCCGCTGTAGGCGAGGACGACGCGCTTGGCCATGGGTCAGCGCTCCCTTCTGGTTGTCCCGGGTGCGGGGCGTGGTTCTGGGCTTGGCGGGAGGCCGGCGAGCTCACGCAGGCGGGCGGCGACCGCGTCGCCACCCGTCTCGGCGTCGACGACCACGATCATGGTGTCGTCGCCGGCAACGGTGCCGAGCACGTCCGGCAGGCCGGAGCGGTCGAGGGCCGACGCCACGACGTGGGCCGAGCCCGGCGGGGTGCGGAGCACGACGAGGTTCGCGGACGGTGTCACCTCGACGACCCAGTCTGCGAGCATGCGCCGGAGGTGGTCGGTCGGCACGACCCGTTCGTGGGGAAGCTCGGGGATGGCGTAGACGGTCTCGCCGCCAGGGACCCGCACCTTCACGGCGCCGACCTCATCGAGGTCACGGGACACCGTCGCCTGGGTGGCGACGACGCCCTCCGCCTCGAGCAGCTCCACGAGCCGGCTCTGGCTGGTGACGGCGTGCTCAGCGAGGAGGAGCCCGATGCGGTGCTGGCGCTGGGCCTTGGACGGCCGGCTGGCGTCGGTCATGTCCCGCCCGCGAAGAGCCAGAGCAGCAGGCCCCTGGCCACCTGCATCCGGTTCCGGGCCTCCTGCCAGACGAGGCTCTGCGAGCCGTCGACCACTTCAGCGGTGACCTCTTCTCCGCGGTGTGCGGGCAGGCAGTGGAGGAAGACCGCCTCGGCCGCGGCGCGGGCCATGAGCGCGCTGTCGACGGTGAAGCCCTCGAAGGCCTCTCGCCGGACGATCGCCTCGTCCTCGTCGCCCATCGAGACCCAGACGTCGGTGAGGACGGCGTCGGCGCCCGTGACAGCCTCCTCGGGCCGTGTGGTGACGAGGGGGCGGGCGCCGAGGGCGGTCAGGCGGTCCACCTCGTGGGGCTCGGGGCCGTAGTCGTGGGGCGCGGCGATGCGGACCTCCATGCCGCTCAATGCCGCACCGATGGCGAGCGAGCGGGCCACGTTCGTGTAGTCACCGATCCAGGCGAGCGAGCGACCGGGGAGCTCGCCGAAGCGCTGGCGGAGCGTCAACAGGTCGGCGAGGGCCTGCATCGGGTGAGCGTCGTCGGACAGGAGGTTGATGACGGGGACGCCGACGACGCCGGCCATGCGGGTGAGCTTCTCGTGCTCGAACACACGAGCGCCGATCGCGGCGTGGTAGCAGGCGAGGGTCCGGGCGACGTCCTCCGCCGTCTCCCGGACGTCGATGCCGACCTCCTCGGCCCGGATGACGATGGGGTGCCCGCCGAGCTGCACGACGGCCATCTCGGTCGCGTTGCGCGTCCGGTTGGAGGGCTTCTCGAACAGGAGCGCGACACCAGATCCGGCGAGCACCTGTGGCGGGTCCTTGCGCTCCGACGCGTCGAGGACCTCCACGAGCTCCTCGGCGGTGAGGTCGTCGATCTCCAGGAAGCTCCTGCTCATGTGCCAGTCCCGCTCATGGCAGCACCCCGGCGAGCGTGGTGATGGCGACGTCGAGCTCGTCGTCGGTGACGAGCAGGGACGGGGCGAGGCGGATGGCCGTCGGGCTGACGGCGTTGATGACGAGACCGGCGTCGAGCGCGGCGGCGGTGACCGCCTTGGCGTCACCGCCGTCGGTCAGCTCGGCGGCGAGCAGGAGACCGAGGCCCCGCACCGCACGCACGCCGTCCAGCGCCACGAGCGCCTCGGTCAGGCGGGCGCCGGCGGCGGTCGCCCGCGCCGGCACGTCCTCCGCCTCCATCACCTCGAGCACGGCACGAGCGGCCGCCGCGGCCAGCGGCTGCCCCCCGAACGTCGTGGCGTGGTCGCCGGGTTCGAAGGCGGCCGCGACCTCGGCCCTCGCCCAGCACGCACCGATCGGCACGCCGTTGCCGAGCGCCTTGGCCATCGTGACGACGTCGGGCTGCACACCCATGTGCTGGAAGGCGAACCAGCGGCCGGTGCGACCGAGGCCGGTCTGGACCTCGTCGAGCATCAACAGCGCGCCCCGCTCGTCACAGAGGCGGCGGGCGCCCTCGAGGAACGCACGGGATGCGGGCAGCACGCCGCCCTCCCCCTGCACGACCTCGAGCAGCACGGCGGCCACCGACGGGTCGAGGGCTGCCTCCAGTGCGCGGAGGTCGTCCCAGGCCACGTGGCGGAAGCCCTCGGGCAACGGCTGGAAGGCTTCGTGCTTCGCTGGCTGCCCCGTGGCGTGCAGGGTCGCGAGGGTGCGGCCGTGGAACGAGCCCAAGGCGCTGACCACGACGTGGCGGCCTCTGCCACCGAAGCGTCTGGCCAGCTTCAGCGCGCACTCGTTCGCCTCGGCCCCCGAGTTGGCGAAGAAGACCTGCCCACCGCCCCCGATGAGGCGGTCCAGGGTGCGGGCCACGCCGGGGGCGACGTCGGTCGCGAACAGGTTCGAGACGTGGAGGAGGGTCTGCGCCTGCTCGTGGAGCGCGGCGGCCACCGCGGGGTGGGCGTGGCCGAGGGACGTGACCGCGAGGCCCGAGAGCAGGTCCAGGTAGCGCTTGCCGTCGCGGTCCCAGAGCCACGAGCCCTCGCCGCGGACGAACTGCACCGAGGGCGGGCCGTACGTGGGCATGAAGGGGCAGCGCTCCCCCGCCACCCCGGCGACCGCGTCTAGGTGGGTGGCGGTCACGACGGCGCCCCCGCGCTCGTCACCATGGTGCCGACCCCCGCCCGGGTGAAGATCTCCAGCAGGAGCACGTGGGGCACCCGGCCGTCCAGAACGTGGGCCTGGCCCACGCCGCTGCGCACCGCCCGGCTGCACGAGGCCGCCTTGGGGATCATCCCCGCGTTGACCGCACCGGAGCCGACGAGGCCGTCGAGCTCGTCGGCGGTGAGGACCGAGGCGAGGGTGGACGGGTCCCCGGCATCCCGCCGCACGCCCTCGACATCGGTGAGGTAGACGAGCTTCTCGGCTCCGAGCGCCTCGGCGATCGCTCCCGCGGCGGTGTCGGCGTTGATGTTGTACGCCTGTCCGGTGGCGTCGACGCCGATGGTGGCCACCACGGGGACGAGCCCGTCGTCGAGGAGGTCCTCGAGCAGCCGCGGGTCGACGTCGGTGATGTCGCCGACGAAGCCGAGCTCGGGTGCCCGAGGGGACGCGGAGATCGTGCGCGCGTCCTCCCCCGAGAGGCCCACGGCACCGGCGCCGGCGACGTTGAGGGCGCCCACGAGGTCTCGGTTGACGGAGCCGACGAGGACCATGCGGACGATCTCGAGGGTCTCGGCGTCGGTGACCCGGAGCCCGTCGACGAACGTGGACTCCTTGCCGAGCTTCGCCATCAGGATGCCGATCTGCGGTCCCCCGCCGTGGACCACGACCACGCGGAGGCCCACGGCGAGGAGCAGGGCGATGTCACCGGCGAAGTCAGCGAGGGCGTCTGGCTCTCCGCTCATGGCGCTGCCCCCGTACTTCACGACGACGACCCGGCCGGTGAAGCGGTGGATGTACGGCAGCGCCTCGAGGAGGACCTCGGCCTTGAGCGCCGGCGAGAGGTCGTCGGCCACGAGCCGGTTCACGACGTCCCCATGTTCTCGTCGACGTAGGCGTGGGTGAGGTCGTTCGTGAGGATGGTGGCCGTGCCCTCGCCGAGCCCGAGGTCGGCGACGACCGTGATCTCCCGGGCCGCCATGACCCGCTGCAGGGCGCTGACGTCGTGCATGGCGGCCACACCGTCCCGGCAGACGGTGATGCCTCCGTAGGAGACCGACACCTTCGCCTCGTCGAAGGGGGCGCGGCACGACCCGAGCTCGCTCACGATCCGGCCCCAGTAGGCGTCCTCTCCGTACCAGGAGCACTTGCAGAGGGCGCTGTCGGCGACCTTGCGGGCAGCCGCCTCGGCACCCTCGTCGCTCGTCGCGCCCACGACCCGCACGGTGACGACCTTCGTCGCGCCCTCGGCGTCGTGGGCCATCTGGCGGGCCAGGTCGGCGCACGCCTCGGCGACGACGAGGTGGAGATCGGCCGGGTCGACCTCACCGGCGGCGCCGCTCGCGAGGAGCAGCACCGTGTCGTTCGTCGACGTGCACCCATCGGTCGACAGCGCGTTGAACGACGTCGCCATCGCGTCGGAGAGAGCCTCCTGGAGCTGCTCCGGTGTCGCGGCGGCGTCGGTGGTGAGCACGGCGAGCATCGTCGCCATGTTCGGTGCCAACATCGCCGCACCCTTCGCCATGCCGCCCACGGTGAAGCCCTCCCCCGCCACCACGACCTCCTTGCGAGCGGTGTCGGTCGTCATGATCGCCGTCGCCGCGGCCTCGCCACCGTCGGCGCGCAGGACCTGCACGACGGCGGGGATGCCCTCCTCGAGCCGGTCCATGGGGAGAGGGATGCCGATGAGCCCGGTGGAGCAGACGAGCACCTCGGTGGGCCGGCACCCGAGGCCCGAGGCGACGAGCGCGCACATCCGATGGGCGTCCGCCCTCCCGGCCGGGCCGGTGGCGGCGTTGGCGTTCCCGCTGCTGAGCACGACGGCTGCGGCCCGCCCACCGGTGGCGCCCAGGTGGGCGCGGCTGACGGCGACGGGCGCCGCCGTCGCCTTGTTCGACGTGAAGACGCCGGCCGCGGCGACCGGGCGATGGGCAGCGGTGGCGACGACGGCGAGGTCGAGCGCGCCGGACGCCTTGATCCCGCACGAGTGGCCGGCGGCGACGAAGCCCTGCGGAGAAGTGATGCTCATGCCGTCCGCTCTGGGCCTGCGGCCGGGCCGCTCGGGCCACGCTCGCTCACGGCAGCAGCCCGGCGAGGGGGAGGCCGGCGCCCTCGTCGAGGCCGAGGGCGAGGTTGGCGCACTGCACGGCCTGGCCGGCCGCCCCCTTCACGAGGTTGTCGATGGCGGCGATGGCCACCAGCCACCCGGTGCGGGGGTCGACCCGCACCGTGAGGTGAGCGCAGTTCGAGCCGGTCGTCGCCTTCGTGGCCGGCGAGCCGTCGATCACGACGACGAAGCGCTCACCGGCGTAGGCGTCCCGCAGCACGTCCATCGCCGAGGTGGTGTCGAGCTCCCCGGTGGGGCGGGCGTAGCAGGTGGCGAGGATCCCCCGGGTCATCGGCGCCAGGTGCGGGGTGAACAGGATCGAGCCGCCGATCGCCTGCTCGATCTCCGGGGTGTGGCGGTGGTCCAGCAGCCCGTAGGCCGTGAAGCTGCCGTCCACGGTGCCGAAGGTCGTGGTGTCCTTCGGCGGTCGACCGGCGCCGCTCACGCCGCTCGCAGCGTCGACGATCATGCCGAACGGATGGACGAGCCCAGCACGCGTGAACGGCGCGAGGGCGAGTGCTGCCGCCGTCGGGTAGCAACCCGGCACCGCCACGGCCGTCGCGCGAACGAGGTCGTCCCGGAACAGCTCGGGTAGGCCGTAGGCGAACTCGGCGAGCAGCTCCGGCGCGGTGTGCTCCTCGCCGTACCAGACCGGGTAGAGCCCGGCGTCCTTCAGGCGGAAGTCGGCGGCGAGGTCGATGACGGCGCTGGCACGGGTGCGCAGGTCGGGTACGACCGCCTGGCTTGCCCCGTGGGGCAGCGCGAGGAAGACCACGTCGAGCCCGTCGGCCATCCCCGCCTCGTAGCGCTCGAAGACCATCTCCGGGAGCACGCCGGACAGGTTCGGGTACAGCGAGGCGACCGGCCGGCCGGCCTGGGAGTCCCCCGTCGCCCACGCCAGCTCGAGCTCGGGGTGCCCGGCGCACAGCCGGAGCAGCTCCGCGCCTGCGTACCCCGACGCCCCGACGATCCCGATCTTGGCCACCGAGTCACCATACGGACGATTGCATGAAGATGCAAACGGGTGGACGTTCCCGCCGGGGTGCAAGGAGGGTCAGCCGCGCAGGGTGGCGCGGTGGGCGGACTCGACGGCGGCGATGAGGCGTCGGCGTGCCGCGGTGACGGCCTCGTCGGTCAGCGTGCGGTCACCCGCCTGGAGGCGCACCGTGAAGGCGAGGCTGCGCCGTCCCTCGCCGACCTGTGCGCCGCGGTAGACGTCGAAGAGCCGCACGTCCACGACGAGGTCATCGCCAGCCGCGAGCGCGCCGGCGATGTCGCCCGCGGGTACGGCCTCGTCGACCTCAAAGGCGAGGTCGATGTCGCTCGAGGGGAACCGGGAGATCGGGACGTACGCCCGCGAGCCGTGGGGTGCGGCGAGCAGCGCCTCGAGGTCGACCTCGAACCAGGCGACGCGCTCCTCGACCCCGTGGGCGGTGAGGACACCGGGATCGACCTCGCCGAGGAGCCCGATGGTCTCGCCGCCGACGACGATGCGGGCGGTGCGCGTCGGGTGCAGACCCGGCGCCGTCGCAGCCTCGATGCGGGCGCCATCGAGCAGGAGGCCCTCGGCCACGACGCCCCACGCGGCGACCGCCTCGGTCGCGTCACGACCGGCGACGGCGACGGCGACGGCCTCCCACTCGCGCGGGAGCTCGGCCCCCTGAGGCGGCTGGCGGAAGACCTTGCCGACCTCGAAGAGCTGGACGCCGGGTTGGCGGCGGGCGCCGTTGTAGGCGACCGCGGCGACGAGGCCGGGCAGGAGCGACGGTCGCAGCAGGGACTCGTCGGCCACGAGCGGGTTCGCCACGACGACGGCGTCGCCGACGTCGAGCCCGCACCGGGCGATGGCGGCCTCGGAGAGGAACGAGGTGCTCCAGGCCTCGGAGGTGCCGTAGCCGGCGAGCAGCTGGCGGACGAGGCGACGGTCACGTTGGTAGGGCGTGAGGCCGCCGGTGAGCGTGGACGTGGGGACGGTCTTGCGGATCCTGCTGTAGCCGTGGAGGCGCGCGACCTCCTCGATGACGTCGATCTCGACCTCGCTGTCGGGCCGCCACGTCGGGATGGTCACGTCGAGCAGGTCTCCACCGCCGTGAGCGACGGTGGCGAAGCCGATCGCATCGAGGTGACCGGTGATCTCGGCGTGGCCGAGCTCGGTCCCGAGGATGTCGTTCACCCGGGCGGTGCGCACCCGGACCACGGGCTTGCCCGGCAGCTCGCCGCGCTCGTCGACCGCCGGGGCTCCCGGCGACACGCCGAGCAGCTCGCAGAAGCGACGCACGGCGGTGTCGATGACCGCCCAGTCGACGCCCTTCTCGAAGCGCGCCGACGCCTCGGTCCGCAGCTTGAGCCGGCGCGACGACCGGGAGATCGCGATCGGGAGGAACCACGCCACCTCGAGCAGGACCTCGGTGGTGCGCTCGCTGATCTCCGAGGATGCGCCGCCCATGATCCCGGCGATGCCGACGGGCGTCCGCTCCGCATCGCAGATGAGCAGGTCGTCCGAGGTGAGCCGGCGCTCGACCTCGTCGAGGGTGACCAGCACCTCGCCGTCGTCCGCCCGGCGCACCACGAGGCCCCGGCCGGGCAGGCGCGAGAGGTCGTAGGCGTGGTTGGGGGTGCCGAGCTCGAGCATCACGTAGTTCGACGCGTCGACGACGTTGTTGATGGGACGCATCCCGGCGAGGGCCAGCCGGTTGGCGATCCAGGCCGGGGACGGACCGACGGAGATGCCATCGATGACGGCGCCCACGAAGCGGCCGCACAGCTCCGCCGCCTCGATCCGGACGGTGGCCGGCTGCGCCTGGACGCCCCCCTCGGCCAGCTTCGGCTCCGGGATGGCGAACGGCACCCCGAGGCGCGCCGCGAGGTCCCGGGCGACGCCGGCGACGGACATGGCGTCGGGACGGTTCGGGTTGATCTCGAGGTCGACGACGACGTCGGCGGTGATGCCCATCGCCTCGGCGAAGGGGGTGCCCGGCTCGAGCCCTTCCGGCAGCACGAGGATCCCGTCGTGAGCGCCGGGAAGGCCGAGCTCGTCGGGTGCGCACAGCATCCCGTGCGACTCGACGCCCTTCATCTTCCGTGCACCGATGGCGAAGTCCCCCGGCAGCACGCTGCCGACGGTGGCGAGCGGCACGTTCTCCCCCACGCTGAAGTTCCACGCCCCGCACACCACCTGGACGGGCTCGTCCCCGCCGGCGTCGACCACGACCCGCCGGATCTTGTCGGCCTTCGGGATCGGGCCGATCTCGATGACCTTGGCGACGACCACGCCCTCGAGGCCGTCCCCCACCCGGTCGACGGACTCGACGGCGAGCCCGAGGTCGTTCAAGGTGTGGACGAGCACGTCGACCGGGTGGTCGAGCGGCGCGAAGTCGCGGAGCCAGGACAGGGGGACGCGCATCAGAACTGCTCCAGGAAGCGGATGTCGTTGGTGACGAGGTCGCGCAGGTCGGCGATGCCGTAGCGCTGTGCCGTCATGCGGTCGATGCCGAAGCCGAAGGCGAAGCCCGACCACGCTTCGGGGTCGTACCCGACGGCGCTGAACACGTTGGGGTGCACCATCCCGCACCCACCGAGCTCGAGCCAGCCGGTCCGTCCGCAGGACCGGCAGCCGTCACCCCGGCAGAACACGCAGGTGATGTCAAACTCGGCGGAGGGCTCGGTGAAGGGGAAGTACGAGGGGCGCAGGCGGGTCGTGATGCCGGGGCCGAAGTAGGCGCTCGTGAACGCGTCGAGCGTCCCGGCGAGGTCGCCGAAGGTGATGCCTCGGTCGACGACGAGGCCCTCGATCTGGTGGAAGTTCGGCAAGTGGCTCGTGTCCGCCGTGTCCTGGCGGTAGCAGCGCCCGGGCATGACCGAGTAGATCGGCGGCTCAGCCGCTTCCATCACCCGGATCTGTGTCGGCGAGGTGTGGGTGCGGAGCAGCACCGTCTCCGGTTCGCCCACCTCCAGGTAGAGCGTGTCGTACATGTTGCGGGCCGGGTGGCCGGGCGGGAAGTTGAGCGCGCCGAAGTTGTACCAGTCGGTCTCGGCTTCTGGACCGTCGGCGACCGTGAAGCCCATCCCGATGAACACGTCCTCGAGCCGGTCCCGCGCCTGGGTGACGAGGTGGAGGTGGCCCCGCCGCCGCCCCGGCACCACCTCGGTCAGGTCGAGGCGCTCGGCCTCGAGCCGGGCGGTCCGCTCGGCGGCTTCGAGCACGGAGCGACGGGCGGCGACCGTGTCCTCGATCGCACGGCGCGCCTCGTTGAGGGCACGGCCGGCTTCCCGCCGGACATCGGGTTCGAGAGCACCGAGGCCGGCCTTGGCGGTGGCGAGGGCGGAGCGCTTGCCGAGCACGTCGGCGTCGACCGCCCGCAGGTCGTCGAGCGTCGTGGCGCGCTCGATGCGGGTGCGGGCGTCGGCGATGAGGGCAGGGATGTCGATCACGTGTCGTAGTGCTCCAGGAGCTTGTCGAAGGCGTCGGTCGGGAGGGTGAAGCGGAAGGTGGTGCCCTCGCCGACCGTGCTCTCGGCGGTGAGCCTCCCACCGTGGGCCTCGACGAGGCCCCTGCTTATCCAGAGGCCGAGGCCGGTCCCGGTGGGCTTGCCGAGATCGCGGCGGAAGAACTTCGTGAAGACCCGGGGCAGGTCCCCGGCCGGGATGCCCTCGCCCTGGTCGTGCACCGCGACCGCGACGAGGCCGTCCCCGAGCGAGCCGCTGATCGCCATCCCGGCGCGGTTCCCGTACTTGGCGGCGTTCTCGACGAGGTTCGTGAGGACCTGCTCGACCTTGTCGGGGTCTGCGTACACGCGGGGGAAGCCCTCGGGGAGCTCGACGGTGCAGTCCAGGCCGTCGTACTCGAGGCCCACCTTGTCGAGGACCCGGCCCGCCACGGCGACGAGGTCCACGAGCTGGCGGCGCAGGTGGAGCCGGCCGGTCTCGAGCCGGCTGATGTCGAGCAGCTCGGTGACGAGGCGGGTGACGCGGTCGGCGTCGTGGTGGACCTGGAGGAGCATCTCCCGCTTCTGCTCGTCGGGAACCCGGTCCCAGCGGTTGAGCAGCAGCGAGGTGTACCCCTTCACCGACGTGAGGGGTGAGCGCAGCTCGTGGCTGACGGTCGAGACGACCTCGATGGCCGAGAGCTCGCTGTGGCCCCGAGGGTCTGCCGGCCGGAGGGCGAGCACAGCGCCGAGCAGGTCGCCGTCGGGCCCGCGCCTGTACCGCCCCGACACCCGGCACCGCGCCGCGCCGCCGTCGCCGGTGTGGACCGCGACGTCGTGCTCGGGGAGGCGCCGGACCGACCGGAGCAAGGCCGAGGGGTGCCAGGAGACCGCCCACGAAGGCAGCTGGATACCCTCGGCGAGCGGCGCGACGAGATCGCTGATCGACCGCCCCACCAGGTCGGCCGGGGACCAGGCGAGGAGCTCGCCGGCGAGGTCGTTCGCCGCGGTCACGACACGGTCGGTGTCGACCACCAGCGTCGCCATCGGCAGCTCGTCGAGCGCGATCACGAGGTCGCCGCCGAGATGCGGGTGCGGCGTTGGCGCAGCGCCTCGAAGCACACGATCGCCGCCGCCATCCCGACGTTGAGCGACTCCGAACGGCCCGCCATGGGGATCGTGAGGCCACCGTCGAGCTGTGCCACGAGCCCCGCCGGCAGACCGTGGGCCTCGTTGCCGAGGACGAACGCCGTGCGGCCCCCGAGGTCGGCGGCGTCGTAGGGCGTGCCGCCACGTGCCACCGTGCCGAGACGGACGACGCCGGCTGCACCGAGTCGGTCGAGCACCTCAGCCGGCGCGCCCGAGGCGACGACGGGGACGTGGAGCAACGAGCCGGCGGACGCGCGGACGGTCTTCGGGTTGAACACGTCGACCGACCCGTCGCAGAACACCACCCCGCCCGCTCCGGCGGCCTCCGCCGAGCGCAGCACGGTGCCGGCGTTGCCAGGGTCGCGGACGTCGACGCACACCACGACGAGGTCGGCGCCCAACACGTCGTCGATGGGCACGTCGGTCCAGGGCGCCACGGTGATCACCGGCTGGGGCGTCACCGTCCCGGACACACGCTCGATCACCCCGGCCTGGAGCGTGTGCACGCGGCTGCCGGCAGCGAGGGCGCGCTCGAGCAGCGCACCGAGGCCGGTGGCTGCGTGGTCGACGTAGACCGCCTCGAGGCTGATGCCGGCGTCGAGCGCCTCGGAGAGGAGCTTCGCCCCCTCGAGGACGAAGGCCCGCTCAGAGGCGCGGACGCTGCTGCGCCGGACGAGCCGGCGCAGCCGCTCGACGCGTTGGTGGCGGGCGCCGAGGGCGCCCGGCCCTGCCACGGGGACGCTAGGAGGCCTGGGCGGCCGAGGCCCCGGCGGCGACCTTCACCAGAGCGGCGAACGCGGTGGGGTCGCTGACCGCGAGGTCAGCGAGGACCTTGCGGTCGACCTCCACGCCGGCGATGTGCAGGCCGTTGATGAACCGGCTGTAGCTCATCCCCTCCTGGCGCGCCGCGGCATTGATCCGCTGGATCCAGAGCTTGCGGAAGTCCCCCTTGCGGGCCCGGCGGTCCCGGTACGCGTAGTTGAGGGAGTGCATGACCTGCTCGTTGGCGGCCTTGTACGACCGGCTCTTGTTGCCGTAGTAGCCCTGCGCCTGCTCGAGGATCGCCTTGCGGTGCTTCTTGCTGTGGACGGCGCGCTTCACCCGTGCCATGGGGAGCTCCTTTCGGGGGTGGATGTGGTGGGCGGTCGCGTCAGCGACCGAGGAGCTTGCGCGCCTGCATCTCGTCGGGGCCGCTGACCTGCGTCTCGCGGTTCAGGCGGCGGGTCACCTTGGACGGCTTCTTCTCGAGGATGTGGTTCATGCCGGCCTTGCGGCGCATGATCTTGCCGGTGCTCGTCACCTTGAAGCGCTTGGCAGCGCCGCGGTGCGACTTCATCTTGGGCATCGCTACTCGTTCTCCTCCCCCACCGGATCGGTGGGTGCGTGCTCGGGGGGTGGTGCGATCGTGCTCTGGTCTGGTGGCGTCGAGTTCTCCTCGGCGCCGGCGGCTGCCTTCGCGTCCTCTGCCTCGAGTGCCTTGCGGCGTGCGGCATCGGCTTGGACCCGCTTGTCGGGGGCGAGGACCATGACCATGTTCCTGCCGTCGAGCTTCGGTGCTGCTTCCACCTTGGCCATGTCTGCGTTGTGTGCCGCCACGTTCTCGAGGATCTTCATCCCGAGCTCGGGGTGGGCCACCTCGCGACCACGGAACATGATCGTGATCTTGACCTTGTGGCCGTCCTCGAGGAACTCCTCGACCTTGCGGGTCTTGGTGTCGAAGTCGCCCTTGCCGATCTTGACCCGGTACTTCATCTCCTTGATGGAGATCTGAGTCGTCTTGCGACGGGACTCCTTCGCCTTCTGGCCGGCCTCGTACTTGAACTTCCCGTAGTCCATGATGCGGCACACGGGAGGCTCGGCCTGCGGCGCGACCTCGACGAGGTCGAGGTCGAGGTCACGCGCGATGTTCAGCGCCTCGGGGAGGGGCTTGATGCCCAGCTGCTCGCCTTCGTCGGACACGAGCCGGACCTCGCGGGCCCGGATCCGGTCGTTGATGCGAGGCTCGTTGGTGGGGGGTGCAGCTATCGGGCATCACTCCTGTCGGGAAGAGCCCTTGCCGCGGTCGGCGGAGGGCGTCGGACGGGAGTGGGCTGCCCGGACTGCAGCGACCGGAGCCGCTGCTGTGGGTGACGTACCTGGCGCATGCGCCCCCGGCGAGCCGGTGAGATGGCCAGGTGGGGCCCACGCTGCGAGCTCGCTCGCCGCCTCCTGGCCCACTTCCCTGCTGGTTGTGCGGGTTACGTTACACGGGTGAGCACCTTCTGGACACCTGGCGGAGAGCACCCGGTCGGCAAGCCCGGTGACGGACCGGAGCACCGAGCCCGGGGCGGACAGGCACCGACTGAGAAGGCGGACGAGCGCGATGCAGCCGGGCTCGACGACCTCACGCCAGAGGGACGGGCGCAGCTCGAGGCCGAGGCAGCGGAGATGACCGCCCAGCTGGCGGCCACGCCGGCAGAGGTCGTCGTGGCGAACCACGTCGTGGGGCTGTTCCAGCTCGCCGCCATCCACCTCAACGAGGACCCGCCCCACCTCGACGACGGCCGGCTCGCGATCGATGCCGTCAAGGCGCTCCTGGACGCGGTCGGCGACCGGCTCGGCGAGCAGGGCGAGGCGCTGCGCACCGGCCTCACCCAGCTCCAGATGGCGTACGTGCAGCTGCACCGCCGGGGTGAGGGCGACGGCGCCGACCCCGACCTGGGCCCCCCGGGCTGAGGCACACCGGCTGCTGTTCGCCGCACGCCGGAGGCTCAGGTCGATCCTCGGCCTGCCACGGAGGCTCTTCGTTTCCGCGCCGTCGCCCCCGGGTAGCCGCCACCCATGGCCACGCCCCAGCAGCCCGAGCTCCGCCGAAGTGGCGACAACGCCCTGCAGCCGGGAGGACCGGACGACGCACCCGCGCACCCCTCGAAGCCCGATGTCGGCGGGACGGGCGCTCCGGTCCCCGAGGACAACCTCCCCGGCCACCATCCCGCCGACGAGCAGGACAAGCCCGACCCGGACGACTTCGTGGCCAAGGCACGCCAGGTCGCCACCCGCAGGGGTACTGCAACACCGAAGAACGGACCGGCGAAGAACGCCCCAGCGAAGGAGGCCCCGGCTGCCGCAGGACCCGCACCCGCGGCGAGCACCTCGAGCGGCGGGACGCACCCACTCGTCGCGGTCGCGCAGCTCCAGTGGAAGGTGGCGACCTTCCCCATCCGGGTCGCGATCGGCGCCGTCGGCAGGATCCGTCGACTGCTCTGAGCCCCACGTGGCGCCGGTGTGAACCGGCATGCCCGGCGCGGCGGGCGGTCAACCGGTAGGTTTCGTCCCTTGCAGGACGCGCGGCCAGGGAACAACGGGGGAACGGCACTCGTCGAGCTGGACCACGTCGACAAGTGGTTCGGCGACCTGCACGTCCTCCAGGACATCGACCTCGAGGTCGATGCGGGCGAGGTCGTGG
>JBBDQT010000158.1:21579-24969 GCA_040905815.1 Acidimicrobiales bacterium
GACCTGCACGTCCTCCAGGACATCGACCTCGAGGTCGATGCGGGCGAGGTCGTGGTCGTCATCGGGCCCTCCGGGTCAGGGAAGTCGACCCTATGTCGGACGATCAACCGCCTCGAGCCGATCCAGGGCGGGGAGATCCGCATCGACGGGAAGGTCCTGCCCGCCGAGGGCAAGGCGCTCGCCGCGCTCCGGGCCGATGTCGGTATGGTCTTCCAGTCGTTCAACCTCTTCGCCCACAAGTCGATCCTTGACAACGTCACGCTCGGTCCGATCAAGGCCCGCAAGCGCCCGAAGGGTGAGGCCAAGCAGCGGGCGATGGAGCTGCTCGAGCGGGTCGGGATCGCTGACAAGGCTGCCCGCTACCCCGCAGAGCTGTCCGGCGGTCAGCAGCAGCGTGCGGCCATCGCCCGGGCGCTCGCCATGGACCCCAAGGTCATGCTCTTCGACGAACCGACCTCAGCGCTCGACCCCGAGATGATCAAGGAGGTGCTCGACGTGATGATCGAGCTCGCCTCGGAGGGGATGACCATGGTCGTCGTCACCCACGAGATGGGCTTCGCCCGCTCCGCGGCCAGGCGCGTCGTCTTCATGGACGAGGGCCGCATCGTCGAGATCGCCCCGCCCGAGCAGTTCTTCTCCGCACCCTCGTCCGAACGGGCGCAGGACTTCCTCTCGAAGATCCTCGCCCATTGACCTGTTCGACGACCGACGTCTCCACCTCCCCCACCTCACCTGAGCGGATCCCCACACGCCCCGGCGGCGGCGACGCCGGCGGGGCACGACGAAAGGAAGCACCAATGAAGCACACCCACGGTTGGCGACTCATCGCCATGCTCGCCGTCCTCGCCCTGTTCGCAGCGGCGTGCGGCGACGATGATGACGACGTCGCCACGGACACCACCGAACCGACGGACACCACAGAGACGTCCGCCGACGAGGGCGACGGCGACGCCGCCGCCCTGATCGAGGAGAGCCCCACGCTCACCTCGGTGGTCGCATCCGGCCAGATCACCATCGGCACGAAGTTCGACCAGCCGCTGTTCGGCCAGGTGGACCCGACCGCAGGGGGTGAGCCCGTCGGCTTCGACGTCGAGATCGCCCAGCTGATCGTCGAGAAGCTCGAAGCAGCATCCGGCGAGACGATCGAGATCGAGTTCGTCGAGACCCCGTCGGCCATCCGCGAGACGGCGATCACCGACGGCACGGTCGACATGGTCGTGGCCACCTACACCATCAACGACTCCCGCAAGGAGCAGATCGCCTTCGCCGGTCCGTACTACGTCGCCGGCCAGGACATCATGGTGGCGGCCGACGACGACAGCATCACCGGCGTCGAGGACCTCGCCGGCAAGCGGGTGTGCTCCGTCCAGGGCTCGACGTCGATCGAGAACCTGCGCGAGCAGGCGCCCGAGGCAGAGCTCGTCGAGTACGACGTCTACTCCAAGTGCGCCGACGACCTCGGCAACGGCCGGGTCGACGCCGTGAGCACCGACAACGTCATCCTCGTCGGGCTCATCGACGCCGAGGGAGACTCCTTCAAGCTCGTCGACAACCCCTTCACCGAGGAGCCCTACGGCATCGGCGTCCCCAAGGACGACCAGGCGATGCGCGACTTCGTGAACGACGTCCTCGAGGAGATCTTCGAGAGCGGCGAGTGGGCCGAGGCCTACGAGTCGACCGTCGGCACGGTGGCGGAGAGCACCCCCGAGCCGCCCGAGGTGGACCGGTACTGATCTGAAGCGGTGTGACCGGGGCCGGGGCGGGGATCGCCCCGGCCCCGCTCGCACCCGGCAACGGAAGGCCCTCCGCTGGACGTCGTCCTCGACAACCTGGACCTGTTCGTCGACGGGATCAAGACGACCGTCAGCCTCACGCTGTACGGCTGGACCGGTGCGTTCGCCATCGGCATCCTCATCGCGTCGTTCCGGGTGAGCCCCGTCCCGCCGCTGCGGTGGGCGGGCGCGACCTACGTGGAGCTCGTTCGCAACTGCCCGCTCACCGTGCTGTTCTTCCTGTTCTGGTTCGGGCTGCCGAACGCCGGCATCCAGTTCCCGCGCTTCCCCTCCGCCGTGCTCGTGCTGGCGGTCTACACGAGCGCCTTCGTGGCCGAGGCGATCCGCTCCGGGATCAACACCGTCGCCGCCGGCCAGGCCGAGGCCGCCCGGTCCCTCGGGCTCACCTTCACCCAGGTGCTCGGCCAGATCGTGCTCCCCCAGGCCCTCCGGTCGGTCGTCGCACCGCTCGGCAACGTCTTCATCGCCCTCATCAAGAACAGCTCGATCGCCTACACGATCTCCATCGTCGAGCTCACCGGGCAGGCGCAGACGCTCGCCATCCGCAGTGCCGCCGCCATTCCCGTCTTCACCGGCGCCGCCGTCGCCTACCTCATCCTCACGCTGCCGTCGGGGTTCGCGGTGGGGTGGCTCGAGCGCCGGGTGGCGATCAAGCGATGAGCGAGCGCAGCGAGCGTGGCCCGAGCGGCCCGGCCGAAGGCCGAGAGCGGGCGACGTGACCGCTCCCCTGCTCGCCGACGCCCTCGGCCCTCGCGGCCGGCGACGGACCTTCGTCGCCTCGCTCGTCGCCGGCGCCCTCCTGCTGGCGGCCCTGGCGGTCGTCGTGCGCCGGTTCCAGGCCGAAGGGGAGCTCGACGGCGACAAGTGGAGCCCGCTGATCAACAGCGGCACGCTCGAGTTCCTCGGTCTCGGGTTGCTCAACACCTTGAAGCTGGCCGCCGCCGCCATGGCCATCGCCCTCGCCCTCGGCGGTGTACTGGCGCTCGGAAGGCTGGCCCGCAACGGGCCCGTCCGTTGGGGCGCGGGCATCGTCGTCGAGTTCTTCCGCGGGTTCCCCCTGCTGCTGTTGCTGTTGTTCTCGGTGTTCGGGCTGCGCTCGCTCGGCTATGACCTGCCCCTCTTCTGGAGCGTGGTGGCCGCGCTCGCCGTCTACAACGCAGCCGTGCTCGCCGAGATCTTCCGGGCGGGGATCTTGTCGCTCGACCGCGGGCAGGGCGAGGCGGCGCAGACCGTCGGCCTCACCTACTGGCAGAGCATGGCCTACGTGATCCTGCCCCAGGCCCTGCGGAGGATGATCCCCGCCATCGTCAGCCAGCTCGTGACCCTGCTGAAGGACACGTCGCTCGCGTACTTCGTGCAGTACACCGAGCTCCTGCGGCGGGCTCAGCTCGCCGGGAACTTCGGTCGCAACCTGCTCCAGGTCTCGATCGCCGTCGCCCTCGTGTACATCGCGGTGAACTTCTGCCTCGGCCGCGTCGCCCGTCGGCTGGAGGTTCGCCAGCGCCGCCGGCTCGGCGCTGGGGCGATCAGCGTGGCGGGCGGGCCCGAGGACCTCGCCATGGCCGATCTGACCCCCGGCCCCGAGGATGCCGAGGAC
>JBBDQT010000159.1:0-4193 GCA_040905815.1 Acidimicrobiales bacterium
CTCCCCGGCATGCAGCTCCTCGACTCGCTCGCCGTCGACGGCGGCGGCTACGTGTGCGTCGGGACCCTCGTCAACGGCGGGATCACCGTGATCTCGCCCGACGGCTCGTCGATGGAGCACGTCACGATGCCCGACGTGCTCGTCACCAACATCTGCTTCGGCGGTGACGACCTCACGACCGCCTACATCACGTGCTCCGCCACGGGGAACCTCGTCGCCACCACCTGGGCACGCCCGGGGCTCAAGCTCAGCTTCTGACGTCGACATCCTCGGCATCGTCTTCGTCCACTGGGCGGTCGTCGTCGAACCACACGTCGACGCGCTGCTCGCTCCGTCGCCGTTCGTTGCGGGCGAGGTCTCGACTCGGAGGGTCGGGGATGCGGGTCGGTAGGATCGGTGGCCATGCCGAGCTCCCCGACACCCGCACCGGCCGTGGCGGGGGAGCGGCGCTACTGGGTGGAGACCCTCGGGTGCCCGAAGAACCAGGTCGACAGCGACAAGCTCACCGGCACGCTCGTGGCCGAAGGCCTCGTCGAGGCGCACGGTCCCGGGGACGCCGACCTCGTCGTCGTGAACACCTGTGCGTTCATCGGTGACGCACGCCAGGAGTCCATCGACACGATCCTCGCCCTTGACGGCGCCCGCAAGGACGGCGCCGAGCTCGTCGTGACCGGCTGCATGGCAGAGCGCTACGGCGACGAGCTGGCCGAGGCGCTGCCCGAGGTCGATGCGGTCGCCGGCTTCGGGGTCCCGGTGTCGCTCGGCCGGAAGCCGGCCGGCGCGCCGGCAGCCGTGCCCAGCTTCGACCTCCTCAACCTGCCGCGTCCCGCCTCGGCGGTGCCGTGGGCGTACGTGAAGGTGGCCGAGGGCTGCGACCGGGCCTGTGGCTTCTGCGCCATCCCGTCGTTCCGGGGTCCGCAGCGGAGCCGGACCCACGACTCGATCCTGGCGGAGGTCGACGGGCTCGCCGCCGGCGGCCCCGGCGGGATGCCCGTGCGCGAGGTCGTCCTCGTGGCCCAGGACCTCGCCGCGTTCGGCCGCGACCAGGGCGAGGGAGAGCGCTCGATCGTGCGCCTCGTGGGCGAGGTCGCCGAGCGCGTCGCACGGGTCCGTCTGCTCTACCTGTACCCGAGCGACCTCACCGACGGGCTCATCGACGCCATGTGCGCCACCGGCCTGCCGTACTTCGACCTCTCGCTCCAGCACGTCTCGCGCCCGCTCCTGCGCCGCATGCGCCGGTGGGGCGACGGCGACCGGTTCCTCGAGCGGATCGAGGCCATCCGGCGCCGTGAGCCCGAGGCGGCGTTCCGCTCGAACTTCATCGTCGGCTACCCGGGTGAGACGGAGAGCGACCACGACGAGCTGCTCCGCTTCGTGGCCGACGCCCAGCTCGACTGGTGCGGGTTCTTCCCGTACTCGGAGGAGGCCGGCACCTACGCCGCCGACCTCGACGGCACGGTGCCAGCCGGGCTCGTGGCCGAGCGCCACGCCGAGCTGAGCGAGCTGCAGGACGGCATCACCGCCCGCCGGCGCGACGCCCTCGTCGGTCGTGAGGTGGAGGTCCTCGTGGACGTGTCGGGTGTCGGCCGGACCCACCGCGAGGCGCCCGAGATCGACGGGATCGTCCACGTGCCGGTCGATCTCGAACCGGGCTCGTTCCAGACGGTGACGGTGACCGCGGCGCTCGGGCCCGACCTCGAGGCGGTCGCCCCCGCCGGTCGGCAGCTGGACGTGGCCGGACGCCGTGGCTGAGCGGCTCGAGACCTGGTTCGGTCCGTCGGCGCTCGCCACCCCGGCGAACGCGGTGACCGGCGTGCGGGTGCTGCTGACTCCCGTCCTCCTCGTGCTCATCGTCGGTGTCGGCCCGTCGTGGCCAGCTGTCGCGCTGTGGATCGTCCTCGCCTCGACCGACGGCGTCGACGGCTACATCGCCCGCCGGCACGGCACGACCCGCTCGGGCGCGTTCCTCGACCCGCTCGCGGACAAGTTCCTCGTCCTCGGGGCGCTGTGGGCGCTCGTCATCGAGGGCGGTGCCTGGTGGCTTCCGGTGGCCCTCATCAGCGCCCGGGAGGTCGTGATGAGCTGCTACCGCGCCTGGGTCGGTCGCCGGGGCGTGTCGATCCCCGCTCGGTCCACGGCCAAGGCGAAGACGGTCGTGCAGGCCGTCGCCGTCGGAGTCGCCCTCACCCCGCCGCTCGCCCAGGGAGCTGGCTGGCTCGTCAGCACGGGGTTGTGGGCGGCGGTCGCGCTCACGCTCGTCAGCGGTGCGCAGTACCTGCGCGACGGCCGGTCCGCGGCGCGCTCGCGCGCCTGACACGCTTCTTCGTCCCGTCCCCGCCCTCTTCCAGGAGGAACCCGTGCGCTGCGAGGTCATCGCCGTGGGCACCGAGCTGCTGCTCGGCCAGATCGTCGACACCAACTCGAGCTGGATCGGCGAGCGGCTCGCCCTGGCCGGCATCGACTCGCTCCACCAGACCAAGGTGGGGGACAACCACGACCGGATCGCGACCTGCCTCCGGGCCGCGCTCGAGCGCAGCGACGCCGTCCTCGCCTGCGGCGGCCTCGGACCCACCCAGGACGACATCACGAGGGCTGCGATCGCCGAGGTGATGGGCGTTGAGCTGGAGCGGGACCCGGACCTCGTCTCGGTGATCCGGCACATGTTCGAGAGCCGGGGCCGGGAGATGCCCGCGAGCAACGAGCTGCAGGCGGACGTCCCCGCCGGTGCGCAGGTCATCGAGCAGCGACGGGGGACCGCCCCCGGGCTCATCTGCCCGATCGGCCCGGTCGGCCCTTCGGGACACAGCGCCCAGGTCGTCTACGCGGTGCCCGGCGTGCCGCATGAGATGCAGGAGATGGTCGAGCGGGCCGTCATCCCCGACCTGCAGTCCCGGGCGGGGGAGACGTCGGTCATCCTCAGCCGGACGCTGCGCACGTGGGGCGAGTCGGAGTCCGGGCTGGCCGAGCGCGTCGCGCCCCGGCTCGAGGCGCTCGACGCGACCGGCAACCCCACGCTCGCGTTCAACGCCAGCGGCATCGAGGGCATCAAGGTGCGCATCACCGCCAAGGCCGTGGACACCGCGGCGGCCGCAGCGCTGCTCGACGAGGAGGAGGCGGAGCTGCGGCGGTTGCTGGGTCGGCTCGTGTTCGGGGTCGACGCCGAGACGATGGAGCACGCCGTCGGACGTCTCCTCGTCGACGCGGGCCTGACCCTCGGCCTCGCGGAGTCGGTGACGGGCGGGATCGTGGCCTCGCGCTGCACCGACGTGCCCGGCTGCAGCAGCTGGTTCCGGGGTGGCATCGTCTCCTACGACAGCGCCGTGAAGTTCGACCTGCTCGACGTGCCGGACGGGCCGGTCGTGAGCGAGGAGGCGGCGGCCGCCATGGCGAGCGGCGCCCGCAAGGTGCTCGGGGCCGAGGTCGGCCTCGCCGTCACCGGCGTCGCCGGACCGGAGCGCCAGGACGGCGAGCCAGTCGGCACGGTCATCTTCGGCGTCGACATCGCCGGCGACGTCTCGACCCGCCGGGTCCGGCTCCCCGGTGACCGGGACCGGGTGCGCCAGTTCGCCGCCATCTCGCTCGTGGACCTCCTCCGCCACCGTCTCCTCGACCGGGCCGAGGGTACTTGAACGAACACCCGTTCGCCGGTAGGGTGCTCTTCATCACAACGGTGTGATTCGCCCCGGACCGAGGGTCCGGGACGCTGTCACACCCCCTCCGTAGGGTCGTGCCATGTCGGGACCGCAGGTCCCCTGAGCGCTTGAGACGGGACAGCTGATGAAGGAGCGAGTGGTGGATCGGGACAAGGCACTGGACATGGCCGTCGGCCAGATCGAGAAGAGCTTCGGCAAGGGCTCCATCATGAAGATGGGGGAGAAGGGGACCATGAAGGTGGAGGCGATCTCCACCGGTTCCCTGGCGGTCGACCTCGCCCTCGGCGTGGGCGGCCTGCCCCGTGGTCGGGTGGTCGAGATCTTCGGCCCCGAGGCCTCCGGCAAGTCGACCATGGCCATGCACGTGGTGGCCGAGGCCCAGCGCAACGGCGGCATCTGCGCCTACATCGACGCCGAGCACGCCATGGACCCGGCCTACGCGGCGGCCATCGGGGTCGACATCGACGAGCTGCTCATCTCCCAGCCCGACACGGGGGAGCAGGCGCTCGAGATCTGCGACATGTTGATCCGCTCCGGCGC
>JBBDQT010000160.1:0-4125 GCA_040905815.1 Acidimicrobiales bacterium
GGCGGGCTCGACACCTCGATGCGGGCGATCGTGCAGGACATCATCGCCGCCGAGGTGCCCGTGATCGTCCACATCAGCCCGCGCGGCGCCCGGGGTGCGTCTGCCGGGGCCATCATCACCCTCTCGGCGCACGTCGCGGCGATGGCACCGGGCACCGCGATCGGAGCGGCCACGCCCATCGGGGGGCAGGGCGGCGAGGACCTCGACGCCAAGGCGATCAACGACGCAGCCGCCTACGCAGAGTCGATCGCCGAGCTCCGGGACCGCGACGTGGCGTTCGCGATCGATGCCGTGCGCGAGGGGCGATCGGTGAGCGCGTCCGAGGCACTGGAGATCGGTGCCGTCGATCTGCTGGCGAGCTCCACCGAGGAGCTGCTCGACGGCATCGACGGCCGCACCGTCACCGTCGGCGCCGCCGGCCGGGAGGTCGTGCTCGAGACGGCGGGAGCATCGGTCGACGAGGACGACCTGGGGTTGCTGCGCACCATCCAGCAGCTCCTCGCCGACCCCAACATCGCGTTCCTGCTGCTCTCGATCGGGACGCTCGGGCTGATCTACGAGCTCGCCTCACCAGGCATCGGCGTGGGCGGCGCGCTCGGGCTCACGTTCATCCTCCTCGCCCTGTTCGGCCTCGCCGTGCTCCCGGTGGACACCGTCGGGCTCGTGTTCCTCCTGCTCGCCGCCGCGCTGTTCGTCGCCGAGGTGCTCGCGCCCGGCATCGGCCTCGCGGCCGCCGGCGGCGCGCTCTCACTCGTCCTCAGCGGGATCTTCCTGTTCGACGACGTGCCCGGGCTCGGCCTCAGCCTCGCCGTCGTGCTCCCCACCGCCGTGGTGGTGAGCGTGTTCGTGGTCGTGGCCGGCCGGTTCGCAGTGCGGTCGAGAGGGCTTCCTTCCACCACCACCGGTTCGGGCGCCCTGGCGGGGATCCGCGCTCCCGTGCGGATCTCGGACGGCGAGCCGCAGGTCTTCGCGGGAGGAGCGTGGTGGAGCGTGCAGCCTCGGGATCCGAGCGCCGTCCTCATCGAGGGTGCAATGGTGGAGGTCGTCGACGTCGAGGGGATCCACCTCGTCGTCGACCCCGCACCCGACGGGGGCAGCGGTCGGCTAGAGCCCCAGGAGGGCGTGTGATGAGCGAAGCCCTGCTCTACGGGATCGGCGGCGCCTTCGTCGTCCTCTTCATGCTGGCGACGGCGGCGGTGAAGATCGTCAACGAGTACGAGCGCGGGGTGATCTTCCGCCTCGGCCGGGTGACCGGCGCGAAGGGGCCGGGGTTGTTCTTCATCATCCCCATCATCGACAAGATGGTGAAGGTCAACCTGCAGACGGTGACGGCTGACATCCCGCCCCAGGACGTCATCACCAAGGACAACGTGACGTTGCGGGTGAACGCGGTCACCTACTTCAACGTCATCGACCCGGTGCGGGCCGTCGTCGCCGTCCAGAACTACCTCGTTGCCACGTCGCAGATCGCCCAGACGACGCTGCGCTCCATCCTCGGCCAGGTCGAGCTCGACGAGCTGCTCATCAAGCGGGACCAGATCAACGCTGACCTGCAGAAGATCATCGACGGCGTCACCGACCCGTGGGGCGTGAAGGTCACCCTCGTCGAGGTCAAGGACGTGGAGCTGCCCGAGAGCATGCGTCGGGCGATGGGGCGCCAGGCCGAGGCCGAGCGGGAGCGTCGCTCGAAGGTGATCCACGCCGAGGGCGAGCGGGAGGCGGCTGCCGCGCTCGGCGAGGCGGCAGCCACGCTGGAGCGCAGCCCCGGCGCCATGCAGCTGCGCCTGCTCTCGACGATGACCGAGGTCGCGGCGGAGCGGAACTCGACGCTGATCTTCCCGGTGCCGGTGGAGCTGCTCCGCTTCGCAGAGCGGACCGCGGACATGATCCAGCAGCTGCCGACCGCGCCGGCAACCCCCGCAACGCCTGCGACGCCGTCAACGGGACCGGAGTCCCCGCCGACCGGCTGACCCGCAGCCCGCCCGCGAGGGGCGGGCGCGTGCCCGAAGCCTCTTGGTGCTCGGTTGCTACTCGGCGTGGATGATGGCGGCGAGGGCGGCGTTGCGCTCGGCCTGCAGGGCGGTGCGCCGCTTCCAGGACTTGAGCTTCCAGTGGCGCACCTTGTCGGTCATGGCCGTCTTCGCCCGTGGGCGCTCGGGGCGGATCTCGTCGAACACGACGGCGTCCACGTCGTCCGCTTCATGGAGCGTCTGGCCGACCCGGTGGCGGAGGGCCCGGTGCTCGAGCCGCCGCACCTCCTTCGGGTTGCGCAGTGGCTTCTCGTCCCGGTGCCGCTTGCTCATCTGCAGCCGGCTCCTCTCTGCCCGGGCTTGCGCCCGAGCCGTCAGGCCCGGGACCACGGCGGCCGCCGGGCACAGGAAGGATCTCGGTTCGATCCTAGACACACCTCCCGGCGCCATGCTCGCGAACCGGGCCGGGGCCGCGCCGCACCAGGCGAGTGCTGGTCGTAGCGTCGCTGGCGTGCGCACCACCTTCGCCGAGGCCACCGTCGACTCGGTCGTGGCCGGCATGGAAGCCGACGGTTACGCCGTCGTCGAGGCGCTCCTCGGCCTCGACGAGGTCGCCGCCATCAGGGCCGACCTGGCGGACGTCCTCGCCCGAACGCCCACCGGGCGCAACGACTTCGAGGGCTTCGCGACGCAGCGGGTCTACGCGCTGTTCGCGAAGACGCGTGCCTTCGACGGGCCGGCGATCCACCCGCTCGTGCTCGGCGTGGTCGACCGCGTCCTCGAGCACCACCAGCTCTCGGCACCGGTCGCCATCCAGATCGGCCCCGGCGAGCAGGCCCAGGTGCTCCACCGCGACGACTCGATCTACCCGCTCACCAGGCCGCACCCGGACGTGGTCGTCAACACGATGTGGTGCTTCGACGACTTCACGGCGGCGAACGGCGCCACCCGCCTCGTGCCCGGCAGCCACCACCGCGACGAGGAGCCCGACGAGTCCGAGACGATCGTCGCCGAGATGCCGGCCGGCTCCGTCGTGTTCTACCTGGGCAGCCTGTGGCACGGCGGGGGAGCGAACCGGACCGACCGTCCCCGGCTCGGCGTGATCCTCGAGTACGTCTCGGCGTGGCTGCGCCCCCAGGAGAACCACCTGCTCGCCGTGCCCCGCGAGGTGGTGGCGACCCTGCCACCGAGGCTCCAGGAGCTGCTCGGCTACAACATCTACCCGCCGTTCGTCGGCTACGTCGACGGCCGCCACCCCCGACGGGTCCTCGGCCTCGACCCTTGACGCGTCGTCAGATGGCAGCGGGCGCCAGCGCCGACGCGCCGTCGATCGTGACCTCGTCGTCCTCGGGCTTGGCCTTGTCGGGCCGGCGGGGGGCGGTGGCGAGGAGAGCGTCGAGGTCGCCGTCGAACGCGGGGCACGATGGCTTGAAGCTGCACCAGCCGCACAACGGGCCCGGGCGGGTCTCGAACTCGCCGGTGGCGCACGCCGTGACCATCTCGGAGTGCGTCTCGCTGACGAGCTCGACGCAGTCGGCGAGCGCCTCGTCGGTCACCGGGCGGACGACCTCGCCCGGGCGCTCGCCCAGGTAGAGGTGACGCACCTTGGTGACCGGCCGGGAGTCGTCCTCCTGGGCGACGAGGTGGGCGTAGACCCACACCCCGAAGAGCCGCTCGTCCTGGTAGGCCGAGCCAGGCATCTTGCCGGTCTTGTAGTCGGTGACGATGAAGCCGCCCGACTCCTCGTCGATGTCGAGGCGGTCGACGATGCCACGCATGGCGACCCCGCCGATGGTGCCGTGGACCCACTGCTCGGTGCCGGCCACGGACACGGCGCACGGGTCCTCCAGCGCGAACCACCGCTGCACGGCCCGCCACGCCCGGCGCTTGATCCCGGGGATCTGGTCGGCCGCGACCTGGAGCGAGTGCCACTCGGGGTCGTCGATGTGGAGGGCCCACGCCGCGGTGGCCGCCGTGCGGGCCTCCTCGATCGTGCGCCGCTCCGGGACGAGGCCGCACAGGGCCTCGGCCACGGCGTGGACGAACGTCCCGATGCTGGCGTCGAGCGACGGCACCCGCTCGAGGCGCTCGATGTGGTCGAGGCGCCACGCGAGCGGGCACGTGCGGAACGAGCCGATCGACGACGGCGACAGCT
>JBBDQT010000161.1:0-1977 GCA_040905815.1 Acidimicrobiales bacterium
ACGAGCTTCACGTTGTCGGTCGGCACCCGCAGCTTCTCGAGCGTGCTGAGGAACAAGCCCATGTTGCGGACGCTCGGGAGGTCGAGGGTCGCCATGACGTAGAGATCGCTCGACAGGTCGAACGCGGCGAGGACGACCTCGGTCAGGGCGGGTGGCGTGTCGACGATGACGTAGTCGAAGCGGCTCCGGATCGCCTCGATGATGCGGGTGACGTCGGGGGGATCGATCTTGTCGGCCTCGGACGGCTCCTTCGGGGCGGCGAGCACGTGGATCCCGGTCTCGTGGACGACCAGGTACTCCTCGACGTGGGCCATGAGGTCGGCCTCGTCGGCGTCGTCGCGCTGGAGGGCGTCGAAGATCGTGTACTTCGGCTTGAGCCGGAGTCCGGTCGACACCTCGCCGAACTGGAGGTCCAGGTCGATGATGCAGGCCCGCTTCCCGGTGTGGCGGGTCAGGAAGTAGGCGAGGTTGGTGGCGAAGAACGTCTTGCCGCAGCCGCCGGTGGCCGAGGAGACGGTGATGACCTGCCCGGGCCCGTCTTGCACGGAGGCGGGGGCCGCGACCGGAGCTGCGACCGGCGCAGGGAGGCTGGCAGCCCGCAGCTGCTCGGAGAGATCGAGGCCCCGCACGAGGCTCGCGTGCAGCTCGTCGTCGGACACCGGGAGCTGGAGCAGGTCGACGGCGCCGGCCCGCACGACCTCGCGCAGACTCGCTTCGGGGCGCTTCCCGAACGCCAGCATGACGGGGAGCGCGGGCAGCTCGTCGTGGATGATCTCGATGCGGGCCATGCCCGACTTCGTGCCGAGCGATGGCCCGGCGACGAGCACGTCGAAGGGGCCGTCGTCGCTGAGCATGTCGCCGACGGCGCCGACCTGGTCGCACACGACGACCTCGGCTCGGGGCCGCATGCGACCGGCGACCGTCGCGAGCTGGGTGGCGAGCGCGTCGTCCCCGCCGAGCAGGAGGATCTTCGGGTTGCGGCTGTCGCGCGTCACACCTGTGTCGGTCATCGACATCTCAGCGCAGGGCGCCGGCGTCGGCCCGGACCTCGCCCTCGATGCGGGGCGCGCCCTCCTTGGCGAGGGCGAGGTAGAGGTTGTTGAAGCTGGTGTCGTGGATGAGCCGGGCCGCCTCGTTGGGGTCGAGGGCGAGCAGGTAGGTGATGGCGTTGCCCGTCACCCGCTCCGTCGCCTGGTCCGCCGCGGCCCGGCGGGGTGCGACCTCCAGCGACACGTCGAGCACGGCGACGTTGGAGACCACGAGGTTCACCTCGGAGCCGTCGGGGCTCTGTCCGAGGGCGTAGACGTTGACGATGTCGCCCACGCCGACGTAGCCGGCGACACCGGGCACGAAGTCGAGCTGGACGGCCACGGCCTGCTTGCCCTCGGGGATCTCGAAGGATGCGCCGCGGGCCTGGGCGGGGCGCAGGGCGGCAGAGGTCACCTGGCTGCCGGTGGCGACATCGGCGGAGAACGTCTGGCCGGCGAGCACGTGCGTGGACGACAGGGCCCCTGGGGCGATGTCGATGGCGTCGACGTCGGTGAGCTCGACGAGGCCGTCGCTCAGGGCGGCGTCGCCGGTGGTCCCGGCGGTGATGTCGCCCGAGGCGACGAGGATCTGGGTGGATCCCAGGTCACGGCCGCTGGCGCTCGAGGCGCTGTCATCGTCCTCCCCGACGAGGAGGAACACGAGTGCGGCGCCGAGCACGAAGAACGCCACCCCCAAGATGATCAGCACGTTGCTCCGCTTGCCCACAGTCGTCCTCCATCCGGCCGCACGCATGCGGCCTGTCATCGATCCCTTGTTCCATCGGCAAATGGGACGGACAGCATGAGAAGCGACGCTGACCATTCGGGCATGGCCCGTGCGGACCGGTTCGGCCTCTCGTACCGCCGGCTACGCGGCCGGCGGGGGGGCGGCCCGGAGGAACGGGGTCATGGCCTCGGGCCCGTACAGGCGGTGGGCGGCCGGGTGCTG
>JBBDQT010000161.1:2077-4090 GCA_040905815.1 Acidimicrobiales bacterium
CGTGGCGGGTGCCGGCACGAGCGCGGCGATCCACCGCCGGACCTCGGCCCAGAACCCGAGCGGGTCCGGGTAGAGGAACCCGGGGTGGGGCTCGCCGAGCGTGGGCGGCTCCGCCGGCCACCGCAGGAGCGGGTCCCGCCAGGCCGGCGGCTTGGTGGTGACGAGCAGCAGCCAGGCGTTGGCGGCACCGGGGGACAGCTCCGGCCAGATCGATGCCGCCTGCTGGCGCAGCCGGGCGCGGGCGCGGCCCCGGAGGCGCTGGGCGGCGAGGAGGCGGGCGGCGGGTTCGGCGGCGTGGAGGTCAGCGGCGATGGCGGGGCATCGTACGCTCAGGCCGCGTGAAGCTGATCGGGCTGACGGGCGGGATCGGCGCCGGCAAGTCCTCGGTCGCGGCCCTGCTCGCCGAGCGGGGGGCGGTGGTCGTCGACGCCGACGCCATCACCCGCGACCTGCAGCGTCCCGGCCAGCCGGTCTTCGACGCCATCGTGGAGCGGTTCGGCACCGGCGTGGTGGCGGCGGACGGCACCCTCCACCGCCCGGCGCTGGCGTCGGTCGTGTTCGCAGACGCCGCCGCCCTCGCCGATCTCAACCGCCTCGTCCACCCGGCCGTGGGTGTGGCCATCGCCGAGGTGATCGCCGCCCACGCCGGGACCGACGCCGTCGTGGTGCTGGACGTGCCGCTGCTGGTCGAGTCGGCTGACCTGGGCCCGGAGGTGAGCGGGCTCCTGGTGGTGGACTGCCCGGTCGAGGTCGCCGTCGAGCGGCTCGTGACGCAGCGGGGGATGGACGAGGCGGATGCCCGGGCGCGGATCGCCCGCCAGGCGCCCCGAGACGAGCGCCTGTCCCGTGCCGACCACGTGATCGACAACTCAGGCCCGCCCGAGGCGCTCCCCGCCCTCGTCGACCATGCCTGGACCTGGATCGAGGGCCTGCCCGACGCGTGAGCTGTCGTACCCCCTCGGTAGCCTTCCGTCGTGCCTCCGTTCAAGGTCCACTCCGCATGGGAGCCGGCCGGCGACCAGCCGGCGGCCATCGCCGCGCTGAGCGAGGGCATCCGCAACCAGGAGCGCTACCAGACCCTCCTCGGCATCACCGGCAGCGGCAAGTCGGCGACGATCGCCTGGACGATCGAGCAGGTCCAGAAGCCCACCCTCGTCATCGCCCCGAACAAGTCGCTGGCCGCCCAGCTCGCCAACGAGTTCCGGGAGCTGTTCCCCGACAACCGGGTCGAGTACTTCGTCAGCTACTACGACTACTACCAGCCCGAGGCGTACATCCCCTCGAGCGACACCTACATCGAGAAGGACAGCTCGATCAACGACGACATCGACCGGCTGCGCCACTCGGCCACCTCGGCGCTGCTCACCCGCAAGGACGTCATCGTCGTCGCCTCGGTGTGTTGCATCTACGGCCTCGGGTCTCCCGAGCAGTACTCCAAGAACCTGCTGGTCGTGAAGGCGGGGGAGGAGCGGGACCAGCGGGCGATCCTGACCCAGCTCGTCGAGATGCGCTACGAGCGCAACGACATGTCGCTCCTCCGGGGCAAGTTCCGGGTGCGGGGCGACACCATCGAGCTGGCGCCCGTCTACGACGAGACGGCGGTGCGGATCGAGTTCTTCGGCGACGAGGTCGAGCGCATCACCCGGGTCGACCCGGTCACCGGCGAGAGCGTCGAGGTCATAGAGGAGCTCGTGGTGTTCCCGGCCACCCACTACGTGGCCGACGACGAGCGGATGAAGGCGGCCATCGGGCGGATCGAGAAGGAGCTCCAGGAGCGCCTCGCCACCTTCGAGGCGGAGGGCAAGCTGCTCGAGGCCCAGCGCCTGCGGATGCGCACCCAGTACGACCTCGAGATGATGGCTGAGGTCGGCGTGTGCAACGGGATCGAGAACTACTCGGCCCCCATCGAGGGCAGAGGCGCCGGCACACCGCCGAGCACGCTGCTCGACTTCTTCGGCGACGACTACCTGCTCGTGCTCGACGAGAGCCACGTCACCATCCCCCAGCTCCACG
>JBBDQT010000162.1:0-3998 GCA_040905815.1 Acidimicrobiales bacterium
GCTGCTATCGCCAGATAGCGGACGGCCGGCAGAACGCCCGGGGCCCTGTCCTTCAGGCCGCTTCGTCAATCGAGGTGTAAAGCCGAGTATTGCATGCGGCGTTGGTCTATCGAGCCCGTCGACGAGCGCGGTGCCGCCAGGTCGATCAGGCTCTGGCTGTTACCGCATCGGCCAGGAGCCCGGGGCGGCCGAGGATGTAGCCCTGGGCGGCGTGGACGCCGAGCGCCTTGACCGCCTCGAGTTCACTTGCAGTCTCGACGCCTTCCGCGATTAGGCGGCTGCCGGTGCGGTGGCCGAAGTGGACGAGCGCGGCGGCGAGCGCGGCGCGGGCGACGTCGCTGTCGATGTCGCGGGTGATGCTCATGTCGAGCTTGATGAAGTGTGGGTTGAGCATGAGGATGTGGCGGAGGCTGGCGTAGCCGGCTCCGGCGTCGTCGACAGCGAGACGCACGCCCCGAGCCTGCAATGCGCCGAGGGCCTCTGTCAGGCCGTCGTAGTCGTCGACGACGGCGTGCTCGGTCACCTCGAGCACGATGCGGGTCGCGTCGACGCCGGTGAAGATGCGATCGAGTTGGGCCGACACGACGGTCTCGGCCGAGACGTTGACCGACAGGTAGAGCGGTTCGGGCAGGCCGGCCAGCGCCGTCAACGCGAGGCGCACTGCCGTCACCTCGAGGTCGACGCCGCGCCCGATCGATGCGGCTTCGGAGAACCACACGTCGGGGCTCCGGTACGGCTCGCTGCGGAATCGTGCCAGCGCCTCCACGCCACACACGTCGCCGCTCGAGAGGTCGACGATGGGCTGGTAGACCATCTCCATGACGGTTCCGCTCTCGTCGTCGAGCGCGGCTGTTACCCGGTCTTGGGCAGCACTTCGCTCGGCGTTCCGGCGGAGGTCCTCGGCGACGTAGCGGGCGGCGACGTCTGCGAACATGCGGACGATGTCGACGTCGCGGGCGCTCAGGCTGGAGTCGGCGGCCGAGCTGAAGCAGCAGAAGGTGCCGTACAGGCGCCCGTCGGCCAGTCGCAGGGGCACGCTGATGTGTGCCCCGACAGGAAGTTCGCTGGTGACGCTCAGCGCTACGGCGGCGGCGACGTTCTGGGCGTCGTGGATCAGCTCCGGGAGGCGGCCGTCGACCACGCGCTGGCAGTAGGTGTCCTCCAGCGGGTCACCGTCGCCGACACGGACAGGGCCGGAGCCCGGGTCATCCACGTCGACGTGGCGGAAGACGCGCTCGCCGTCGACGAACTCAGAGATGAAACCGACGTCCATCCCGAGATGGAGACGTGCGGCAGATACCAGGTGCCCGAGGATCTCATGGGGCGACTCGACGTCGCCGCCAGCCAGCGCTCGAAGCCCAGGTACCAACAGCTCGATCGGATCAGGCACAGCATTGCTCATTTCTTGGCGTTGCACGACGTACCGAACCTCCGGTTCGACCCCTGCGTTCCCGATCGTGGACGAAGCGGCAAGTTGTCCACTTTCGATCGTGACAAACTTGGACATGCGGATCGGCGAAGTTGCCAAGCGCACGTCTGTGCCGCCCGCCACCCTTCGCGTGTGGGAGCGGCGCTACGGCGTGTTGCAACCGGAGCGGACGCCAGGCGGGCATCGCCGCTACACAACCGCCGACGTCCGCAGGATCAGACAACTCGTCGAGCGGGTCCGCGACGGCGTGACGATCTCTGCCGCTGCGGCCGAGGTCCTAGGTGCCGAGAGCGACCTGGTCGAGGAGCACGATGAGGAGAGACTCCGTAGCGAGCTGTGGGCTGCGATGGACGCCCTCGATCCAGGCGCGACCCGATTCCTCGTTTCCGGTGCGCTGCAGCGGCGGCCGGCGCTCGCCACTCTCGACGCCGTACTGGTACCCCTGCTCCATCGCCTTGGCGACGACTGGCGTGCGTCGTCCCGGAGTATCGCGCGGGAACACGTCATCACCACCGTTGTCCGATCCCTGCTCGTCGAGCACCTGGCCGCCACCGTCCCGGACGGGCCTGTTTGCCTCGCCTTCGCGCCGGAGGGTGAACGTCACGACGTCGGCCTCATCATGGCGGCGATCGCGCTGTCCGAGGCCGGCTGGCGGCCCGTGGTGCTCGGCGCCGACACCCCGTGGACGTCGGTGGAGGCGCTGGTCGACGAACTCGCCCCTGAGCTGGTCGTCATCGGCGGTCAAACCCGCCGTCCAGCCATCCGGCTACTGGCGCACTGGAGCCGGCACAGAGCCCGCCATCTCGTCCTGGGAGGGGCAGGCTTCCGCTCGGACGACGGAGCATCCATCGGCGCCCATGTTCACCACGGCTCATATGACGACCTCGTCGGCGTCATCGTCAACCTCTAACGACCTCTGCTGGGCAGCCAACACCGGACACGGAGCACTGCCCCGCCGCAGTAGCAGAGGCAGCCCCGTCGGAGTACCGGCGACGCGATCATCGATCGCTCGAGGCCGTGCCTCCCTGTGTCGCCATGCGGCACCTTCGTCCGACTCGCTGACAACGGTTGCTCTCACCACCCACACCGAGCAGGATCGGAGAAGCGCGTCGGCGCCAGAATCCGTACCGTCGCGCTCATGACCATTGCCGTGTCGACGATGTTCATCCCCGTGCATGATCCCGAGGAGGCGTTGCGCTTCTACCGGGATGCTCTTGGACTCGAGGTTCGCAATGACGTCAAGAAGGGCGAGTTCCGGTGGATCACCGTCGGCGCCCCCGGCCAGAACGTCGACGTCGTGTTGTCGCAGCCCCACGGCGGCCGTTCCGAAGCTGACGGTGACGCACTTCTCGAGCTCGTCACGAAGGGGTCGATCCAAGCGGCGATCTTCTCGGCGAGCGACCTCGATGCCACGTTCGAGCAGTGTGTGCCTCCGGTGCCGAGGTGCTCCAGGAGCCAAAGTCACAGCCCTGGGGAGCTCGGGACTGTGCGTTCCGAGATCCCTCGGGGAACCTCGTCCGCATCGCCCAAGCCTGAACGCCACGAGGAGGCAACAGCACATGACAGACCCGGACGACGCCGACCCGTCCGCGTTGATCGACGCCACGGTCGCCGAGATCGGCGACTGGCGCGGGGAGCGGCTCGCCCGGCTGCGCAGGTGGATCCTCGCAGCCGTGCCGACGGTGGTCGAGGAGGTCAAATGGCGCAAGCCCTCGAACCCGAACGGCGTACCGACCTGGAGCCACAACGGCATCATCTGCACGGGCGAGATCTACAAGGACAAGGTGAAGCTGACCTTCGCGCATGGCGCCTCGCTCCCCGACCCTGACGGGCTGTTCAACTCGGGCATCGGCGGCAAGGTCCGTCGAGCGATCGACATCCACGAGGGCGACGAACTCGACGAACAAGCGTTCAAGGATCTCGTCCGATCGGCGGCCGACCACAACCAGTCCAGGTGACGAACAACAGCACCTTGAACAAACAATGGACCCACAGCATGAAGACCATGACCTGCCGGCAGCTGGGTGGCCCCTGCGACCATCCGCACCGAGGAGAGACCGCAGACGACGTAATCCGCGCCCAAGACGACCACCTGAAACAGATGGTCGCCAACGGCAACGAAGCCCACCGGCCGGCTCGCGACGACATGAAGTCCCGCTGGCGTCGACCGATCTCGGGCGTGAAGTGGTACCGCCAGGCCAAGAAGGACTTCGCCGACCTGCCTGAGACCTGAGCCGACCGTCCCAGACCGTGGGGTCGGCGTCGTGGTTCGCCGCTACTCACCATCCCGGTGCTTCCTGCCGCGAGCGCGACAGATAACGACGGCTCGGGTTGCTCGACGACGGGCGCCTCGGTCGTCGAACACCCGACCAGAACGACGACGTGAACGGCGTCGCCCTGTGCCGGGGGAGGCAGCCTTGCGTCAGATCCTCCGACGAGCGAGCAGCTCTGCGAACGTCTCGACCGCCTCCGCTTGCATGCCGGGCAGGACGTGCTGGTAGACGCTCATCGTGAAGGCGACGTTGCGGACCACCAGCCCCTTGCGGGCGGCGTCGGCGACAGCCTTTCC
>JBBDQT010000163.1:0-3964 GCA_040905815.1 Acidimicrobiales bacterium
CCTCAAATGTTCGCCGGCGCGTCCGGACCGCCCGCCGCGAGCTGCTCACCGAAGTGCCGCAGCCGCGCCACCGTGGCAGGGTCGAGCGCCGGTCGTTGCCGGCCGACGCTGTGCTTGATGCGCTCGTAGGTCGCTGCCTCCATGCCGCAGCGGACGCAGTCGTGGAGGTGATCGGCCACACGGCGTGCCGCGACCTCGTCGGCCTCGTCGTCGAGGAACGCCTGCAGCACCAGCCCGACCTCGTGGCACGTCATGGGGCGGGCCGTCCGCCGCCAGGGAAGTCTCATCGTCGGGCCTCCTGGGTCACCACGCCGGCGGCGTGGAGCTCGTCGCGGATGCGCTTGCGGGCGCGGTGCAGGCGGCTCATGACCGTCCCCACGGGTGTGCCCATGATCCGGGCTGCCTCTGCGTAGCTGTGCTGGTCGATGTCGACGAGGGTGACTACGCGACGGAAGTCGTCGGGGAGCGCCAGGAACGCCTGCTGGACGGTGGCGTCGAACGTGGCCGCCATGACCTCCGCCTCGGCACTCGAGTCGGGTGCTCGCGGATCGGGCCGCTCCCGGCCGGGGTCGGGGTCACGCTCGAGCTCCGGGCGGCGCTTCCGGTGGTTGTTGATGTTGGTGTTGCGGAGGATCGTGAGGACCCACGCCCGCGGGTAGCGCCCGTCGAAGCTGTCGATGGCGCGGAACGCGCGGACGAGGGTGTCCTGCACGAGATCCTCGGCATCGTGCTTGTTGGCCGTGATCGAGAGCGCGACGTGCATCATCACCTCGACCTCGGGCAGGACCAGCTCGGTGAACCGTTGCTCGGCCGCCCCCCCCGGTTCCCTGGTGCTGCTGACCACGCGGGCAGGAACCCGGCACATTGCTCCCCCATTCCCCGCGTGTCGCAGCCGCGGCCGACCGCTGCTCCGCGTGCGAGCCGTCAGGTCGCCGTGCCCGGCGCAGGGGGCAGGTCGAGCTCGGTCCCTGCGAAGTGGTTGAAGTAGTTCGTGAACAGGTTGGCGGCCACCGAGGCGAACGCGTCACCCAGCTCGGTGTCGGACCAGCCCGCCTCCAGGGCCGCTTGCCAGGTCGCGTCGCTGACCGCGCCGACGTCGGTGGCCGCCTCGCGGGCGACGGCGACGATCGCAGCGAGACGGCCGTCGCCTTCGATGTCGCCCCGGCGGATCTGGAGCATCTGGTCGTCGCCGAGACCGGCTCCACGACCGACCAAGGTGTGCGCCGCCTGGCAGTAGCCGCAGTCGTTCACGGCACCGACGGCGAGCGCGATCGCCTCGCGAGTGGCGGCATCGAGGCTCGAATGCTCGGTGATGGCCTCGTTCACCGCGGCGTCGGCGTGGAGGACGGCCGGGGAGTGCGCGATGCCCCCATAGAGGTTGAGGACCCTGCCGACCCTCGCCTCGAGTACCTTCAGGGCGTCGCGACTGGCCTCGGGCGCAGAGTCGACAGAGCGGACAGGAAGTCGGGACATGGGGTTGGGAACCCGACGGGTGCGTCACCGCATTCCCCGCGACCGCCCGGGGGGCGCGCCCATGCTCCGGGGCGTTGCTCCCGATGCCCGCCACGCGGGGATGGGGAGGGGTGCATCGGGGGAGGGCGCGGGCATGGCCTTTCGCCCCAAGATCGTGCTGTTCGACGTGGTCGAGACGATGTTCTCCCTGCGTCCAGTCGCGGCCGCGCTGGTGCCGCTCGGAGTGAGCGTCGAGGTGTTCTTCGCGCGGCTCCTCCGGGACGGCTTCGCCCTCGCTGCCGCCGGCACGTACGAGCCGTTCCGCAGCGTCGCCAGCTCCGCGATCGGGACTCTTGCGCCCCACGGATCCTCCCAGCAGCACGATGCCGTCCTCGCCGCGTTCGAGCAGCTACCCGCGCACCCCGACGTCGATCCGGCGCTGACCCTGCTCGCCGAGGCCGGCGTCACGGTGTGCGCGCTGACGAACGGCTCCTCCGACGCCACAGTCGCGCTGCTGGAGGCGTCCGGCCTGCAGGACAAGGTGGAGCGGGTGCTCTCGGTCGACGAGGTCCAGCGGTGGAAGCCGGCACCAGAGCCCTACCGCCACGGCGCCGATCAGCTGGGGGCAGACGCTCGTGACATCGCGCTCGTAGCCGTCCACTCCTGGGATGTGCACGGTGCCCACCACGCCGGATTGACCACGGGGTGGTGCTCGCGCCTGGAAGGTGTCTACCCGTCCATCTTCGATGCGCCCGATGTGTCCGGGACCGACCTCGTCGCCGTGGCCACCGGCCTGCTGGCACTTCCCGTGGCCTCGAGCTGACCCCACGTCGACGGCACCGCCGCGCGCCTGGCGCCGTGCGGTGCCAGATCCCATGGGAGGGCTGCCGCGATCCTCATCCCACTCCGCCGGTGCGGCGGCGGAGGGAGCACTTCACCAGCGTGATGAACGTCGCCTCCTCGCTGCAGCCGGCGCAGCGACGGAGGTGCGCGGCCACTGCGGCGGCACGCACCCGGGTCAGCTCACCGTCCACGTAGGAGCCGACCATGCGCTTCAGACGCCGGTGGATGAACAGCATGAGCAGGCAACACGCCGGCCACCGTCCGCCATTCCGGAATGGCGCGAGGGGACGGTGGGTTGCCCGTGGTGCAGCCGCACTGGGCGAACAGCGACGCCCCCTGCGCCGGGATCGCGCTCGGCTCGAGCTGGGCGACCTGGCACTGACCCCGGACCGAGGGATCAGCTGCCCTCGAGCTCCGGTACGACGTCTGTGTCGGGCAGGAACGCTGCCCGTGCGAACCAGAAGGTGTCGACGTGCGGGTACGACTCGAGGGTGGTGCCGCGCAGCGGGCCGTCGACAGCCCGAGGATGTCCCGCAGCACAGACGGGCAACCCTGCCGCCGCCGTGGTCATTCCCACCCCTTCAGCGCTCCTTGCGGAGCTGGCGGCCGCGCAGGTCGTCGGGCCACTGGAACGGCAACGGCACGATCGTACCTGCCGGGTGGTCGCGGGCCGCCTCCGAAAGGACCGCTCGCAGCACCGTGTCGTGGGTCTCGACGTCGTCGACGGCGCCGAGCGTCAGGCCGAAGGGGTGCGCCACGAACGTAGCGAGGGAGGGCTGCACGATGCGGGTGATCGCCGGTACCTGCGTGATCGAGACGGTGGCGATCCCAGCCTCGTCCAGTCCTCGTTGGAGCAGCCCGACCGACTGCTGGCACACGGGTCAAGCGGGGACGAGGAGCGCGAGGTGGGCCTCCTCGTCGGACATCGCTTCGACGGCAGCGGGCACCGCCCGGCTCAACAGGCACCGCCCGTCGGGGACGAAGCCCATCGTGGAGATGACCGTCGGCGCGAGCGAACCGATGAAGCCCTCATCGACCAGCGCTCGGAGGCGTCGGACCGGGTACACCACGTCGGGATCGGTCATGGCCCGCGCCGTGTCGTACCCGGGATGGGTCAGCTCCACCGGTGCGTCGGCTGGTACGAGGACCGCGCCACCACCTGCGCCGGGAGGCCGGCTCCCGGGCTCGTGCGCACCGGCGGTCGTCACCAGGGTGACCCGCCCCTCGGCGAGGGGGACGGGAAGCGGGTTCCTCGGCGAGGGGCTGTCGGCGCGGACCCAGTCGAAGTCGGGGACGCCGACGACGTCACGCACGTGGCGGCGCTCGACCTCGTCGAAGCCCGCGCTCTCGTCAGCATCGACCACGTCGTCGTCCATGGACGGACCCTTCCCCCGATCGGTTCGACGAGCCACCCTCAGCGGACCGCCGGGCGGGCTTGCCGGCCGCCGATCTCGAAGAAGAACTGGGCGGCGGCGCCGCTCACGACCCTCCTGGTGCAGTGCTTCCTCTGCCGCCTGCGAGGTCGACCAGCTCGTTGATCGCGTCGGCGATGGGGATGGGGTGGTCTTCGGGGGTCCAGTGCTTGGCGCCGTCGATGGGGCGCAGCACCGTCGACAGGTCGCGTGCGAGCCGCTCGCCGTAGCTCACCTTCTGGAACTGGTCGCCTGTC
>JBBDQT010000164.1:0-3900 GCA_040905815.1 Acidimicrobiales bacterium
GGAGGTGGTGCCGTCGCGGTCTCGGGGCCTTCGATGCCCTGACGACGCTCGCGCTTGAGCGCCTGCTTGGCCTTCTTGGCACGGTCTCGCTGGAGCTTGTCGAAGCTCGTTCGCTGCGCCATCTTGCGCCTCCTCCGGGTGGGTCGCTCCCACCCCTCGCTTGCTCAGGCGGAGCGGGCGTGCCGATCGGCCTGCCTTGCACGCAAGAGCCGCCGGCACGGATGCCGGCGGCTCTCACACAGTGCGGTGTTCAGATGACGCGGACGTTCTGGGCCTCTTCGCCCTTGCGCCCGGGGGCGACGTCGAACTCGACCGTCTGCCCCTCGTCGAGCGACTTGTAGCCGCTGCTCTGGATGTTGGAGTAGTGCACGAAGACGTCGTCTCCCTGCTCGCGGGAGATGAAGCCGAAGCCCTTCTCTGCGTTGAAGAACTTCACGGTTCCGGTTGCCATTTCTTATCTCTTCTCTTCATTGCGAGCGGGTCTGATTGACGCCCTCGTCATCACCAGCATGCCTGTTCCGGCCGCCACGTGCACATGCAGGCCCCCCGGCACCGCCGGCTCGTCAGTGCTCGTGCGCGGATTTCGCGGGCCCGTAGGGTTGCCGGGATGCGCAGCGGGGTCGATCTCACCGGGCCGCTCGCTGCGCTGCGAGGGGCGATCGCCGCGTCCCGCTTCGCCATGGCCGTGCCCGGGGCGGCCGAGGCGTCCGCCGAGCGGGAGGCGCTCGTCCGCCAGGTCGACGACTACCTCCTCCCGCGGCTCAGGTCGCTCGACGCCCCTCTGCTTGCGGTTGTGGGCGGCTCCACCGGGGCCGGGAAGTCGACCCTCGTCAACAGCCTGGTGGGTGCCGAGGTCTCGACCGCCGGTGTCCTGCGACCGACCACGCGGGCGCCGGTGCTCGTCTGCAACCCGGCCGACCGGCGCTGGTTCGAGGACGACCGCGTGCTGCCGGGGCTCTCGAGGACCACCGGAGCCGAGGCGGGGCCCGGCACCGTGCACCTCGTCGAGAGCACCGGGCTGGAACCCGGCCTCGCCCTGGTGGACGCACCGGACGTCGACTCCGTCGTCTCGGCGAACCGGGCGCTCGCCGCGCAGCTCCTCGCCGCGGCCGACCTGTGGATCTTCGTCACCACCGCTGCTCGCTACGCCGACGCCGTCCCGTGGGAGCTGCTCGCCGCCGCATCGGAGCGCAGCGCCGAGGTGGCAGTGGTGCTCGACCGGACGCCGGCGGGGGCGATCGAGGAGGTCGCCGCCGACCTGCTGCGGATGCTCGCCGAGCACGGGCTCGGGGACGCGCTCGTGCGCTCGATCGCCGAGTCCTCGCTGGAGCACGGGCTGCTGCCGGATGAGCAGGTCGTGCCGCTGCGAGCGTGGCTCAGCGCTCTCGCCGGTGACGCCGAGGCCCGCGCCGTGGTGGTCCGCTCCACCCTGGACGGTGCGCTGTCGAGCATGGAGCGGAAGGTGGCGGCGCTGGCCACGGCCGCGCGCGACCAGGAGCGCGCCGCGGCCGAGCTCCGCAGGATCGTGGCCGACTCGTACGCCGGTGCCCGTGGTGATGTCGTCGAGTCGATGCGTGACGGGACCCTCCTGCGGGGCGAGGTCCTGGCCCGATGGCAGGAGTTCGTCGGCACCGGCGAGCTCATGCAGTCGGTGCAGGCGAAGATCGGTGCGGCGCGGGACCGGGCGTGGGCCGCGCTCACCGGGCGGGCGACGTCGGTCGCGGGCGTGCAGGAGGCGGTGGAGAGCGGTGTCGAGGCGCTCGTGCACGCCGCCGCCGACCGGGCGGCCGGCCGCACCGTGTCGGGCTGGCGGGACAGCGCGGCCGGGCGGGGCCTCGTCCAGGGGCGGGAGCGGGAGCTCGGGCGGGCGTCGGCCGCGCTCCTGGCGGCGCTGCCCGATGAGGTCCGGTCGTGGCAAGGCCATGTCCTGGACCTCGTGCGCGAGCAGGGAGCAGGCAAGCGGACGAGCGCGCGCATCGCTTCCTACACGCTCAACGGAGCGGGTCTCGCGGTCATGCTCGCCGTCTTCGCCCACACCGGCGGGCTGACAGGCACCGAGGTCGCCGTGGCCGGTGGGACGTCGGCCGCCAGCCAGAAGCTGATCGAGGCGGTGTTCGGCGACCAGGCCGTTCGGGCCCTCGCCCGCCAGGCGCGGGAGGACCTGTTCGACCGCGTCGAGCGCCTGCTCGCCGAGGACGGACGCCGCTTCCACGAGCTCGTCGACGCCGCCGGCCCGCACAACGGCGGGCAGGACCTCGGCGACGCCCTCGTTGGGTGGCAGGCGGCCCGGAAGGGCCCGGGCGGAGGGACGTGAGCGGGCGGCGACGACGGGCGGCAGGACCCGACCTCGACGAGCGGCTGGCAGCGCTGCGATCGGCGGTCGACGCGGGGGAGGGGGTCCTGAGCGTCGCCTCGCTCGACGCGTGCCGCGCACTCCTCGACCGGGCAGGGGAGCGGCTCGGGTACGGCGTGGAGCACACCGTGGTGGCGTTGGCGGGCGCGACGGGCAGCGGCAAGTCGTCCCTCTTCAACGCGCTGGCGGGGGAGGAGCTGTCTGCTGTCGGGGTCCGGCGACCCACGACCTCGGTGACCCACGCCTGCTGGTGGGGACGGGACGCCACACCGCTGCTCGACTGGCTCCAGGTGAGCCGCCGCCACCACATCGAGACCTCCCCCGACCTCGACGGGCTCGTGCTGCTCGACCTCCCGGACCACGACTCCACCTCGCTCGACCACCGCGCCGAGGTCGATCGGGTCGTCGGCGTGGCCGACGTCGTGGTGTGGGTGCTCGACCCGCAGAAGTACGCCGACCTGGCCGTGCACGAGCGCTACCTCCGGCCACTCGCCCACCATGCCGGGGTGCTGGTCGTCGCCCTGCACCAGGCTGACCGGCTCACGGCCGACCAGCTCGAGGCGTGCCGTGCCGATCTCGCCGGTCTGCTCCGTGCCGACGGCCTGGAGGGCGTCACCATCCTCACCACGTCGGTCCGATCCGACGGAGGGACCGACGCGCTGCGAGCGGCACTGGCGGAGCGGGTGCGGGCCCGCCGGTCGGCCGTCGAGCGGCTCGCGGCCGACCTCAGCGCCCTCGCCGACGTGCTCGCGCAGACCTGCGGTGGGGCCGCGCCGCCCGAGCTCGATGCCGCGACCAGGCGACAGGTCGTGGAGGCCCTCGCCGAAGCCGCCGGGGTCCCCACCGTCACCGCCGCCGTCGCGGGCTCCCACCGTGCCAAGGCCGTCGCCGCCACCGGTTGGCCTGCCACCCGCTGGCTCAGGCGGCTGCGCCCCGACCCCCTCCGCCGGCTGCACCTCGGCGAGGGCCAGGGCGGCGGTTCGGCGGGCCGCACGTCGTTGCCGGCGCCGAGCGCGGTGTCGACGGCTCGGGTGGAGACGGCGGTGCGCCAGCTCGCCGACGAGACCACCCGGGCGCTGCCGCTCGAGTGGGGGGACGCCCTGCGGGCGGAGTCGGGCGCCCACCTCGTGGTGCTCCCCGCCCGTCTCGACGCCGCGGTGGCCACGACTGACCTCGGTGGCGGACGGCGACCACGGTGGTGGCGGGCCGCCGGCGTGCTGCAGCTCGTCCTCGCATCGGTCGCGGTGCTCGGCGCGCTGTGGCTCGCGGCGCTCACCGCTCTCGCGTACCTGCAGATCTCGGGCCTCGACCCGCCCGAGCTCGGTCCGGTGCCGGTGCCGACGGCGATGCTCGGGGGCGGTGTCCTCGCCGGCGTGGTCGTCGCCTTCCTGGCCCGCATCGTCGCGTCGATCGGCGCCCGCCGCCGGGCCCGCCGGGCACGGGCGAGGCTCCAGCGGGCCATCGAGCAGGTTGCCGCCGCCGAGGTCTTCGAACCGGTCGAGGCGGTCCTGTCCCGGCACCAGGAGCTGTGTCGAGCGGTCAGCGCC
>JBBDQT010000165.1:0-3881 GCA_040905815.1 Acidimicrobiales bacterium
TGGATCTGCTCGGTGCCCTCGAAGATGTCGAAGATCTTGGCGTCGCGGTGCATGCGCTCCACGGGGTACTCGCGGGTGTAGCCGTAGCCGCCGTGGATCTGGATGGCCCGCTCGGTCACCCACACCGCGGTCCGGCCCGCCTTGAGCTTGCTCATCGAACCTTCGGCGTTCTTGTACTCGCCGTTGCGGGAGAGCCATGCGGCGCGGTGGACGAGCAGGCGGGCGGCGTCGATCTCGGTCGCCATGTCGGCGAGCATGAAGGCGATCGACTGGTTCTGGATGATCGCCCTTCCGAACGCGCGACGCTCCTGCGCGTACTGCAGCGCTTCCTCGTAGGCGCCTCGGGCGATGCCGACCGCCATCGATGCGACGGAGGGTCGGGTCGCCTCGAACGTGGCCATCGCCGGCTGCTTCTCGCCGGACCGGCCCGACTCGCGGGCCCTCGCCAGCTTGGCGTCGAGCTTCTCCTTGCCACCGAGCAGGTGGCTGCCCGGGAGCCGCACGTCGTCCATGACGACCTCGGCGGTGTGGCTCGCCCGGATCCCGTGCTTCTTGTACTTCTGGCCCTGGCTGAACCCCTTGGTGCCGGGACCGACGATGAACGTCGCCTGGCCGCGGCTCTTGAGTGCCGGGTCGACGCTGGCGACCACGACGTGGACGTCGGCGATGCCCCCGTTGGTGATCCACGCCTTGGTGCCGTTGAGCACCCACTCGTCCTTCGCCTCGTCGTAGACGGCGCGGGTGCGCAGGGACGACACGTCGGACCCGGCGTCGGGTTCGCTCACGCAGTAGGCGCCGAGGTTGAGCTTCCCGTTCTCGTAGGAGAAGCACTGCGGCACCCACTCCATCGTCTGCTCGGTCGTGCCCTGCCCGGAGATGCCGGCGGCGGCGAGACCGGAGCCGAAGATGGAGAGGCCGATGCCGGCGTCGCCCCAGAACAGCTCCTCCAAGGCGAGCGGCAGGGTGAGCCCGGTGGGATCGCCGAGCATGGCGTTGGCGAAGAAGTCGAAGGAGTACAGGCCGATCCTGGCCGCCTCCTCGACGATCGGGTACGGGAACTCCTCCCGCTCGTCCCACTCCTCCGCCGCCGGCCGCACGACGCTCTCGGCGAAGTCGTGGACCCACTTCTGGATCGTGAGCTGGTCCTCGTTGAGGGTCAGTGAGAAGTCCGACACCGGTGCACCTCGCGCTTCAGATGAGGGCGAGGCCGGGCGACCACGCCGAGAAGTTACCCAACGGTAACCCGAGGTGCCGGGACCGGCAACCCTGTTCTCGGACCGGCCACGGGCGACGGCCGCTGCGCGCGACGGGCGCTAGAGGTAGTTGACCGGGTCGACTGGTGTGCCGAACACCCTCACCTCAAGGTGGAGGTGGGGCCCGGTCGAGTTGCCGGTCGAGCCGACGAGACCGATCGTCTGGCCCGCCTCGACCTCGTCGCCGACCGCGACGTGGAGCGCCGACAGGTGGGCGTAGAGGGTGGAGAGGCCGCTGCCGTGGTCGATGACGACGGCGTTGCCGTAGCCACCGAGGACACCGGAGGTGACGACCGTGCCGAAGCCGGCAGCGCCGACCGGCGTGCCTGTGGGCGCGGCGAGATCCATCCCAGCGTGGAGGCGGGCCGTGCCGAAGATCGGGTGGATGCGCGGGCCGAAGCTGGAGCTCATGCGAGCTGTCGGCACGGGCAGGACGAAGGTGCCCTGCAGCGCCGGGTTGGCGACCTGGCCGAGCTGGCGGGTCGCCAGGGCGGCGGCGAGGGACTCCGACACCTGGATGAGAGCAGCGAGTTCCGTCTCGTAGCCGGCCTTGCGGTGCTGCACCTCGGCGAGGAGCGTGGCGTGGGTGGCGACCGCGGCGGCGTTCGCCGTCTGGAGCACCCGGAGCTCGGTGCGCTCCGCATCGACCGCCTGCCTGCGGATCTCGGCCTCGGTGACCGCATCGGCGGCGACGCCCTTGGCGACCTCCGCGGCCTCAGCCCGGTTCTCACGCTTGACCTTCAGGAGCTCGACCCGCTCCACGATCAGGTCCTGGTGCTCGAGCACGACGGCGCGGTACGTGGCGGCCGCCCCCATCTCCCGCAGGTCCTCGGCGTTCATGAGGACACCGAGGGGCTCGTCGTGGCCGCCGACGATGAAGGAGTCGACCGCCTGGTCCCGCAGCTCGTCGAGAGCGGCGGCGAGATCGCGCTCGGTGGCCCGGAGGCGGGCCCGGGCGGCGCTCAGCTCCACGGTGGCGCGACCGAGGGCGTCCTCGGCGGCACGGTGGGCGAGGATGGCCTCCTGGGAGCGGCGCTCCACGTCGGCGAGCAGCAACGCCAGCCGGTCCCGCTCTGCAGAGGCGGCCGCCAGCTCCCCCGCGAGGCGGAGCTCCTCCGCGGTTGCCGCTTCGAGATCGTCCTCGAGAGCCTCTCGCTGCTCGACCGAGTTCGCCGAGCCCTGCGCGCCGGCCACGGAGCCGGCTCCGAACGGCGCGGTGGGCACCATGGCGACGAGCGCGACGACGAGGAGGGCGAGGGCGCGGAGGGGGGCCGGCAGGCGATGGGGGTGGGCGCTGGCGAGGGTCATGAGGAGGATGTGCGCGACGGCACCCGTGCCTATCGGGCGCTAGATCGCGACACTTCAGCGTTTCGGCCCGATTTGTCTCGACCGCTCCGTCAGCGGTGCCCGCCCAGCGGTCGAATGCCTACGTCTTGGGAGGAAACCGCTGTGTCTCCGGCGAAGAGTGGGGGACAGGGCACGGACGGCGGTACAAAGCGTGCGAAACCCGGCCAAGGGGGACCCGATGCAGACCGATGCAGCGCTCATCGACCAGGTGATCAGCGGCGACGACGACGCGTTCGACGAGCTCTACCGCCGTCATGCGTCCGCTGCCTGGCGTCTCGGGCAAAGCGTCACGGGCACCGCCCCCGAGACGGCCGATGCCGTCTCCGAGGCCTACGCACGCGTCTTCCAAGCCCTACGAGCCGGCCGGCTCGACCGCGCTGGGGACCTGCGCTCCTACCTGCTGGCTGCCACCCGGATCGTCGCGCTCGACGGCGGTGGCAAGGGACCTGTGGCCTCCGACGAGCTACCGGAGCAGGACGAGGCCGCTCTCGTCGCCCGTTCCTTCCGGGCCCTTCCCGAGCGCTGGCGGTCGATCCTGTGGCTGACCGAGGTGGAGGGCGTGGCGATCGAGGATGCCGCCAAGCTCCTCGGGCTGAGCTCCGGTGCCGCCGCCCAGCTCGCAGGCCGCGCCCGCGCGGGGCTGCGAGAGCGGTTCCTCCAAGCTCACGCCCGCGGGACCAACGCCGCCGGCTGCCGGTTCACCGTCGACCGCCTCGCCGCCCACGCCGGCGGGGACCTCTCCCGCAGGGACACGTCAAAGGTCGACGAGCACCTTGCCGGTTGCGCCGACTGCACGGATCGCAAGGCCGGGCTCGACGATCTCGGCGCCACCCTCCGGCGGACCGCCCTCGCGATGCCGCTCGGCCTGAGGGACCGGAGCTGCAGCGCGGTGAAGGCCGCAATGGCCGCTCCTCTCGCCCCCGGTCCCACCGTGTTCCCCGCTGGGCCGGGCGCCACGGCCCGGGCGCTCGCCTGGAGCCGCACGCCCCCGACCTGGTTCCAGAAGGCGGTCGCCGCCTCGAGCGCCGCGGTGCTCGCCGTGGGCGTCGTCTCGATCGGTTTCCACGACGTCGAGGACGAGACGACCGAGGCTGCCAGCGACCCGATCGGTCCCGCCGAGTCGACGACGTCCGGGCCGGTCAAGATCGACCTCGCCGGCAGCGTCGCACCGGCCCTCACGTCGGCCGGAGCAGTCGGCACCGCCCTGCGCGATGTCGACATCCCGCCTGCCCGCCCCTCGAGCGACACCGCGGCAGAGCCGAGCGACGGCGCCGCGCCGGC
>JBBDQT010000166.1:0-3769 GCA_040905815.1 Acidimicrobiales bacterium
CCGGTCTGCAGGTACACCGAGATCGACTCGAGCAGCAGCCCGAGGGCGTCGACCTGGATCTGGTCGCCGGCGGCGTTGCCGACCCGCACGGGCAGCGAGTCACCCCAGCCGGCGACCCCCTCCACCTCACGCTCCTCGGGCACCGGCCCGCCACGAATGTCGCTCATCGGGTGCTCGGGCACCACCGAGTCGCCCGCCATGCGGTGGACGAAGGCGAGATGGCGCTCGGCGGCCACGCCGTCCCCGAGCAGGGACGCCACCGACACCGCCAGCGAGGCGTCGCGCAGCCACGTGAAGCGGTAGTCGAACTGCCGGTCGGCCCCGGGCGCCTCGGGCAGGGACGTGGTGGGCGCCGCCACGACCGCCCCCGTGGCGGCGTCGGTGCACGCCGCCAGGACCGAGAGCGCGCCACGGGCCCGCTCCGGATGGTGTCCCGGGAGCCGGACACGGTCGAGGACGGCGGCCTGCACCGCCTCGGCGTCGGCCATGGCCGCGGCCAGGGCCACCGGGTCGGCGTCGACCGGCTGCCGGCACGAGACGACGATCGCCGTCCACGACGACGGGACGGTCAGCTCCGTCGTCACCACGCCGTCCTCGTCGACGGTGGTGCGCCCGCCGCTCACGTGCACGTCGAGCGCACCGAGCCGGCCGTGGCCGCCCTTCCAGTCGGCCGCCGGCTGGTCGAACCCGCCGGCGGTCAGCTCGTGGACGACCTCGACCGGGTCGTCGAGCGAGCGCACCAGCCGCACGAGCGCCGAGCCGCCGTCCCTGACGGGGAGGAGGCCGTCCCAGACCTCGATGCGGGCCCCCTCGCGCGAGAGCGTGGTCCGGGCCGTGGCGCCGGCGGGGCCGGTGACGCCGTCGACCAGGCGGGTGCCGGGCCACCATGCCCGCGCGCCGGCCGGGTCGAGCAGCGACCACAAGATCGGTGGCGAGTCGAGCGCCGGCGCGCACCACCAGTCCACCTCGGCCTCGGGGGTCAGGAGCGCACTGCTGCGCCCGTCGCCCAGCAGCCGGTGCGCTCCGATGGCCGGCGGGAGGCCGACGGGAGTGCGCGGCCACGGACCCCGCGGACCGCCGGCGTCCGGCTGGCCCCCCACAACCGTTCTGGGTGCAGGAGACCGCGTGTGAGACGGGCTGCTGCACCCAGAAGGGATCATGGGCGCTCAGCCCCGGCCAGCGCGGAGCCTCCGGAGGGCGACGCGAGCCTCGGGGAGCGCCTGGGGGACCATGGCCACGTACGAGGCGCTGGCGACGAGGCACCAACCGCAGAAGCGCCGGTGCTTGGTGGCCTGCTCGGCGGTGAGGTAGAGCCCCCCGAGGGCGTCGAGCCCGACCTTCGCCGCCATCGCGAGAGGGACCCACGGTCGCTCCTTCGCCCGCCGGGCATCACCCATCGCGATGAGGGCGAGGGTGACCGCCGAGCTGGCGATGCCGAGCGCGGCATCGGAGGTCTTCAGCTGCTGGTAGGCCTCGCCCGACGCGTCGACGGCGTCGGCGTCGAGCAGGCCGATCGGCGGCTCGGGGATGTGGCGGAGCACGCCCGTTTGGTACGCGGCCACGCCCGAGAAGGCGGCGATGGAGGTGAGCGACAGCCGGGCGAGCCGGCGGCGGCGGTCCAGCAGCTCACCCGCGCCGCGGCGCAGGTCGTCGCTCACGGCCTCCGCCGCGTCGGACGACGAGCGCCCGATGCCGCCGGCGCGGCCCGCGACCTCGGCGGCGGGAGGTCCCGCCGGTCGACGCCGGATCCCGGTCCGCCGCGCCTCGGCGCTCATGCCCGCACCGCCTCGTCGTCGTCCCGTCCGGGGCCGTCGCGTTCGGACCCGTCGCGTTCGGACCGGTCGCGTTCGGACCGGTCGCGTGCAGACCCGTCGCGTTCGGACCAGTCGCGGCCAACAGCACCGTCGCCGTCGTCGTCCCCGCGGGCGGCGGCGATCCGGTCCTCGAGCGCAGCCCGGCGCACCGGGGCGGCCAGCTTGAACACGAGGGTGGCGGCGAGCGACTTGCCCACGGACACCATCTGTTCGGGCAACGAGGTAAAGAAGCTCGGGTCGAGAACACCGTTGGCGCGAGCGTCGAACTCGCCGCGCGCGGCCCACGCCTCGTCGTCGTCCACGGGCGAGCGCAGGTTCACGGGGCGGTCGGGGTCGACCGGCTCGTCGGTCTGCTGTCCCTCCACCGCGGTCCGGCCGGCGAAGTCCGAGAACACCGACGGGGCGATCTTGGAACCGCCGACGATGAGGCGGTTCCAACTCCCGAGCACGGTGCTCCGACGGGTGTCGAACACCACGTCGACGATCCGGGCGGCGGCGAGCTCGGGCTGGTAGATCGGCGGCACCGGTTGCGGGTGGTTCGGCAGGGCGGACTTGCCCCAGCTGAACTGCGGTGTGTTCACCGCCGGGAGGTGCACCATCGAGATCGTCACGTCGCTGCCCTCGTGGATGAGCTCGGCCCGGACGCTCTCGAAGAACCCCCGGCACGCGAACTTGGCGCCGCAGTACGCCGCCTGCAACGGGATGCCGACGTAGGAGAGCGCGGAGCCGACGTCGACGACGCGACCGCGGTTGCGGGGGCGCATGCGGGCCAGCGCGGCCATCGTGCCGTGCACCTGGCCGAGGTAGGTGACCTCGGTCGCCCGCTTGATGTCGGCCGGATCGGTGTCGGCGAGCGGGGCGAAGACGGTGGTCATCGCGTTGTTGACCCAGACCTCGATCTCACCGAGCTCGCGCTCGATGCGCCCGGCCGCGTCGTCGACCTCGTCCCAGACCGCCACGTCGGTCGGGACGGAGAGCGCCCGTCCCCCGGCCGCCTCCACGTCCTTGGCGGCGGCAGCGAGGCCCGCCTCCCCTCGGGCGAGGAGGGCGACGTCGAAGCCCCGCTCGGCAAGGGCGACAGCGGTCGCCCGTCCCACGCCTGCCGAGGCGCCTGTCACCACAGCGACCGGTCGACCTTGCATCTGAGCTCCTCGCGCCTGGGGGGATGTGCAGCTTGTGCGTCCTGCCCGCGCGCCACCGCGGGAAAACAACGGGGGTGCGTAGAGGCAACGGCGGGGGAGGGTTCGCAGATGCCCGACGCTGTCGTCATCGGTGCCGGCCCCAACGGGCTGACCGCCGCCAACGTGCTCGCCGACCGCGACTGGGACGTGCTCGTCCTCGAGGCGGAAGACGAGCCGGGTGGCGCCGTGCGCTCCGCGGAGCTCATCGAGCCCGGCTTCATCAACGACGTCTGCAGTGCCTTCTACCCCCTCGGAGCCGCGTCGCCGGTGCTCGGCTCCCTGGCCCTCGAGGAGCACGGCCTGCGGTGGCTGCACGCCCCGCTCGTCTTCGCCCACCCGGCAGCGGACGGCACGTGCCCCGCCCTCTCCAGGGACCTCGACGAGACGGCACGCTCCCTCGACGAGCTCGGCGGTGGCGACGGCGATGCCTGGCGGCGCCTCTACGACCGCTGGGAGGAGGTCGGTCCGGCGCTGCTCGCCTCCCTCTTCTCGCCGTTCCCGCCCGTGAAGGGCGGCATCGGCGTGGTCCGCGCCACCGGCCTCCGCCAGCTCCCCGAGCTCGCACGCTTCTCGCTCCTGCCGGTGCGGCGCCTCGGCGTGGAGGAGTTCACCGGGGAGGGCGCCCGGCGGTGGGTCGCCGCGGCCGCCCTCCACGCCGACCTGCAGCCGGAGGCCGCGCTCAGCGGCTTCTTCGGCTGGCTGATGTGCGCGCTGGGCCAGCACGTCGGCTTCCCGGTCCCCGAGGGCGGGGCCGGCGCCATCACCGCCGCCCTC
>JBBDQT010000167.1:0-1260 GCA_040905815.1 Acidimicrobiales bacterium
GGGACCGCAGCGAACCGCTCGCGGTCGTGCAGCTCATCCTCCTCTACCACATGGTCATGGCACACCGGGCGCGCAACCCCGAGCTCGCGCTCCTGTCCTGAGGGCGGGGTCGGCCACGACCCGCCGCTCCCGCCGCTCCCGAGCGGGGACGTCCCTCACCAGCGCTCCCACCCTCCGGGGGGATGCGGCGCGGCTCGAGATGAGCGACACTGAAGGGATGACCCAGCCCGAACTCCGCGAGACCGCGGCAGCCCTCGTCCGCCCCGGAACCGGCATCCTCGCCGCCGACGAGAGCGTGGCGACGTGCAGCGGCAGGCTCGAGGCGCTCGGCATCGACTCGAGCGAGCCGTCACGGCGCGCCTACCGCCACCTCCTGATCAGCGCACCGGGCATCGAGGACCACATCAGCGGCGTCATCCTCTTCGACGAGACGATCCGGCAGTCCACCGACGAGAGCGTCGCCTTCCCGGACCTGCTCACCGAGCGGGGCATCCTCCCCGGCATCAAGGTCGACACCGGTGCCAAGCCGATGGCGGGTGCGCCCGGCGAGACGGTGACCGAGGGCCTCGACGGCCTCCGGGAGCGCATCGCCGAGTACTACGAGCTCGGTGCCCGCTTCGCCAAGTGGCGGGCCGTGGTGAACATCGGTGACGGCCTGCCGACCCGCCGGGCGGTGGTCGCCAACGCCCACGCCCTGGCCCGCTACGCGGCCCTGTGCCACGAGGGCGGCCTGGTGCCGATCGTCGAGCCCGAGGTCCTCATGAAGGGCGACCACGACATCGACCGCTGCTACGAGGTGACCGGCGACGTGCTCACCGAGGTCTTCAGCCAGCTCCGCCTGGCCGAGGTCGACCTCGCGTCCATCGTCTTGAAGCCGTCGATGGTGGTGCCGGGCGCGGACGCGTCGGACGTCCCGGTGTCGGAGGTGGCGACCAGGACGGTCGAGTGCCTGCGGGAGACGGTCCCGGCCGCGGTCGCGGGCGTGGCGTTCCTCTCGGGTGGCCAGTCACCGTCGGTCGCGACCGAGCACCTCGCCGCCATGGTGGGCCTCGGTCCCCACCCGTGGCCCCTCACGTTCTCCTACGGCCGGGCGATCCAGGACGACGTGCTGTCCACGTGGGCCGGCGACGACGCCAACGCCGACTCGGCGCGGGCGGTCCTCCTCGAGCGGGCCCAGGCCAACGGCGACGCCGCGCTCGGCAAGGTGCCCACCGCGGCGTAGCCGCGGCGACGCCGGGTCGGTCCGGCGCCCCGCTGGCG
>JBBDQT010000167.1:1270-22413 GCA_040905815.1 Acidimicrobiales bacterium
CGATCGGCCGTCACCCCCGTGACGGCCGATCTCCAGAGGTGCGAATCGGACCAGGGCCGGTAGGGGCAACGCGCACCTAGCCCGCTATGCTGGACAGGCGCGTCGGACGATGTCGAACCGGCGGCGGAGGGGGAACAGATGTGCCTCGGGATCCCGGGCCGGATCGTGCAGTTGATCGATGGCGTGGAGCAGCGCGCCATCGTCGAGGTCGAAGGAGGGCTCCGCAGGGAGATCTCCATGGCCGTGATCGGCACGGAGCCCCCTGACGGCGCCGGCGAGGGGGACTGGGTCCTGATCCACGTCGGCTTCGCCATGGCCCGCCTCGACGAGGAGGAAGCAGCGTCCACCATCGAGACGCTCCGGCTCTTCGGCTCGGCGTACGAGGACGAGCTGACCGACTTCGCCAGCCGCTTCTCCGATGAACCCGATGACCTGGCCGGCGACGGCGAGATCCCGGTGGCCGAGGCAGAGCTCGCTGCCGAGGGCGGCTCCCCGTGAGCACCGTGAGCGCCTCTCCCGCGGTGGGCGCTGCACCGACCGACGGCGAGTCGGCCCTGGCCGTCGCGTCGCTCCGCCTCGCCAAGGACCTGGCTGGCGGCGCCGCGCTGTGGTGCGTCTCGAGCTGGCCGCACCACGCCCGCCACCTCGCGGTCGAGTTCGTGCACCCGGTCCTGGTCGGCGCCCGCGCCGTGCCGGCGGTGGCGGTCGACCTCGACGCCGGTTGCGCCGCGCTGCGCACCGCCACCCGCCCCGGCGACGTGGTCGTGCTGCTCGGTCCCGGCACCGACGAGCACCTCGCCGACATCGCCAGCCGCTGCCCCGCCTGGGGCGTGCGCTGCCTCTGGCTCGCGGTCGGCGCCGATCCGCCCGAGGGCCTTGGTGATCACGTGGCGCGCGTCGCCGACGCCGACGACAGCGCACCGTACGACGGCACGGTGGTCCGGAGCCTCCACGTGCTGTGGGAGCTCGTCCACGTCGCCTTCGACCACCTCGGACCGATGCCCGCTCCGGCGACCGAGGACGACACCCACAGCTGCCCGACGTGCGCGGACGCCGCAGACGTCGGCGAGGTCGCGTCCGCCACGCCCGGGTCGGGGACCGCTCACGTCCGGATCGGGGGCACCATCAGCCAGGTCGACGTCACGCTCGTCGGTCCGGTGGCCGTCGCCGACCTGCTGCTCGTCCACGCCGGTGTCGCGCTCGGGGCCGTCGAACCGCAAGCGTCCCGCTCGTGAGCAGCGACTCCACCGGGTTCCTCTACCCGTTCCTCGGCGGCGCCGCCGTCGACGAGACGGCGCTGGTCGACGACCTCGCCGCCTCTGCCGCCGGGAAGCGTTCGGTGAGCGAAGCGCTGCGGAGCTCCACCTTCGAGGCCACCCGAACCCACCTCGACGGGGCGGCCGAGGCACTCGCCGCGGCCGCGCGGTCGGGCGGCCGCGCCCTGGTGGCGGGCAACGGGGGGAGCGCGGCCGACGCCGCCGGCTTCGCCGCGCTCCTCCGGGAGCCCCCGTGGGGGGAGCCGATGGGCTCGCTGTGCCTGGCCGAGGACCCGACGATCCTGACCGCGCTCGCCAACGACGTCGGGACCAGCCTCATCTTCGCTCGGCAGGTCGGGGCGCACGGCAAGCCCGGGGACGTCCTCGTGGTCATCTCGACGAGCGGCCGCTCCGAGAACATCCTGGTCGCCCTCGCCACCGCCCGACGCGGTGGGCTGGTCACGATCGCCATCACGGGTGAGGGCGGCGACGACCTGCTCGCCGACGGGTCCTCCGATCACGTCATCATCGTGCGCAGCGACAGCGTGCACCGGATCCAGGAAACGCAAGAGGCAGTGCTGTTCGAGGTGTGGGCTCGCGCCCAGCGCCGACTCGAGGAGGTCAGCTCATGAGGTTCATCGACGAGTTCCGCGACCCCGTCGCGGCACGCAACATCCTCGCCAGGATCGAGGAGCTGGCCGACGCACCAGCGTCGTACATGGAGGTCTGCGGCGGGCACACCCACACCATCTACCGGCACGGGATCGAGCAGCTGCTGCCCGAGAAGGTGGAGCTGGTCCACGGTCCTGGCTGCCCCGTCTGCGTGATCCCCATGGGCCGCGTCGACGACGCCATCTCCCTCGCCGGCAGGCCCGGCGTCATCTTCACCACCTTCGGCGACATGATGCGGGTGCCGGGCAGCGCCGGCTCCCTCCTCGACGCCAAGGCCCGGGGCGCCGACGTGCGGATGGTGTACTCGCCGCTCGACGCGGTGTCGCTCGCCGCCGCGAACCCTGACCGGGAGGTCATCTTCTTCGCGGTCGGCTTCGAGACGACGGCCCCGTCCACCGCCGCCTCCATCCTCGAGGCCCGCCGGCGGGGGTTGAAGAACTTCCGGGTGTTCTCCAACCACGTCACGATCGTCCCGCCGCTCCAGGCCATCCTGGAAGCACCTGACCTGCGGGTCGACGGCTTCATCGGCCCAGGGCACGTGAGCACCGTCGTCGGCACCCACCCCTACGACTTCATCCCCGCTCGCTACGGCAAGCCGGTGGTGGTCGCCGGGTTCGAGCCGCTCGACGTGTTGCACTCCGTCGCGATGCTGCTCCAGCAGCGGGCCGACGGCCGGTGCGAGGTCGAGAACCAGTACCGCCGGATCGTGCGCGACGAGGGCAACCCCCTGGCGCTCGAGCTGCTCTCCGAGGTGTTCACGCTGCGGCCGCACTTCGAGTGGCGGGGCCTCGGCTTCATCGCCCAGAGCGCGCTCGCCATCCGCGAGGAGCTCGCCGACTTCGACGCCGAACGCCACTACGAGGTGCCCGGCATCCGCGTGGCCGACCCCAAGGCGTGCCAGTGCGGCGAGGTGCTCAAGGGCGCCATCAAGCCGTGGGAGTGCAAGGTGTTCGGCACCGCGTGCACGCCGGAGACGCCCATCGGGACCTGCATGGTCTCCTCCGAGGGCGCGTGCGCGGCCTACTACACCTACGGCATCCACCGGAAACCCGCGCCCGTCGCCGGGCCCACGCCTGTCGCCTCGTGAGCGACAGCGCGGCCCGCGAAGGTCGGGTCCTCGACCGCATCGCGGAGTTCCGCCAGCGCCGGCCGCGCCTCACCGAGACCCAGGTGACCCTCGCCCACGGGGCGGGCGGCAAGGCCACCGCAGCGCTCGTCGACGCGGTGTTCGTCGAGGCCTTCCGCAACGACCTCCTCGCGCCCCTGGCGGACTCGGCCGTCGGATCGGTGCCGGCTGGCCACCGCGTGGCGTTCACGACCGACGGCTACGTCGTGTCGCCCAGGCGGTTCCCCGGCGCCTCGATCGGCCACCTCGCGGTCGACGGCACGGTGAACGACCTCGCGGTCATGGGCGCGAAGCCGGCATGGCTGACGGCAGGGTTCATCATCGAGGAGGGCTTCGCGATCGACGAGCTGCGGGCCGTGGTGGCCGACATGGCGGAGGCGGCGGCGGCGGCGGGCGTGGCCATCGTGTCCGGCGACACCAAGGTCGTCCCCCGCGGTGCAGCCGACGGCCTGTACATCACCACCGCCGGTGTCGGCTTCGTGCCCGAGGACTGCCGGCTCGACCCTGCCGCGGTGGAGCCCGGCGACCTCGTCGTGGTCTCGGGCTCCATCGGCGACCACGGCATCGCGGTGATCGTCGCGCGGGGCGACCTCGCCATCGAAGTCGACGTGCGCTCCGACGCCGCCCCCCTCCAGGACCTGATCGCGGGACTCCTCGCCGTCGCGCCGGCGACCCGCTGGCTCCGGGACCCGACCCGCGGCGGCCTGGCCACCGTCTGCAACGAGCTGGCGGCGGCGACGGGGCTCGGCATCGTCCTCAAGGAGAGCGCGCTCGTCATCCACCCCGCGGTCCGGGCCGCTTGCGAGCTCCTCGGGCTCGATCCGCTCCACGTCGCCAACGAGGGCAAGGTCGTGGCCGTGGTGCCCGCCGACGAGACCGACGCCGCCCTCGCCGCCCTGCGCGCCCACCCGCTCGGCGCCGAAGCGGCCGTCGTCGGCGAGGTCGTGGCGGACCCGCCGCGGCTCGTGGTCCTCGAGACCGCCTTCGGCGGGACCCGGGTCGTGGACGTCCTCGTCGGCGACCCCCTGCCCCGCATCTGCTGAGACCTCCACCGCCCGTGGCGGCGGACGGCCAGGAGAGCTGCTCAGGCGGGAGCGGGTACCTCGGCCAGGACAGCCGACGTGAGGGCGTCGACCGCAGCGACCACGTCGCCCGACGGCGAAGCGTCGAGGAGCGGCTGATGCAGCGCGTCGGCGTCGAGGACGTCGAGGCTCCACGGCACGCCTCCCAGCACGGGGAGCTCGAGCTTGGCGGCCAGCTCGGCGATCGCCTCGGCGTCGCCCTCCCGGCGCAGCTTGTTGGCCACGACCGCCATCTGCGGGATGTCGAGCTCGTCGGCGAGGCCCGCCAGGCGGCGCACCGTCTCGAGCGAGCGGAAGTACGGCTCGGCGACGAGCAGCAGGAGGTCGGCGTGGCGAGCCGTGCCGCGGCTGAGGTGCTCCGGGGTGCCCTCGAGGTCGATGACCGTGACGGTGCTGGGACGTTCGCCGAGGTCGGCGAGCAGGGCGCTCACGGTGGCGTGCGCCGAGCAGAGGCACCCTGCGCCTGCGTGTCCGGGCGCTCCCATCGTCGCCAGCCGGACGCCGTCGGGCCCGGTGCGGCTGTGGGTCGCCAGGACCTCCTCGAGGGGGCTGGTCAGGCGGGGCCCGTCGGGCCGGCGGGAGACGAGCTCGTGGGGGAGGTCGGCGGCGGGCGCCCCCTCGTCGAGCCCGAGCGCCGTGGCCAGGTTCGGGTTGCTGTCGGCGTCGATGGCGATCACGTCGTGTCCCCGCCGTGACGCGAGGCGGGCGAACGTGGCGGAGATCGTCGTCTTGCCCGATCCGCCCTTGCCGGCGAGTGCGATCCTCATGCAGAGCCCCAGTGCCCGGCGATCGTGTAGCGCTCGAGGAGCTCCCCGAGCAGCTGGTGGGTTGCGACCGCGGACTGCATCTCCGCGTGCAAGGCCTCGACGCCCAGGTCGGTGACCTGGTAGGTCCGGCGGGCGGGACCGGTGTGCGACGGCTCCCACCACGACGTCAGGAGGCCGTCGCGCTCCATGCCCCGCAGGGCGCGGTACAGCCCGCCCGCGTCGACCGCGGTGAGCCCGAGCGAGTGGACCTGGTCGAGCAGGTCGTAGCCGTGCGACTCACCTTCGGCGAGCAACAGGAGCAGGCAGGGGCGCACGTAGACGCGCGGCAGACCCGCGAGGACCGTCTCGCTGGTGGGGGTCGTCGTCACCTCTTCGGGCACCTCTTCCGTCACGTGGTCCGTCATCGGTGGCCGCCCTCGCCGTGGTCGTGGTCGTGCGGCTTCGTCTGGGAGCACGCGGCGGCCTCCTCGGCCGAGGCGTGGCACCAGCAGTCCTCGCTGCACTCGCCGTGGGTGGGCCGGGTGAGGTCGTCGAACGCCGACGCGAACTCAAGCGCACCCTCCTTCAGCCCGAGCTCGGAGAGGGCGTACCACTCGCCGTCCCGGGTGACGTAGCCCTCGTCGACGAGGCGGTCCAGGTAGCTCATGTTGATGGCGGCGTCGACGCCGAGGAAGCGCTCGAGCAGGGGCGGATCGAGCAGGTCCCCGAAGCCCTCGCCTCGCAGCCAGTACATGAGCTGGAGGATCTCGCTCCGCCAGTACAGCTTCCGCAGCGCCTCGGTCCTCGGTTCGCTCGTGCTCATGTTCGCCCCTTTTGTTCGGCCCGACGTCGCGCGCCGGCGTCGATAAGTGTAGAGTACATCTACTCGGTGTGAGTCGCGCTGGGAGGATCCCGGTCGAGACCGGTGACAAGGGGGAGAGCCTTATGGCGAAGAAGAGCCCGAGGAACGGCACGAAGGGCACGAAGGGACAGGGTCAATCGGCCATGCCGTCGCAGTACGGGGCCCCTGGGAACGTGTCGCCGGGTTCCGAGGTGAACGCCTGGAAGTCGCGCGACCAGGTCGTCGACCGCAGCGGCTACCCGATGACGGCCGTGGCGGCCACAGCAGAGCGCCGCGGCGAGCACCTCGGCGCCCGAACCGACCAGCTCGGACGCTACGACGGCACCGACCCGCTCGCACCCATCGGCGCCCGGAGCCGCTTCAACCCGCCGATCCACGACACCCTCCAGCTCGGCCCGCTCGACAAGATCTACCTGATCTGGATGGTCGGCGGATCGTGCGACGGCTGCTCCGTTGCGGTCACCGGCGCCACCCATCCCCGTGTCGAGCACCTGCTGGCGGGCATCATCCCCGGCCTCCCCCGGGTCGAGCTCGTCCACACCGTCGTCTCGACCGAGTCGGGGCCCGAGTGGGTCCACAACCTCTTCATGGCCGAGCGAGGCGAGCTCGACGCTCCCTACGTCATCGCGTGGGAGGGCTCGATCATGGACGAGTCCTACGCCGGCGAGGGCTACTGGATGGGCCTCGGCGAGGACCCCGAGACCGGTCGCCAGATCACGAGCTTGGAGTGGATGGACCGCCTCTCGCCCGGCGCCGCCGCGGTCATCGCCGTCGGCACGTGCGCCACCTGGGGCGGCATCCCCGCCGCCAAGGGCAACGTCACGAACTCGATGGGGTGCATGGAGTACCTCGGCCAGGACTACCGCTCCGCGTTCGGCGTGCCGGTGGTCAACGTGCCGGGCTGCTCGCCCATCGGCGACAACGTGCTCGAGACCGCATCCGCGGTGCTGCTGTTCCTCAACGGGCTCGCCCCGCTCCCCGAGTTCGACGAGCTCGGCCGACCGGCTTGGCTCTTCGGGGAGACCGTGCACCGCCACTGCCCCCGTGCCGGCTACTACGAGGAGGGTGTGTTCGCCGAGGCCTATGGCGACCGGGAGTGCCTCGTCGAGCTCGGCTGCTGGGGCCCTGTCGTCCAGTGCAACATCGCCGACCGGGGGATCGTCGACGGCCACGGCGGCTGCATGCAGATGGGAGGCATCTGCATCGGCTGCACGATGCCAGGCTTCCCCGACAAGTTCTCGCCCATCTACGAGACCCCCCCGGGCTCGCTGCTGTCGAGCAACACCGCACGGGTCACCGGGGGCTTCATGCGCCGGATGCGCAACGTGAGCAAGCAGGACAAGAACATGTCGTCACGGTGGGACGAGGACGCGCCGAGCGGCTGGCGCAGGGAGCGCATGGGTCCCCGCGGCGCCGTCAAGACGGTCCACAAGTTCTACAGCAAGTACCAGCACTCTCACGAGTCGTACAACTAGCTCCGCGGAGTCCTACAACGAACTACCGGCGAGTCACACGGCACGAGGCCCGAGGGGCTTCGTTGGTGCCACCCAACGAGGGGGAGAGCAAATGTGCTTCAAGAACCTACCGATCCAGATCGGCGAGGATGGCAAGGCCAGCTTGGTGGAGGGCGCGAGCAACCCGTTCGCGTTCGCCGAGGTCGGTGCGCGACCGCGCATCTCCGGAGGGTCGGTCATGGCCGCCCCGCCCAAGCTCCGTGACTGGAACATCGACCCGGTCACACGCGTCGCCGGCGCGCTCGCCGTCCACACGGTCCTCGACCTCGAGAACCGCAAGGCGGTGGAGGCCCACTCCCAGGCCATGCTGTTCCGCGGATACGAGATCATCCTCCAGGGCCGCGACCCCCGCGACGCCATCGACATCAGCTCCCGGGCCTGCGGCGTGTGCGGCGGCGTGCACGCCACCTGTGCGGCGCTCAACATCGAGATGGCCTTCGGGATCTGTCCCCCGCCCCTCGGCGTCGAGGTGCGCAACCTCGGCGAGGTCGGCGAGATGTTCTACGACCACCCGCTGCACCTCGGGCTCCTCGCCGGTCCCGACTACTCCACGTCGATCGTGTCGGTGACCAACCCCGAGCTCGTGGTCCGGGCCGAGAGCACCCTGGCCCCCCACGGTGACATCCACGGGTACCGCACGATCAAGGACATCATGGACGCCATGAACCCCTTGACCGGCAAGATCTACCTCGAGGCCCTCGAGTGGACCCGCGTCGGGCGGATCATGTGCATGCTCATGTTCGGCAAGTTCCCGCACCCGTCCACGATCGTGCCCGGCGGCATGTCGACCACGATCTCGACCTCGTCGTTCAACGAGTACTACACCCAGCTCGGCAAGATCTTCGACTTCTGCAAGCAGATCTGCCGGATCTGGGACGACCTCGTCGACTTCTTCCTCGAGGCGAACCCGGCCTACGAGCAGGTCGGCGCCCGGCCGACGAACATCGCCCAGATCGGCATCTGGGACGACTCGACGGTGTACGACGCCACGTACGCCAACTGCAACGAGTGGGGCAACGCCCGTTGGGCCAAGCCCGGGATGATCATCGAGGGCGAGCTGGTCACCACGAACCTGACCGACATCAACATCGGCTTCGAGGAGTTCGTCAACCACTCCTACTACGAGGACTGGACCTCGAGCCCGGTGCCGTTCAGGACCGACCCGCTCGGCAACCCGATCTCCCCGAACCACCCGTGGAACAAGACCACGATCCCCAAGCCCGGCGCCAAGAGCTTCAAGGACAAGTACACGTGGGACACCGCGCCCCGGTGGGACCGCCAGGTGATCGAGACGGGCACCTACGGCCGGATGTGGACGACGGCGCTCGCCAACAACACGCCGGACAACCCCTTCATGCAGTCCACCGGCGATGGGCTGCGCATGGTGCTCCCTCGCCACGAGCTGCCCGAGACCGAGCTGTTCTGGAAGGTGCCCCGGACGCTGAACGCGCTGGAGCGCAACCGTGCCCGGTCGTACGCGATGGCGTTCACCGCCGCGATCGGGATGAACTCGCTGATGCAGGCCTTCGACTACTGGCGCAGCGGCGAGACCGCCGTCAGCACGCCGTACAAGGTGCCCAAGGACGAGCGGGTCTCCGTCGGCTTCTGGGAGGCCGGTCGGGGCTGGCTGGTGCACCACATGCACATGGACAAGGGAAAGATCCTCAACTACCAGATCACGACGCCCTCGACCCTCAACGCCGCGCCGCGTGACCCCTTCGGCCAGCCCGGCCCCTACGAGCAGGCGATCATCGACACCCCCATCCTCGAGAGCGTCGCCGACGCCGACGTGAAGGGGATCGACATCCTGCGGTCGATCCGGAGCTTCGACCCCTGCATGCCGTGCACCACGCACATGGACACCGGCAACGGCGTCATCGTGCGCGAGGTCAACTCCTGCGGCTGCACGCTGGAGTGAGCGACCCGGCGGTCATCCCGGTCTACGAGGCCGAGCTCTCGGCCTCCCTGCGTCGCCTGACGCGGGAGGCCAGGGCGGATGGCGCCAGCACAGGCGGCGTCCTCGTCGGTGGCATCGGGCTGCCGTGGCTCAGGGACCTCGACTTCGGCACGCAGTTCGTACGCCGCGTCGCGGACCTCGAGTGGCCGCCCGGGGTGGTCGTGGAGGACATCTCCTACGCGGCCCACCGCGTGCTGCACCTGCTCCAGGAGCTCGAGCCCTCCAAGGTCGTCCTCGTGGGCGCGATGCCCCGGAAGGTCGACCCGCCGGGCACCGTCCGCCGCTACCAGCTCGACCTCGAGCCGCCCGAGGACGAGGAGGTCCACGAGCGGCTGGCCGAGGCCATCGGCGGGATCATCGACCTCGACCACACCCTCGCCGTCGTGCGCTACTGGCGCGGCTTCCCCGACGACACCGTCGTGATCGAGATCGAACCGGGCGACGACTCCTTCGGCCTCGGCTTCAGCGACGAGGTCGAAGCCGCGGTGGACGCGGTGTTCGCCATGGTCCGTGAGGAGGTCGGAGCCGACCCTGGCGATCCGCTCCGGCCAGCCCCCCACTTCGACGCGTCCGGGAGACCCGGGTGAGCGCTGACGACCAGCTCGCCTACGGCGACGCGCTCGACCACATCGCCGCACTGGCGGAATCCCTCGCCGACCACCCGGACCGTGACGTGCGGGGGCAGGTGGTCGAGCTCCTCGACTGGGTGGATGCGTTCCACCGTGAGGGCCTCGGACGCCTGGTCGACATGATCCGGGCCTGGCGCGGCGAGATCTTCCTCGAGTCGGTCGACGGTGACGAGGTGGCGGGGACGATGCTGCGGGCCTACGGCCTCGGCGAGGACGAGGCCCAGAGGGCCGACGACGAGGCGTCGGTGGATGCCGCCCTCGAATCGGTGCGTCCCCTGGTCGAGTCCCACGGTGGGTCGATCGAGGTCGAGGGCGTGGTCGACGGCATCGTGTCGGTCCGCCTCGCCGGCACGTGCGATGGCTGCCCGAGCTCGGAGGCCACCCTCACCTACGGGGTGGAGGCCGCCCTGCGCGACCACTGGCCGAACTTCCGGCGCCTCGAGCTGGTCGAGCCCCCAGGCCCGGTCGACCCGGACAAGGCCGACCTCGAGTGCGTGACCGTCCCCGACGACGTGCGGCGCGACCGGCCGGCCGCGGAGCCGGAGCCGGAGCCTGTGCCGGTGCTGCTGCAGATCCGCGGGCACAAGGCGTGACCGTTCGATGAGCGATCCGACGGGCGGCCTCTCCTACCGCGCCCGGGCGCTCGCGCAGGCCCATCCCATGACGGCGACGGCACGGCGTTACGTGGCCGGCATCGTCGACCGCGAACGGGGATCGCTGCCGTTGCCGGAGGCCGCCGACTGGGCGAGCGCCGGCGCGCTCGCGGGCTACTGCGTGCGCTGCGTCGAGGAGGCCGACGCCGGGGTCGAGCCCGGCGACATCGGCGCCCTCGACCCGGCCGACGAGGAGCTCGAGCGCCGGGTGACCGAGGCGGCCACCGACCTGCGGCGCGACACCGCCGACCGCTTCCTCCTCGCGGCCGCGCCTGACGTCCTCGGCGCCCTCGAGCACATCGTCGCCAAGGACGTCGAGCGCCGCCTCGACCACCTGCGCGACGAGGTGGACGACGCCGCATGGGACGAGCTCGGCGAGTACCTGGCTTGGTGGACCGTCCTCGGCTACGCGCTCCGCGTCGCCGAGGTCGAGTGCTGCGCGTCCGTCCGGTGAAGGTCCTCGTCGCTGGGGTGGGAAACGTCCTGCGGGCCGACGACGGCTTCGGGGTGGAGGTGGCGCGCCGTCTTGCCGACCTCCCGTTGCCGGAGGGCGTGCGGGTCGTGGAGACCGGCATCGCCGGGATCGCGCTCGTCCAGGAGCTCCAGGAGGGCTGGGACGCGCTCGTGGTGGTCGACGCCGTCGACCACCAGCGGGCGCCGGGCACGATCCTGTTCATCGAGCCGACCGTCACCGATGTGCACGCCCTCTCGTTCGACGAACGCCACGACCTGCTCGCCGACATGCACCTGGCCACCCCGGAGCGGGCGATGATGCTCGCCGCTGCCCTCGGGGTCCTCCCTGAGCGGCGCATCCTCGTGGGGTGCCAGATCGCCGACCCCGAGGCGTACGGGCAAGGTCTCAGCCCCGTGGTCGAGCACGCCGTCGACGTGGCGGTGACCGAGATCCGCCGGCACCTCGACGAGCTGACCGGCCCGGTGAGCGCCGCCGGGATGCCAGCCTGATGACCGCCGTGAGGGACGGCTCCGACCCGGTCCAGGCGATCGCCGCGCTCGAGGCCAGGTTGGCTGCCACCCCGAAGGCCACGCGCCCCCATGAGCACGCCGCTGCCGCCTACCGGCTCGGGCTCGCTCGGGCCGAGTCGCCGGTGGGGGACCCGGCGGAGAACCTGCGCGCCGCGCTCTCGTCCTACGACGTGGCCGCGTCGATCTTCGACCCGCGCCACGATCCGGTCGAGCACGCACGGGTGCTCAACGCCGCCGGCGCCGCTCACCGGGCGCTCGGGCACCCGAACAAGGCCGCCGACCTCTTCGGACAGGCGGCGACGCTCCTCGACACGGGCAACAACGACCACGAGCGGGCCGCGGCCCTCAACAACCTCGGCCTCGTCCGGGCCGAGCTCGGTCAGCGCGCCGATGCCGTCACCGCGTTCGACGAGGCAGCGGGGCTGTTCGACGTCGAGAGCCCCGACGGCCGGCGGGGGAGGGCCTCGGCGCTGCACAACCGGGGCCTCGTCCGCGCTGCGGGCGGGACCCCGGAAGACCTCCGTGCTGCCATCACCGACCACAAGGAGGCCAGGGACGCCGTGGAGCGGGAGGAGGCCCCGTACCACCACGCGCTCGTGGAGCACAGCATCGGCGTGGTCGCCACCGGCCTCGCCGACCTCGAACCCGCGTCTCGCGACCAGCACCTGGCGACGGCGATCGAGGCGTTCACGTCCGCTCTCGACATGTTCACCCGCTCCGCGTTCCCGTTCCAGCACGCCCTGGCGTCGCACAACTTCGGACGGGCCCTCGCCGCCACCGGCGACCTGCTCGACCTGCGCCGGGCCGTCGCCTCCTTCGAGGACGCGGTCAGCGTCCTCGACCCGAGGATGCACGCCGAGCCGTGGCGTCACGCCCACGCCAGCCTGGAGAGCTCGGAGGCGGAGCTGTCGCGCCACACCGGCGGCGGCACCGTCCACCGGGCGGCCAGCTTCGCCGAGCTCGTCGGCGGCGTCTCGCCGTCCGAGCGGATCCTGTTGCTCCGCGGCCGGCTCAGCCGTCTGCTCGTCTTGCCGGCACAGGCCCGTGACGCCGCTCTCGCTGAGCTCGCCTACGCCTCGGGGTCGCTCCCGGAGGACGCGGCGCTCGGGTACATGACCGCTGAGCTCATCGTCTTGATGGAGCTGCCCAAAGAAGGGCTGGAGGCGGCGCTTGCCATCCGGGTCGCGACCCACCAGCGCCTCGACCCGGAGCGCATGCTCGTCGCCGATCGCGCCCTGGATGCGGCGGTCGGCGACGCCCTCGGGTTGACGCAGCGCCTCTTGGTGCGCGAGCACTTGGCATCGCTCGGATTCGAACGACCATGATGCCGCTCGTCGCTGCTGTCGGACCGGCGGCCCTTCACGCGGCCTGGACCTCGCGCGCAGCGGGGGGTCGGTGAGCGCCCCTCCCCTCGACGTCGTCCGCCAGTTCGTGTCGGCGGTGGCGTGGGGGGAGCACCGCACCGTCTGGGAGCTGCTCGGGCAGGAGGCCCGCACCGCGATCCTCCGGGTCGCGACCCGACGTGGCATGGACGACGCCCTCGCGGCGCGGCTGCGCGACGGCATCGCGACCGCCACCGAGGAGGACGTCTTCCTGACCGACCTGATCAACGGCATGCGAGCGGACTTCGCGGGCACCGATCTCGACGAGCTCCAGGTCGAGGACGAGCCCGGACCGCAGGAGCCGGACCGGGCCCGGGTCCTCCTGATCGTGCCGGTCCCGGAAGGGCTCGGCGTGCCCGGTCTCCCGGTCGGGTCGATGGAGCTGTCCGAGGAGGACGGAACCTGGCGCGTGCAGCGGGTCACGGCCAGGAACACCCGATGACGTCGGGCGAGGCCGTCGAGCTCGTCGGACCCGGCGGGCGGCCGATGCGGTCCTTCACCGTCGCCATCTCGGCCGAGGCCATGGCGCTCGCTTGGGCCCGCCAGGAGGACGCGCCGCCGCTGGCGGTCGTCGTCGTCGACCACGAGGTGAGCCCTCGGGGCCTGCACGGCCGGATCTGGGCGGTGCCGGCGACCGCCACGCTCGCTTTCGCGGTCGTCCTGCGCCCCACCGTGCTCGCCGCCGACGAAGCTGATGCTGTCTGGCTCGCCGCCGGCCTCGCCGGCGCGATCGGCGCCGAGGCGGCGTCGGGTCGCTCGATGGTCACGTCATGGCCGGATGCGGTGGCGGACGGCGAGTCTGGTTCTGCCGTCGCGATGGCCAAGGCCGAGGTCCAGCTCGGTCCCGGGCAGGTCACGAGCGCGGTCGCCACCTTCCGCTTCGACCTCGACGCGCTGGGCCATGATCGGCGAGACAGGCTGTTCGCGGCCGTGCTCGGCGCGCTCGACGACATCGCCGCCGACCTCGACCGTGATCCGGGAGACGTGGCGGCGTCGTACAGCAGTCGATGCGAGCTCGTGGGGAAGCGCGTACGGGCGGTGCTGCTCCCCCGGGGGGAGGCTCGCGGCACCGTACGTGGGGCGAACCGTCACGGACAGCTGGAGCTCGAGTCGTCGACCGGGATGGTCGAGCGCGTCGGCGTGAGCCAGCTGCGTACGCTAGAGGAGCGGTGACCAGTGACGATGCCGACGACCGACGCGACATCGACGACCTCGATGCCGGTGTGCGCCCGCCCTTCGGGGAGGCGCCGGGTCCTCTGACGTCCGACAACGAGGTCGTCGGCCACTTCGCCCGCGGCCACTCCTGCGGCCACTCCCGGCGGCTCTACGCCGAGGGACCGCTCCTGATCGCCGACGGCGACCAGACCGTCGCCATCCGGGTGGCGGAGGGGGTCGTGCTCGTCCGCACCGACGTGCCCGACGACGTCATGAAACACCGCCGCGTCGTCGAGACGCTGCTGGGAGAGGAGGGCCTCGACCTCCTCGACGAGGACACGCTGTGGGGGGTGCCGGTCGCCCTCCAGCTCGCCGGGCTGCGCCTGTCGACCTGGGACCTGTGGGGCACCGACATCGACCTCGGTTTCAGCGCGGTGCGGGCCGTCGCCGTGGGTGACGACCCCGGCGCCGCCTGGAGCTGAGGGGGGTCTCGACGTGCAGACCCCGTTCGACATCCTCGGCGTGCCCCCCTCCGCCAGCCAGGCCGAGATCCTCCGCGCCTACCGGACACACGCCCAGATCTTCCACCCCGACCGGTGGCACGACGCGTCTCCGAACGTGCAAGAAGCCGCTGCCCGGCTCATGCAGCAGCTGAACGCCGCCTATGAGTCCCTGTCGACGCCGTCACGGAACAACGGGTGGTCCCGGCGGACCCACGGCAACGGGTGGGGCGGGGCGACCCCCCCACGCCCGCCTCCGTCACCGGCAGCCGACGTCGCATGGGACAAGGCGGTCCGGGAGCGCCAGCGTCGCGCCGCCGATGCCGCGGCAGAACGTCGGGCGCGCGAGGCGTCGGCGGTCAACGGGAAGGCCGTGGCGCGTCCCCGCGGTCCGCGCTCGCCCACCGCGGTGCACGCCGGCCTCGGCGAGGCGCTCGTCACCAACCGCATCCCCTGCCGCGGCTGCCGGAGCATCCAGTGGCTGCCGGACGACTGGCGGACGAGCTTCGACGACGTGGTGTACCACTGCTCCGTCTGTGACGCGGTGCTGCTCGCCCACCGGCCACGCTGAGCCACCACCCGCCCGGGCAGGCCGGCAGGTTGCAGAGCCGGTACGTCAGCCGGCCGTCGCCCGGATGTTCGTGACCGGCGCGAGGGTAGCGACGGCGCGCGGGGCGAGCCCGGCGACGGCGCGGACCTCGTCCACCGTGAGGACCTCGTGGCGAGCGAGCTCGGCGGCCACGGCGCGGAGGCGGACGGCGTGGTCGGCCAGCATCGACCGTGCGGCAGCCTCGGCCTGGACCAGCAGGTTGGCCACGGCGGCGTCGGCGGTGGTGACGGAGCTGACCTCGTCGTCGCTCGGGCCACCCCACCCCGCCATGCCCCACCGCTCCACCATGGCGCGGGCGAGGTCGGTCGCCGCTTCGAGGTCGTCGCCCGCCCTCGTGCTCGGCTCTCCGAAGGTCAACAGCTCGGCGGCGCGACCGGCGAGGAGCACCACGAGGCGGATGCGGAGCTGCCGTTGGGTCAGCGTCTCGTTCCCGAGGGCGACCGACCACGGTGACGGGGCGGTCGATCCCCAGCCGGCGACGATGGAGATCCGGTGCGGGGTCTGGGCCTCGTCGAGGAGCAGCGCGAGCACGGCGTGGCCCGCCTCGTGGTGCGCCAGCAGGTTCCGCTCCCAGTCATCGATCACCGGCCGGCGGCCCGCTGAGCCCTCAGCGGTGCGCGCGACGGCCTCGGCGACGTCGTCGTGGCCCACGAGCTCACGGTTCCGGCGGGCGGCGAGCAGGCAGGCGTCGTTGACGAGGCCGGCGAGCTCGGCGCCGCTGAGCCCTGCCGTGGCGGCGGCGACGTCGTCCCAGTCCACCCGGCCGGAGACGGGGCGCCCGGCGGCGTGCAGGGCGAGGATGGCTGCCCGGCCCTCGAGGTCCGGGCGTTCGATGCGGACGCGGCGGTCGAAGCGCCCCGGCCGGACGAGGGCGTCATCGAGGAGCTCCTCGCGGTTGGTGGCGCCGATGATCACCACGCCCTCGGTCGCGGCGAAGCCGTCGAGCTCCACGAGCAGCTGGTTGAGCGTGTGGTCGAACTCGCGGTCGCCGGCGGGCCCGCCCGTCCGCTTGGCACCGATGGCGTCGAGCTCGTCGATGAAGACGATCGCCGGGCGCGGGCCGGCGCGGACCTCGTCGAACACCTCGCGGATCCGGGCGGCGCCGAGCCCCACGAACTGCTCGACGAAACCGGCGGCCGACACCGAGTAGAAGGGGACGTCGGCCTCGCCGGCCAACGCCCGGGCGAGCAGCGTCTTGCCGTTGCCCGGGTCGCCGCACAAGAGGATGCCCTTCGGCAAGATGGCGCCGAGCCGGTGGTAGCGCGCCGGATGGGCGAGGTAGTGCGTGATGTCGCGCAGCTCCTCGATGGCGTCGTCGAGCCCGGCCACGTCGGCGAAGGACACCGGCTCGTCGTCCAGGAGCGCCACCCGCGCGGACGGGGCGGGGGCCCCGCCGCCGCTGCGCACCGGCGCGCCGGCGCTGGGAGCTGGCGCGACCGAAGGGGTACCTCGGTCCTTCTTGGCGTCACGCCTCGTCGACCACAGCGCGGCGGCGACGACCACGACGATCACGCCGAGCGCCGCCAGGAACTCCGGACTCAACTCAGCACGCACCGACGTGGACCTCCTCGCGGTCCGCTGGCCGGACGCGCCGCGCAGCAACCTACCGAGGACGGGAGCCGGTGGACAAATGCCGGGCACGTGCCCGGCATTTGTCCACCGGCTCCCGTCCTCGGTAGGTTGCTGCGCGGCGCGTCCGGCCAGCGGACCGCGAGGAGGTCCACGTCGGTGCGTGCTGAGTTGAGTCCGGAGTTCCTGGCGGCGCTCGGCGTGATCGTCGTGGTCGTCGCCGCCGCGCTGTGGTCGACGAGGCGTGACGCCAAGAAGGACCGAGGTACCCCTTCGGTCGCGCCAGCTCCCAGCGCCGGCGCGCCGGTGCGCAGCGGCGGCGGGGCCCCCGCCCCGTCCGCGCGGGTGGCGCTCCTGGACGACGAGCCGGTGTCCTTCGCCGACGTGGCCGGGCTCGACGACGCCATCGAGGAGCTGCGCGACATCACGCACTACCTCGCCCATCCGGCGCGCTACCACCGGCTCGGCGCCATCTTGCCGAAGGGCATCCTCTTGTGCGGCGACCCGGGCAACGGCAAGACGCTGCTCGCCCGGGCGTTGGCCGGCGAGGCCGACGTCCCCTTCTACTCGGTGTCGGCCGCCGGTTTCGTCGAGCAGTTCGTGGGGCTCGGCGCCGCCCGGATCCGCGAGGTGTTCGACGAGGTCCGCGCCGGCCCGCGCCCGGCGATCGTCTTCATCGACGAGCTCGACGCCATCGGTGCCAAGCGGACGGGCGGGCCCGCCGGCGACCGCGAGTTCGACCACACGCTCAACCAGCTGCTCGTGGAGCTCGACGGCTTCGCCGCGACCGAGGGCGTGGTGATCATCGGCGCCACCAACCGCGAGGAGCTCCTCGATGACGCCCTCGTCCGGCCGGGGCGCTTCGACCGCCGCGTCCGCATCGAACGCCCGGACCTCGAGGGCCGGGCAGCCATCCTCGCCCTGCACGCCGCCGGGCGCCCCGTCTCCGGCCGGGTGGACTGGGACGACGTCGCCGCCGCCACGGCAGGGCTCAGCGGCGCCGAGCTCGCCGGCCTCGTCAACGACGCCTGCCTGCTCGCCGCCCGCCGGAACCGTGAGCTCGTGGGCCACGACGACGTCGCCGAGGCCGTCGCGCGCACCGCTGAGGGCTCAGCGGGCCGCCGGCCGGTGATCGATGACTGGGAGCGGAACCTGCTGGCGCACCACGAGGCGGGCCACGCCGTGCTCGCGCTGCTCCTCGACGAGGCCCAGACCCCGCACCGGATCTCCATCGTCGCCGGCTGGGGATCGACCGCCCCGTCACCGTGGTCGGTCGCCCTCGGGAACGAGACGCTGACCCAACGGCAGCTCCGCATCCGCCTCGTGGTGCTCCTCGCCGGTCGCGCCGCCGAGCTGTTGACCTTCGGAGAGCCGAGCACGAGGGCGGGCGACGACCTCGAAGCGGCGACCGACCTCGCCCGCGCCATGGTGGAGCGGTGGGGCATGGCGGGGTGGGGTGGCCCGAGCGACGACGAGGTCAGCTCCGTCACCACCGCCGACGCCGCCGTGGCCAACCTGCTGGTCCAGGCCGAGGCTGCCGCACGGTCGATGCTGGCCGACCACGCCGTCCGCCTCCGCGCCGTGGCCGCCGAGCTCGCTCGCCACGAGGTCCTCACGGTGGACGAGGTCCGCGCCGTCGCCGGGCTCGCCCCGCGCGCCGTCGCTACCCTCGCGCCGGTCACGAACATCCGGGCGACGGCCGGCTGACGTACCGGCTCTGCAACCTGCCGGCCTGCCCGGGCGGGTGGTGGCTCAGCGTGGCCGGTGGGCGAGCAGCACCGCGTCACAGACGGAGCAGTGGTACACCACGTCGTCGAAGCTCGTCCGCCAGTCGTCCGGCAGCCACTGGATGCTCCGGCAGCCGCGGCAGGGGATGCGGTTGGTGACGAGCGCCTCGCCGAGGCCGGCGTGCACCGCGGTGGGCGAGCGCGGACCGCGGGGACGCGCCACGGCCTTCCCGTTGACCGCCGACGCCTCGCGCGCCCGACGTTCTGCCGCGGCATCGGCGGCGCGACGCTGGCGCTCCCGGACCGCCTTGTCCCATGCGACGTCGGCTGCCGGTGACGGAGGCGGGCGTGGGGGGGTCGCCCCGCCCCACCCGTTGCCGTGGGTCCGCCGGGACCACCCGTTGTTCCGTGACGGCGTCGACAGGGACTCATAGGCGGCGTTCAGCTGCTGCATGAGCCGGGCAGCGGCTTCTTGCACGTTCGGAGACGCGTCGTGCCACCGGTCGGGGTGGAAGATCTGGGCGTGTGTCCGGTAGGCGCGGAGGATCTCGGCCTGGCTGGCGGAGGGGGGCACGCCGAGGATGTCGAACGGGGTCTGCACGTCGAGACCCCCCTCAGCTCCAGGCGGCGCCGGGGTCGTCACCCACGGCGACGGCCCGCACCGCGCTGAAACCGAGGTCGATGTCGGTGCCCCACAGGTCCCAGGTCGACAGGCGCAGCCCGGCGAGCTGGAGGGCGACCGGCACCCCCCACAGCGTGTCCTCGTCGAGGAGGTCGAGGCCCTCCTCTCCCAGCAGCGTCTCGACGACGCGGCGGTGTTTCATGACGTCGTCGGGCACGTCGGTGCGGACGAGCACGACCCCCTCCGCCACCCGGATGGCGACGGTCTGGTCGCCGTCGGCGATCAGGAGCGGTCCCTCGGCGTAGAGCCGCCGGGAGTGGCCGCAGGAGTGGCCGCGGGCGAAGTGGCCGACGACCTCGTTGTCGGACGTCAGAGGACCCGGCGCCTCCCCGAAGGGCGGGCGCACACCGGCATCGAGGTCGTCGATGTCGCGTCGGTCGTCGGCATCGTCACTGGTCACCGCTCCTCTAGCGTACGCAGCTGGCTCACGCCGACGCGCTCGACCATCCCGGTCGACGACTCGAGCTCCAGCTGTCCGTGACGGTTCGCCCCACGTACGGTGCCGCGAGCCTCCCCCCGGGGGAGCAGCACCGCCCGTACGCGCTTCCCCACGAGCTCGCATCGACTGCTGTACGACGCCGCCACGTCTCCCGGATCACGGTCGAGGTCGGCGGCGATGTCGTCGAGCGCGCCGAGCACGGCCGCGAACAGCCTGTCTCGCCGATCATGGCCCAGCGCGTCGAGGTCGAAGCGGAAGGTGGCGACCGCGCTCGTGACCTGCCCGGGACCGAGCTGGACCTCGGCCTTGGCCATCGCGACGGCAGAACCAGACTCGCCGTCCGCCACCGCATCCGGCCATGACGTGACCATCGAGCGACCCGACGCCGCCTCGGCGCCGATCGCGCCGGCGAGGCCGGCGGCGAGCCAGACAGCATCAGCTTCGTCGGCGGCGAGCACGGTGGGGCGCAGGACGACCGCGAAAGCGAGCGTGGCGGTCGCCGGCACCGCCCAGATCCGGCCGTGCAGGCCCCGAGGGCTCACCTCGTGGTCGACGACGACGACCGCCAGCGGCGGCGCGTCCTCCTGGCGGGCCCAAGCGAGCGCCATGGCCTCGGCCGAGATGGCGACGGTGAAGGACCGCATCGGCCGCCCGCCGGGTCCGACGAGCTCGACGGCCTCGCCCGACGTCATCGGGTGTTCCTGGCCGTGACCCGCTGCACGCGCCAGGTTCCGTCCTCCTCGGACAGCTCCATCGACCCGACCGGGAGACCGGGCACGCCGAGCCCTTCCGGGACCGGCACGATCAGGAGGACCCGGGCCCGGTCCGGCTCCTGCGGTCCGGGCTCGTCCTCGACCTGGAGCTCGTCGAGATCGGTGCCCGCGAAGTCCGCTCGCATGCCGTTGATCAGGTCGGTCAGGAAGACGTCCTCCTCGGTGGCGGTCGCGATGCCGTCGCGCAGCCGCGCCGCGAGGGCGTCGTCCATGCCACGTCGGGTCGCGACCCGGAGGATCGCGGTGCGGGCCTCCTGCCCGAGCAGCTCCCAGACGGTGCGGTGCTCCCCCCACGCCACCGCCGACACGAACTGGCGGACGACGTCGAGGGGAGGGGCGCTCACCGACCCCCCGCTGCGCGCGAGGTCCAGGCCGCGTGAAGGGCCGCCGGTCCGACAGCAGCGACGAGCGGCATCATGGTCGTTCGAATCCGAGCGATGCCAAGTGCTCGCGCACCAAGAGGCGCTGCGTCAACCCGAGGGCGTCGCCGACCGCCGCATCCAGGGCGCGATCGGCGACGAGCATGCGCTCCGGGTCGAGGCGCTGGTGGGTCGCGACCCGGATGGCAAGCGCCGCCTCCAGCCCTTCTTTGGGCAGCTCCATCAAGACGATGAGCTCAGCGGTCATGTACCCGAGCGCCGCGTCCTCCGGGAGCGACCCCGAGGCGTAGGCGAGCTCAGCGAGAGCGGCGTCACGGGCCTGTGCCGGCAAGACGAGCAGACGGCTGAGCCGGCCGCGGAGCAACAGGATCCGCTCGGACGGCGAGACGCCGCCGACGAGCTCGGCGAAGCTGGCCGCCCGGTGGACGGTGCCGCCGCCGGTGTG
>JBBDQT010000168.1:0-20910 GCA_040905815.1 Acidimicrobiales bacterium
CGCTGACCTGGTGGCAGCCCCCGCCTTCAAAGCGGGTGGGACGGGTGATCCCCGTCCGGCGGGTTCGATTCCCGTCCACCTCCGCCAACCCAGACCCGGTCCGACCGACCTCGGTCAGACGAGCTGGCCGATTCGGAGCGCGTGCACGAGGTGTCAGACGGCGAGCAGGTCCCGGGCGCCGGTGTCGGAGCTCGGGTGGCGCAGCTTGGACATGGCGCGGGCCTCGATCTGGCGGATGCGCTCACGGGTGAGGTTGAAGTACTCCCCCACCTCCTCGAGGGTCCGCGGCTCGCCACGGTCGAGGCCGTAGCGGAGCTTCAGGATCTCCCGCTCGCGCTCGTCGAGCGGTGCGAGCAGCCGCGAGATCTCCTCGGGCAGCAGTGCGGTGGCGGCGACCTCGAAGGGGGACTCAGCCGAGCGGTCCTCGACCACGTCGCCGAGCTCGGCGTCGCCGTCCTCCCGGAGCGGCTCGGAGAGCGACAGCGGCTCGGCCGCGAAGCGCAGGGCCTCGGTGACCTTGTCCTCGGGCATCTCCACCTCGGCGGAGAGCTCCGACAGCGTGGCGGGCCGGCCGTACTTGAGCTCCAGGCGGGCGCGCGCCTTCTGGAGACGGGCCAGGGTGTCGCCGGCGTGGACGGGGAGGCGGATCGTGCGGCCCGTGTTGGCGATGCCGCGGGTGATCGCCTGGCGGATCCACCACGTGGCGTACGTCGAGAACTTGAAGCCCTTGCGCCAGTCGAACTTCTCGACGGCGTGCATGAGGCCGAGGTTGCCCTCCTGGATCAGGTCCAGCAGCGGCAGGCCCGACGCCTGGTACTTCTTGGCGATCGAGACCACGAGGCGGAGGTTCGACTGCACGAACGTGCGCTCGGCCTCCTCACCGTGGCGAGCCGTCCGCTTGAGCTCACGCCTGCGGGCCGGGGTGACGTCACGACCGGCCGCGTCGAGCGCGGTGCGGGCCTCGTTGCCGGCCTCGATCGCCTGGGCGAGGCGGACCTCGTCGTCCTTGGTGAGCAGCGGGTACTGCCCGATGTCGGTGAGGTAGAGCCGGACGAGGTCTTCCTCGTCGCGCTCGACTCGTTCCTTCGCCAAGATCCACCTTCTTCTCGCTCGAGACCATCGGTCGCACGGTCGCCACGGTCACGACCCGGCGACGAGGTCACGGACTACGATACCGAGCCGGTCAAGGGTTCCGGCCAAGCCTCCTCACGATCGGCCAGAAACCCGCGTCCATGAGCCGACGCACCGTCCGGGCGCTCCTCGTGCCGAGGCGGGCGGAGCGACCGTCACGGGCGACCAGGCCGGGCGGGAAGCGCTCCCTCATGTGGCTGTTCGTAGGGGTCGCCGATCGTCCCGGGCCCGGCGATGCCGCCCGCCGCGAGCATGAGCTTCTCGAGCCGAGCCTGGTGAGCAGCGCCCCGGTCGACCTCCTCGGGCGTCTCGATCAGGGACTGGATCATCATCTCGCCGTCCCGCCAGTCCTCGAGCTCGTCCTGGAGCACGAGCTTGAGCGTGCGGATGGCCGGGGCGTCGGTGATCGTCGAGGTGTTGTTCAGGTGGTACGTGTACGCGGCGATCTTGTGCGGGATGAGGACGCGGTAGGCGCCCACGAGCTTCTCGATCGTCCCGCTCGGGCCCTCGGGTGCGGTCATGGCGTCGACGAAGGCGACGAGCTCGTCGTTGGCCGGCAGCGTGAGGCGGTCGGCGTTCATCTCCCAGAGCTCGGGCAGCAGCTCGTGGAACAGCTCGGCGTGCCAGGCGTGGTGGTAGCAGTGGGTGCCCAGCCGCAGCTTGACGTCGAGCTCGGGCACGTCGGCGATCCAGCCTCCGAGCGCCTCGAACAGCTTCATCTCGACCCACTTGTAGCGCCCCGTCCGCACCGCGGTCTCCTCCACGGTGAACGAGCCCGGCAGGTCCCGCGTCTCCCACGGGGCGAAGGCAGAGCGGGGCTTCTTCGGGTCGGCCATGGGCTCCTCGATCGGCGTCGGACGGCGCCGCGGCCCGCCCGCGACGGGTCTCGCCCACCTTGGCCGAGCGTCACCAGACGGTCAAGAAAGAGGTGACGTCGACGTCACCGGTGCCCCGGTCCGCCTGCGGCCGAGCCACGGCCCGCCGACCTCGGTGACGAGGATCGCGACGAGGATCGTCCCCGCGCCGAGCGCGCCGAGCACGCCGAGCCGCTCTCCGGCGAGGTAGCCGAGCAGCGCGGCGAAGACCGGCTCGAGGAGCAGCACCAGGGCGGTGCGGGTGGCGCTGACCTTGCGCTGGCCCCACACCTGCAGCCCGAAGGCGACGGCGCTCACCACCACGCCCGTGTAGAGGGCGGCGAGGAGCGAGCCACCCGACAACCGGTAGCCACCGAGCACGGCGCCCGGCACGGCGAGGGCGCCGGCGAGCACCGCGAACTGGGCGAGGTTGAGCTGCGCGACGTCGAAGCGGGGAGCGTACGCGGCGAGGGCGACGATGTGGCCCGCGAAGGCGACCGCGCAGCCGAGGGTCAACAGCTCGCCCAGCCCGAGGCCCCGCCCGAGCCCCTCGCCGCTCGCCCCGGCCGTGAGCAGGACGAGTCCGAGCACCGCCAGCGCCACGCCGACCAGCGCGATCGGCGACGGTGGGCGGTGGAGCACGATCGCCGACAGGAACGGCACGAACACCACGAGCAGGTAGGTGAGGAACGCGGAGACCGACGAGGTCGTGTGCTGGAGGCCCACCGTCTGCAGGACGTAGCCGGCGGCGAGCAGCACGCCGAGGACGACGGCGGCCCTGGCGAACCCGGCGGGGGGCCGGGCCCGGCGCACCGCCAAGGGCGCGAGCACGGCCGCCCCGATGGCGAAGCGCACGACCAGGAACGGGATGGCGCCGCCGTCCTCGACCGCGTCCTGCACCACGAGGAACGTCGTCCCGAACAGGAACGCGGCGCCGGCCAGGGCGAGGTCGGCCCGCAGCGTGGCCCGGCGGTGGCTCGGCACCGGTCAAACGTAGGCGGGCCGGACCCAGACTCCGGACGCCGGCTCAGCCGCGGTAGTGGTTGGTGATGGGGACCCGGCGGTCCTTGCCGAACGCCTTCGGGGTGACCCGCACGCCGGGGGGGGACTGGCGCCGCTTGTACTCCGCCACGTCGACGAGGTGGACGATGCGCTGCACGAGCTCGGGGTCGAACTCCCGCTCGAGCTCGGCCCTCGTGCGGTCCTGCTCGACGTAGCCCTCGAGGATCGGGTCGAGCACCTCGTACGGCGGCAGCGACTCGTCGTCGCGCTGGTCGGGGCGCAGCTCGGCGGACGGCGGCTTGCTGAGCACGGACTCGGGGATGAGCGCCCGGCTGGCTGTCCGGTTGCGGTGCCGGCACAGCTCGTAGACGAGCAGCTTGGGGACGTCCTTGATGACCGCGAAGCCGCCGGCGGTGTCGCCGTAGAGGGTCGAGTACCCGACCGCTGCCTCGCTCTTGTTCCCGGTCGTGAGCACCATCCAGCCGTGCTCGTTGGAGAGCGCCATGAGCGTGACGCCGCGGATCCTGCTCTGCAGGTTCTCCTCGGTGAGGTTCGGCGCCCGCTCCCCGAGCGAAGGGGCGAGCATCGTGAGGAACGCGGCGTGCGCGGCCTCGATCCCGATCGTCCGCAGCTCGATCCCGAGCGCGTCGGCGAGGGCCGCCGCATCCGTCTCGGACCCCTCGCTCGAGAACCGCGACGGCATGGCGACCCCGTGGACGCGGTCGGCGCCCAGGGCGTCCACCGCGATGGCGGCCACGAGGCTCGAGTCGATCCCGCCCGAGAGTCCGATGACGACATCGGTGAACCCGTTGTTGCCGACGTAGTCGCGGGTGCCGAGCACGAGCGCCTCGTAGACCTCCGCCACCGGGCCGAGGGCGGGGACGATCGCGGCCCCGGACAGGGCGAGCGGCGGGCGCTCCTCCCCCGCCCACGGCGGCACCACGTCGACGACCGGCAAGGCCTCGCCGTGGGTGCGGCCGCGAGGGTCGAGCAGCCGCTTGCGGAAGACCGGCAGCACATCGAGCTCGACGATGGTCGTGCCCTCCACGAGCTGGGGGGCGCGTGCGACGAGCTCGCCCGATGCGCTGAAGACCATCGAGGCGCCGTCGAAGACGAGCTCGTCCTGCCCACCGACCTGGTTCACGTAGACGAGGGCGCACGACGCGTCGGCAGCACGCGTCGCGAGCATCCGCTCCCGCTCGGCGAGGCGACCGGCGTAGTAGGGCGAGGCGTTGAGGTTCACCACCAGCTCGGCGCCACCCGCGGCCTGCTCGGCGATCGGACCGGACGGGTCCCAGGCGTCCTCGCAGATCGACACCCCGACCGTGACGCCGGCGATCTCGAACAGCGTCGGGACCCCATGGCCGGGGGCGAAGTAGCGCCACTCGTCGAACACCGCGTAGTTCGGCAGGTTGCGCTTGAGGTACTTCCCCCTGATCGCCCCGCCGGCGCACACCGCTGCCGCGTTGTGGAGGTCGTGGCCCGCTTCGACGTAGCCGATGGCAGCGGCACAGCGGCCGGTGGTGGCCGCCACCCGCTGGAGGGCGCTCCAGCTGTCGGAGACGAAGCCGGGCTTCAGGAGGAGATCCTCCGGGGGGTACCCGGTCACCGCCAGCTCGGGGAACACGGCGATGTCGCAGCCGACGCCCTCCGCCTCCTGGTAAGCCTCGAGGATGCGCTCGACGTTGCCGTCGAGGTCGCCAACCACGGTGTCGATCTGGCACAGGGCGACCCGGATGATCGTCATCCCCGGCGAGCCTAGGACCCCGGACCCGGCGCGGGCAGCGGCGGGGTGGGCGCACCGAGCGGTCACACTGTGGGCGTGGGGGATGCGACCGCGGCGGGCCCGTGGCTGGCGGCGGCGGTGCAGCACTCGGCGGCGCCGGCTGCCGTCCGGGCCGCGCTCGACCGGCTCGCCGCCGCCCACCCGGGTCTCCACGAGCGCCTGGAGGAGGAACAGGGGCTCGGCGAGGCCGTCGTCGCCGTCGCCGCGGCGAGCCGGCCGCTGCTGCTCACGCTCGAGACCGATCCTGAGGCGCTGGAGCAGCTCTCCGAGCTCGACCGTCCCGGCGTGGCGGAGCCACCGGACGGGAGCGAGCCCGGCTCGCTCGGCCGCTGGTACCGACGGGCACTCGTGCGCCTGGCGGCACGGGACCTGCTGGGCATCGATGACCTCCCCGTGGTGGCGGCCGGCATCGCCGACCTCGCCTCGCAGGCGCTCGCCGCCTCGGTCGCGGCGGCGGGCAGTGGAGCGGGCGAGCTCGTCGTCGTGGGCATGGGAAAGCTCGGTGGCCGGGAGCTCAACTACGCGAGCGACGTCGACCTGATGTTCGTCGCCCCCGACGGCATGGCACCGAGCGTCGCCGACCGCGCCGCGCGTGCGGTGGTCGCCACGGCAGGCCAGTGCTTCCGAGTCGACGTCGACCTGCGCCCCGAGGGCCGCGACGGGGCGCTGACCAGGACGGTCGGGTCCTACCGTGCCTACTGGGACCGCTGGGCCGAGCCGTGGGAGTTCCAGGCGCTCCTCAAGGCCGTGCCGGTCGCCGGCCCCGACGACCTGGCCTCCTCGTGGCTCGAGGCCGCATCGGCCCGGCTCTGGGAGCGACCGCTGCCGGCCGACGAGCTGCGGTCGCTGCGCGCCATGAAGGCGCGCACCGAGGCGGAGGTGGTGCGCAAGGGCCTCGCCGGCCGCGAGCTCAAGCGTGGTTCCGGGGGGATCCGCGACATCGAGTTCGCCGTGCAGCTCCTGCAGCTCGTGCACGGGCGGTCCGACCCGCACCTGCGCCGCAGGGGCACGCTCGATGCCCTCGCCGAGCTCGGTGATGCCGGCTACGTCGCGCCGGACGACGCCGCCGAGCTCCGGGGTTGCTACTGCTTCCTCCGAACCGTCGAGCACCGGCTCCAGCTCGCCCATGGGCAGCAGACCCACACCGTGCCCTCCGACGCCGCCGAGCGGGAGCTCCTCGCCCGGTCGGTCGGCCACCGCAGCGACGCCACCGCCACCGCGCTCGAGCGGTTCGACACCGAGCTGAGCCGGTGCCGGTCGACGGTGCGGACGATCCACGAGCGCCTCTACTTCCGACCCCTCCTGGAGGCCTTCGCCTGCGAGCCGGGCGGCCTCGCGCCGGACGTGGCCGCGGACCGCCTCGCCGCCTTCGGCTTCGGCGACCCTGACCGCACCCGCCAGGCGGTGCGGGAGCTGACGAAGGGCCTCACCCGGTCCTCGAGGCTCATGGACCAGCTGCTCCCCATCCTCCTCGGGTGGCTGGCGGACAGCCCTGACCCCGACCGCGGGCTGCTCGGGCTGCGGATCCTCGCCTCGGGCACGTCGCGCTCGGCGCAGCTCGTGCAGACGTTCCGCGAGTCGCCGCTCGCCGCGGCACGGCTGTGCACGATCCTCGGCACGAGCCCGCTGCTCCTCGACCAGCTCCAGCACAACCCCGACCTCATCCCGCTCCTCGCCGACGACGACGCGCTCGATCCCGACCCCTCGGAGCACCGAGCGGCAGCGGGGCCGATGGCGGTGCTGCGTGCAGAGCCCGAGCGGCGCAACGCCTCCCTGCGGCGGGCGAAGGACCGGGAGCTGGCCAAGATCGCCATGCGGGACCTCGTCGGCATCGCCGGCGTCGACGCCACGGCCGCCGACCTCACGGAGCTGGCACGGACCACGATCACCACCGCGCTCGACGTGCTGGAGCCGCAGCTCCCGTTCGCGGTGGTCGCCCTCGGTCGACTCGGTGGCGGCGAGCTCTCGTACGCGAGCGACCTGGATGTGGTCTTCGTCCACGGAGGGACGACAGCGGCCGACGCCACGCTCGCCGACGACCTCGCGACCTCCCTGCTCCGGCTGCTCAGGGGCAGTGGCCCCGCGTCGCGCCTGTACGACGTCGACCTCGGTCTCCGGCCGGAGGGTCGTGCCGGGGCCCTCGCCCGCAGCGTGGACGGGTTCGCCTCCTACTTCGAGCGCTGGGCGCAGGTCTGGGAGCGCCAGGCGATGGTGCGGGCCCGGCCGATCGCCGGCGACGCCGACCTCTGCGCGCGGTTCAGCGAGATCACCGAACACTTCGTGTGGGAGCAGGCGTTCACGTCGGCGGACGCCCGCGAGGTGCGACGGGTGAAGGCCCGGGTAGAGCGGGAGCGGCTGCCCGCAGGCGACGACCCGGAGTTCCACCTGAAGCTCGGCCGCGGGTCGCTCACCGACGTGGAGTTCTGCGCGCAGCTCCTCCAGCTGCAGCACGGGGTGAGGGCGGCTGGGACGATGGAGGCGCTCGCCCGGCTCGACCAGGCGGGTGTGCTCGACCCCGCTGACACCGCCACGCTCGCCGGCGCCTACCGGACCTGCGAGCAGCTCCGCAACCGGCTGTTCCTCGTCCTCGGGACCGGTGCCGACGCCATCCCGCGGTCGCCCGAGGATCTCCGACGCCTCGCCCGCTCCCTCGACACGTCCCCGGTCGAGCTGCGCGAGCGGTACCGCCGGGACACACGCCGAGCCCGTGCCGTCGTCGAGCGCGTGTTCTACGGTCGTGGCTGACGTGTCCGACCATGCACCGAGTCGGGGGATGATCTAGACGGTGGGGATGCAGGTGCGGTCAGTGCGCGGTCGAGCCGTCGCGGTCGTGGCCGCCGCGGCGGCCGCTCTCCTCGTCTGGAGCTGGCCCGCGAGCGGCCAGATCCTCCCCGACCCCGACCCCGAGCCGACGACCACCACCACCACCACCACCACGACGGTCCCTCCACCGACCACCGCACCGCCGACGACCGAGCCTCCGCCGGGCACCACCACGACGACCGCGCCTCCTGAGTCGACGACCACGACCGCCACCGGCTCGCCGACGACCGCAGCACCCCGGACGACGACGACAGGGGAGTCGACGCCGGGCACCGGCGATGATCCGGAGGAGACCACCACCACGGCCTCGACGTTCGTCCCGCCCGAGGGGGTGGAGGGCGGCAGCGTCCCGCCCCCGCCACCCAACGTGCCAGCGCCAGCCGGGACCGGCGCGCTGCCGACCTTCGTCGCGCTCTCCCTCATCGGCTTCACGGTCGCAGCCGGCATCATCGGGTTCCGTCTGTGGCAGACGCGAGCGGACGGCGCGGCGGCACCGGCTGCTCCACGCTGAGGCCGCGGTGCTGACAGTTTGTAAAGCAGATCGAGTACTGTGCGCGGCCACCGACAGCGAGTCCCACCACGCCAAGGAGACCCCACATGCGAGCAGACCCGTCCCGATCCCGACTCCGTTGGTTGGCGCCGCTGGTCGCCCTCCTGCTCGTCGCCGCCGCCTGCGGTGACGACGGCGGCGGCGACGGCGGCGACGCCGCGCCGGACGCCTCCGGTGACGACCCGATCAAGGTCGCGTTCGTCTACGTCGGTCCCACCGGCGACGCCGGCTGGACGAAGAAGCACGACGACGGGCGCAAGCAGCTCGAAGACGAGCTGGGCGACGCCGTCGAGACGACGTTCCTCGAGAACATCCCCGAGGGCGCCGAGTCGGAGGCCGTGTTCGAGCGGCTCGCCCGCGACGGGAACAAGGTGATCTTCGGGACGTCGTTCGGCTACGGCGACCAGATGCTGGCGGTGGCCGAGAAGTTCCCCGACGTGGTGTTCGAGCACGCGACCGGCTACCAGGTCTCGGAGAACATGGGCACCTACTTCGGAGCCGCCGAGGAGGCCCGGTACCTCTCCGGCATGGCTGCCGGCTCGGTGACCGAGGCCAACGAGATCGGTTACGTGGCGGCCTTCCCGATCCCCGAGGTGCTCCGCGGCATCAACGCCTTCACCCTCGGGGCGCAGCGGGTGAACCCCGATGTCGAGGTCAAGGTCGTGTGGACCTCCACCTGGTTCGACCCCACCATCGAGAAGGAGGCGGCCGAGAGCCTCCTGAACGGCGGGGCCGACGTGATCGCCCAGCACCAGGACACGCCGGCGGCCGGTGAGGCGGCCGAGGCCGCCGGGGGCCACTGGGTCGGTTACAACGACGACATGTCGCAGTTCGCGCCCGAGGCGTGGCTGACGGCGCCCACCTGGGACTGGGGCCCGTACTACGTCGAGACCGTCCAGTCGGTCATCGACGGGACCTGGGAGTCGGACCAGTACTACGGCGACATGGCCGACGGCCTGGTCACGCTGGCCGACGTGTCCGACACGGTGCCAGAGGGCGTCCGTGCCGAGATCGACGAGGTCAAGGCCCAGATCATCGACGGTGACTTCGCGCCCTTCACCGGGCCGGTCAGCGACCAGTCCGGCGAGGAGCGGATCGCTGACGGGGAGGTCCCCGAGCTCGGCGAGCTGCTGGGCATGGACTGGTTCGTCGAGGGTGTGATCGGCAGCCCCACCGGCTGATGACGACCGTGGCGGCCGGTGCTGCGACGGGCCCGGCGATCGAGGCCCGTCGCATCACCAAGCGGTTCCCCGACGTCGTCGCCAACGAGAGCGTCGACTTCGCCGTCGAGCGAGGCGAGGTCCACGCGCTGCTCGGCGAGAACGGCGCCGGGAAGAGCACCCTCGCAGCCGTCCTCAGCGGGCTGTACGAACCCGACGACGGGGACATCCTGATCGGCGGAGAGCACGTCCACCTCCGGAACCCCCGCGAAGGCCTCGCCCACGGCGTGGGGATGGTCCACCAGCACTTCCGGCTCGTGGAGCGCTTCTCCGTCGCCGAGAACGTCGCCCTCGGCGACCTGGGCCAGCCCATCCGCCTCCCCCGGCACGAGGTCGAGCAGCAGGTCACGGAGGTGAGCGAGCGCTACGGCCTCCCCGTCGATCCCAGGGCCTGCATCGCCGACCTCTCCGTCGGGCAGCGCCAACGCGTGGAGATCGTCAAGCTCCTGCACCGGGGCGCCACGATCCTGCTCCTCGACGAGCCCACCGCCGTGCTCACCCCCCAGGAGGTGGAGGCGCTCTTCGCGACCGTGCGTGGCATGGCGGCGGGGGGTGCATCGATCGTCTTCATCAGCCACAAGCTGGCCGAGGTCATGGAGGTCTCCGACCGCGTGACGGTCCTCCGGGACGGCCGCGTCACCGGCGAGGTCCGCTGCGCCGACACCGACCAGCGCGAGCTCGCCCGGATGATGGTGGGCAGGCCCGTCGAGCTGCTCGCCTCCCGTGCCACCGGCGCGGATCGGTCCGACCCTGGCGACGTGGCGCTCCTGGCGGAGGAGGTGGTGCTCGAACGCGGCGGGATCAGGGTCCTCGACGGCATCGACCTGTGCGTCCGTCCCGGTGAGATCGTCGGTGTCGCCGGCGTGGCCGGCAACGGGCAGCGCGAGCTGGCCGAGGTGCTCGCCGGGATCGAGGAGCCGACCTCGGGGAGCGTGACGGTCAACGGCAAGACCCTCGGTGGCCATGGCCCCTCCCACGCGCGGCGGCTCGGGCTGGCATTCGTCCCCGAGGACCGGCTCGGGACGGGGCTCGTGCCTGACATGGACATGGTGGACAACCAGATGCTGACGAGGGAGCGGCGGTTCTTCCTCGACCGGCGCTCCGCCCGCCGGGAGGTCGAGGAGGCGATCGCCGAGTTCGAGATCAAGACCCCGGGGCCCGGGTCCGACACCCGGGTGCTCTCGGGCGGGAACGCCCAGAAGGCGCTGCTCGCCCGCGAGCTCGGGCGCCAGCCCGGCAGGCGGGTCGTCATCGTCGCCTCGCCCACCCGCGGCCTCGACATCGGCGCCACCGAGCTCGTGCGCTTCCTGCTCCACCGCGTCCGTGAGGACGGGGGCGCCGTCGTGCTGATCAGCGAGGACCTCGACGAGGTGCGGAGCCTCGCTGACCGGATGATGGTCCTCTACCAGGGCCGCATCCGGCTGGAAGGCGATCCCGACCAGCTCCCGATCGAGGACATCGGGCTCGCGATGGCGGGGGTGGGCCCGTGAACCTCGGCTTCCAGCTGCACCGCAGGATGGAGCGCAGCCTCCGCACCGACATCCTCGTCCCCGTCGTCTCGGTGCTCGCCGCCCTCGTCGCCGGCGCCGTGTTCCTCGCCGTCGAGGGCTACGACCCCGTCGCGGTCTACCGCGCGCTCGTCGAGGCCAGCTTCACGACCTGGTTCGGCATCACCGACAGCCTCGCGGCGGCGTCCCCGCTGATCCTCACCGGGCTCGCGGCCGCCCTCACGTTCCGCATGAAGCTGTTCAACATCGGGGCGGAGGGCCAGCTCTACCTGGGCGCCATCGGCGCGTCCTGGGCCGGGCTCGCGCTCGCCGCTGAGCTCCCCCGGCCGCTCGCGGCGGTCGTGATGCTCCTCGTCGGGGCGGCCGCCGGAGCGTTGTGGATCCTGCCCGCCGCGGTGTTCCGGGCGTGGTTGGGCACGAGCGAGATCATCACGACGCTCATGCTGACCTTCGTCGGCCTGTTCCTCATGCGCTACCTGATCTTCGGAGGTGCGTCGTTCTGGAGGGACCCGCTCGCGACGAACTTCCCGCAGGGAAGGCGGATCCTCCCAGAGATCCGCTTCGACACCTTCGGCACCACCCGCGTCCACTGGGGTCTGGTCATCGGTGTCGTGGCGGTCGTGGTGGTGTGGGTGCTGATCCGCTTCACCCGGGTCGGCTTCGACATGAAGGTGGTCGGCAGCTCGCCGGCCGCGGCCCGCTACGCCGGCATCCCGGTGCGGCGCACGATCATGACCTCGCTGCTCCTCTCAGGGGCCCTCGCGGGCATCGCCGGCGCTGCCGAGGTGGGGGGCCGCGCGTTCGCACTCGACCCGAACGGGCTGCAGCTCGGGCTCGGCTTCACCGGCATCGTCGTCGCCGCCCTCGGCCGTTACAACGCGTGGGGCGTCCTGATCGTCGCCCTCATGCTGGGAGGCCTCCGCAACGCCGGCACCGCGCTGCAGTCGGTGTCAGGCGAGCGGGTGCCCGAAGAGGTCTCCCAGATGCTGCAGGGAGCGATCCTGCTGTTCGCCACGGGCGGCGAGGTCTTCTTGCGCCACAAGCTCGTGCGCCGGCGCAAGGGCGCTGCGCTCGAGCCGGCGCCAGCCGCGACCCCCGCCGAGGTCGCGGCGTGAACGACACCGCTCTCGTCCTCACGATCGCCGCTGCCGTCGGCGCCGCCATCCCGATCGCGCTCGCCGCGCTCGGCGAGCTCCTGGCCGAGCGCTCCGGCGTCTTGAACCTCGGGATCGAGGGGATGATGCTGGTCGGCGCGGTCACCGCCTTCCTGGTCGGCGACGGGACGGGCAACCTGTGGCTGGCGCTCGTCATCGGCATGGCCGCGGCCGCCTGCCTCGCGCTCGTGCACGCGTTCCTCTCCGTGACCCTGCGGGCCAACCAGATCGTGTCCGGCCTCGCGCTCGTGATCTTCGGCACCGGGCTGGCGACCTTCATCGGCAAGCCGATCGAGGGCAGGCCGCTCGCGACGGACCTGCACAGGGTCCGGATCGGAGCCCTGGCGGACATCCCCGTGCTCGGACCGGTGCTCTTCCGCCAGGACCCGATCGTCTACGCGACCGTGGCGCTCGCCGCCGCCATCGCCTTCTACCTCAACAAGACCCGCCCGGGCCTGTCCCTGCGAGCCGTCGGCGAGTCGCCCGCCACCGCGGACAGCACCGGCCTGGACGTGGCCCGCACCCGCTACGTGCACGTGCTGGCCGGCGGGGCGCTCGCCGGCGCGGGCGGCGCGTACCTGATCCTCGCCCAGGTGCCGTCCTGGAGCCAGGCTGGCACCACGAGCGGGCTCGGCTGGATCGCGCTCGCGCTCGTCGTCTTCGGTTCTTGGAACCCGTGGCGCGTGCTCTTCGGGGCCCTGCTCTTCGGGCTCGCCCGCCGCGCCAACTTCTTCCTCCAGGATGCCGGGGTCAGCGTGCCCGCCGAGATCCTGTCGATGCTCCCGTACGCGCTCACCATCATCGTGCTCGTGGTGTGGGGCTCGCGCGACCTGCGCCGACGGGTCGGTGCGCCGGCCAGCCTCGGGTTGGCCTTCGCGAGGGACGAGCGGTGAGCGCGCCCGACGCGCCCGTGCCGTCGCGCTTCCAGCTCGACCTGCCCGAGTGGGTGGCGCCGTGGCTCGCGAGGCAGCCGTCCACGTTCCCGTCGGACGAGGACAAGATCGACCTCGTGCTCGGGCTCGCGCGAGAGCAGGTCGAGCGGGAGACCGGCGGCCCGTTCGCCGCCGCCATCTTCGGGTGCTCCACGGACCGCGTGGTCTCGGTCGGCGTGAACCTCGTCATGGCTTCGAGCGCGTGCATCGCCCATGCAGAGATGGTCGCCTTCGCCCTCGCCGGCCAGCGCCTGCGCTCGTTCGACGTCGGCGCCGGCTCCCCCGCCGCGCTGGTCACCAGCACCGAGCCGTGCGCGATGTGCCTCGGCGCCGTCCGGTGGTCGGGCGTCTGCCGCGTCGTGTGCAGCGCCCGCGACGAGGACGCCCGCGCCATCGGGTTCGACGAGGGCGACAAGCCTGCGGACTGGGTCGCCCACCTGGAGGCGCACGGCATCGAGGTCGTCCCCGACGTCAGCCGGGACAGGGGCCGAGCCGTGCTCGACCGCTATGCCCAGCTCGGCGGCCCCGTCTACAACTGCGCCCCACCGGAGGACTGAGCCGTGCACCCCCTGCAACGCCCGGGCACCGCCGTCCGCCGGTACCTCGCCCCCACATCGCTCGAGGACGTGCTCGGCGCCCTCGCCGAGGGCGACGGCCGCGCCCGCGTCATCGCCGGCGGCACCGACCTGCTGCTCGAGCTCGACCGGGGTGCCCGCAGCGGCGTCGACACCCTCGTCGACCTGAGCCGCATCCCCGCCCTCGGCCGGGTCGATGTGGCTGACGGCGTCGCCCACCTCGGTCCCCTCGTCACCCACAACCACGTCGTCGGCGATCCCGACCTCGTGTCCGGCGCCCTGCCGCTCGCCCAGGCGTGCTGGGAGATCGGCGCTCCTCCGCTGCGCAACCGTGCGACGGTCGCCGGCAACCTCGTCACCGCCAGCCCCGCCAACGACACCATCTCCGCGCTGCTCGCGCTCGACGCCAACGTCACCCTCACGTCCGCCAGAGGCTCCCGGACCGTGCCCGTCGACGGCTTCCACACCGGCTTCCGCCAGTCCGTCCTCGCCCCCGACGAGATCGTCACCGACATCGCCGTCCCGCTGCTCGGTCCCGGACGGCGCGGCCTGTTCGTGAAGCTCGGCCTCCGCCGAGCACAGGCCATCTCCGTCGTGCACCTGAGCATCGTCCTCGAAACCGATCCCGGCGACCCGGCGACCGTGCGCTCGGCGCGCCTCGCGCTCGGCAGCGTCGCGCCCACGGTCGTGCTCTCGGAGACGTTCGCAGAGGCGCTCCAGGGCCGGGTGCTCGACGACGGGGCGATCGCCGACGCGGTGGCGGGCGCGGTGGAGACCGCCACGCCCATCGATGACATCCGGGCGACGGCCGCCTACCGGCGAGACGTGGTGGCGGTCATGACGCGGCGTGCCCTCGAGGTCCTGCGCGACGGGGAGGAGCGGGCCACCTGGCCCGCCCGACCGGTGATGCTCTGGGGCAGGACCGACGGCCGCGCCGGGACCGCACCGGCGCCGAGCGACATCGGGGACGGCGACGCCATCACCGCCACCGTCAACGGGAGCCCTGTCTCCGCCGCCGGCGCGGCGGGCGACACGCTCCTCGGCTGGCTGCGCGACCGCGCCCACCTCGAGAGCGCGACGTCGCTGACGGGGACCAAGGAGGGTTGCGCCGAGGGCGAGTGCGGCGCCTGCACCGTCCACCTCGACGGCATGGCCGTCCTCGCCTGCATGGTGCCCGCCGGCCGCGCGCACGGCGCCGCGGTCACGACGATCGAGGGCCTCGCCGATGCGGACACGGGCGCTCTCTCGCCCTTGCAGCAGGCGTTCGTGGACCGCACCGCGGTGCAGTGCGGCTATTGCATCCCCGGGTTCCTCATGGCGGGCGCAAGCCTCCTCGCCGAGCGTCCGGACGCGGACCGGAACGCCATCTGCCAGGGGCTCGCCGGCAACCTGTGCCGCTGCACCGGGTACTACCCGATCATCGAGGCCCACGAGCAGGTCTCCACCGGGCGCGACGGGAGCGGCGCATGAGCGCGGCCGGCGCATCCTGGCCCGAACGAGGTCCGTCGGACGTCACGGGTGTCGGGGCGACCCCGCCCCGGATCGACGCGCCGTCGAAGGTCACGGGGGCTGCCGCCTACCCGGCAGAGCGGGCACCGGCAGGCGCGCTGCACGCGAAGGTCGTGTTCACCGGGCAGCCGCACGCCAGGTTGCGGGCGCTCGACGTGTCAGCCGCCGAGGCCGCGGCGGGCGTGGTGACGGTGCTCACGGCAGCCGACGTGCCGGTCAACGAGTACGGCCTGACGATGTTCGACCAGCCCGTGCTGGTGGGCCTGGAGCACACGGGGCGGAGCATCGTCCGCTGCGACACGAGCCGCTGGGAGGCCGACCACCTCGCGGTGGTGGTTGCCGAGTCGGTGGAGGCCGCCGAGGCCGCCGCTGGCCTCGTCGTGGCCGAGTGGGACCAGCTGCCCGTGGTGGCCGACCTCGACGACGCGCTGCGCGGCGAGGTCCTCGTCCACCCCGAGGACGGGCTGGGGACGAACGTCTACTCCTCGCTCCGCATCCGCAAGGGCGACATCGAAGACGGTTGGCGGCAGGCGGATGTGGTGGTGGCGGGCACCTACGACCTGCCGTACCAGGAGCACGCCTACCTCCAACCCGAGGCTGCGATGAGCTGGGTGGACGAGGCCGGTCGGGTCACCGTCGAGGTGGCGGGCCAGTGGACCCACGAGGACCAGGAGCAGGTGGCCCACGCCCTCGACCTCCCCGTCGACCAGGTGCGGATCGTGTACCCGGCCATCGGAGGGGCGTTCGGCGGTCGGGAGGACATGTCCCTCCAGATCGTGCTGGCGCTCGCCTCGTGGCGGCTCGCGGCGCGGGGCGAGCGGCGTCCCGTCGTCTGCCGCTGGTCCCGAGAGGAGTCGATGGTCGGGCACCACAAGCGCCACCGGGGCCGCATCGAGACCCGCTGGGGCGCCACCCGCGACGGCAGGATCACCGCCGTCGAGGCCGACGTCCACCTCGACGCTGGCGCCTACAACTACACGTCGAACAAGGTCCTCGGGAACTGCCACCTGACGGTGGCCGGGGCGTACGAGATCCCCAACGCCCGCATCGACAGCCACCTGCTGTACACCAACGCCGTGCCCGGCGGCGCCTTCCGCGGCTTCGGCGCGCCCCAGGGCTTCTTCGTCGCCGAGTGCCAGGTGAACAAGATCGCCGCGTCGCTCGACCTCGACCCCGTGGAGGTGCGGCGCCTGAACTGCCTGCGGGAAGGCAGCATCGGGATCACCCAGGCCGTCATGCCCGAGGGGGTGACGCTGCCCGAGGTCATCGACGCGTGTGCCGGGGCCTCCCGCTTCGACGAGCCACTGGCCGCGCGGCGCGCGTTCAGCCCGTTCGCGTCGCTGCGGCCGTCGGCCGCCTCGGTGCGGTCCGGCCGCGGCTTCGCGTGCGCGTTCAAGAACGTCGGGTTCAGCTTCGGGTTTCCGGAGCGGTGCGAGGCGGAGGTGGTCCTGCACGGCGACGACGACGGCCTCCTCGTCGAGCGCGTCGACCTCCACCACGCCGGGGCCGACGTCGGACAGGGCGCCCACACCGCGTTCCTGCAGATGGCGTCGGAGGCCACCGGCGTCCCGCTCGATGCGGTGACCGGCCACTTCTCGGACACGGCGAGGACAGGCGACGCCGGCTCGGCCTCGGCGTCACGGCTCACGTTCATGTCCGGCAACTCCATCCTCGGCGCGGCCGAGGAGGCGGAGAAGCGGTGGCTCGAAGGCGACCGTCCCGCCGTCGGGCGCTTCCGCTACATCCCGCCGCCGACCGAGACGCTCGACCCCGACACGGGCGCGGGTGCGCCGAACTTCGCCTACGGCTACACCGCCCAGGCGGTCGAGCTCTCCGTCGACGTGGACACCGGACACATCGTCGTGCACCGGGTCGTGAGCGCCCACGACGTCGGCCGGGCCATCAACCCGGCGCAGGTGCGCGGCCAGGTCGAGGGCGGGGTCGTGCAGGCGCACGGGTACGCGCTGTCCGAGCACCTCCAGGTCGCCGGGGGACGCGTGTTGAACCCTCGCCTCTCGACGTACCTCATCCCCGGCATCCTCGACGTACCCGAGCTGGTCGAGAGCGTCGTGCTCGAGCTTGCCGATCCGCTCGGACCGTGGGGCGCGCGAGGGATGGCGGAGATGCCCCTCATCCCCTACGCACCGGCGGTCGTCGCCGCCCTCCACGACGCCACCGGCGTGTGGTTCGACTCCTTCCCGCTCACGCCCGACCGGGTCGTGGCCGGCCTGCGCGCCGCGGGGATCTGCGGCAGCCACGGCTGACCGGATCAGACGCACCACGCCCGGCCGACTCCCGGCCGGCGGCGTTCCTTGACGATTTGTAAAGCACGTCGAGTAGAGTCGGCATTCATGACGACGTCGACGCGACCGGGAGCCCGGGGCGAGGGCCGATGACGCGGAGCCTGACCGTCGGCGGCGCGCAGCTGGGCCCGATCGCCCGGGACGAGCCTCGGGAGCAGGTGGTGGAGCGGCTTCTCTCCTTGCTCGGCCATGCGGCCGAGTCGGGTTGCGAGCTCGTCGTGTTCCCGGAGCTGGCGCTCACCACGTTCTTCCCGCGGTGGTGGCTCACCGATCCAGAAGAGGTCGACGCGTTCTACGAGACGGAGATGCCCGGGCCGGCCACCAAGCCGTTGTTCGAGGAGGCCGCCCGCCTCGGTGTCGGCTTCGTGCTGGGCTACGCCGAGCTCACCCCTGACGGTCACCGCTACAACTCCTACGTCGTCGTGGAGCGAGACGGCTCGGTGGTGGGCCGGTACCGGAAGGTCCACATCCCCGGGCACGAGTCGGACGAGCCGTGGCGGCCCTTCCAGCACCTGGAGCGCCACTACTTCGAGGAGGGCCCCGGCGGCTTCCCGGTGTGGCGGGCCTTCGGCGGCGTCGTCGGCGCCGCGCTCTGCAACGACCGCCGCTGGCCGGAGACGTACCGGGTGATGGGGCTCCAGGGCGTCGAGCTGATCGCCATCGGCTACAACACACCGCTCCACTACGCCCCCGACCCGACCCAGAACCCGCTCCAGGCGTTCCACAACCACCTCGTGATGCAGGCCGGCGCCTACCAGAACGGCACCTGGGTGGTCGCCGTCGCCAAGGGCGGCGTGGAGGAGGGCGTCGAGTCGCTCGCCCAGAGCGCGATCATCGCCCCGTCCGGCCAGATCGTCGCCCAGGCCGTCACGAGCGGAGACGAGCTCATCGTGGCCCGCTGCGACCTCGACCTGTGCGCCCAGTACAAGGACACGCTGTTCGACTTCGCGCGCTACCGCCGCCCGGAGGCCTACGGGCTCATCACCGAACGCAAGGGCGCGATCCCGCCGCCCGCCGCACCGTGAGCGCACCGCCGGAACCGGAGGAACCATGACCGATCTCATCGTGAACGGCACGCCGGTGTCGATCACCGGCGGGCACGCGTCGCTCCTCGGCGCGCTGCGTGACGAGCTGCGGATCATCTCGCCCAAGGACGGGTGCTCGCCGTCGGGCCAGTGCGGGTGCTGCACCGTCTTGATCGACGGCAAGGCTCGCATCTCCTGCCAGACGCCGGTGGAGAAGCTGGCCGGGGCGACCATCACGACCCTCGAGGGGCTCGACCCGGCAGAGGTCGCCACGCTGGCCGACGCGTTCGCCGCGTGCGGCGCGCTGCAGTGCGGCTTCTGCACACCGGGGATCGTGATGCGCACGAAGTCGCTGCTCGACAAGAAGGGAGCGGGTCTCACGCGCGACGACGCCGCACGCCACCTCGGCGCCCACCTGTGCCGGTGCACGGGCTACCTCAAGATCCTCGATGCCGTCGAGGCGCTGGCCCAGGACACCGTGCCCACGCCGGTCGCCACCGGCGGGATCGGCACCCGGGGCGTCAAGTACGAGGGCCGGGAGCTCGCCGTCGGCGTGCGTCCCTTCATCGACGACATGCAGCCAGACGGCTGCCTCCACGGCGCGTTCCACCTCGCGGCCCACGCACGTGCCGACGTCGTGCGCATCGACACCGCAGCCTCCCTCGCCGTCGAGGGGGTCGAGGCGGTGCTGACCGCAGCAGACGTGCCCGGCGAGCTCCGGGTGGGGCTGATCCACAAGGACTGGCCGGTGTTCATCCCCGAGGGCGGCCGCACGTCCTACCTCGGCGACGTGCTCGCCCTCGTCGTCGCGTCGGACCGGGAGACCGCCCGCCGGGCCGCCACCCTCGTCGACGTCGAGTACCGCCCGCTGCGGCCCATCGTCGACGCCGTGCGCGCCGTCGACGACGCCGAAGACGCGGTGTGGGGCCTGGACGGCAACGTCTTGTCGACGTCCGCCTACGAGCGGGGCGATGTCGACGCCGCGCTCGCCTCGTCGGCCCACGCCGTGCACGAGGTCTTCCAGACCCAGCGCGTCGAGCACGCCTTCCTCGAGCCGGAGTCGACGCTCGCGGTGCCGCTGCCCGACAGGCGCCTGCAGGTCTATTCGGGCGGCCAGGGCATCTGGGACGACCGCGACGACATCGCCGCCGTGCTCGGCGTCGAGGCCGACCGTGTCACCGTCGACCTCGTCTCCAACGGAGGCGCGTTCGGCGGCAAGGAGGACATGTCCAACCAGGCCCAGACCGCCCTCGCCGCCTGGCTGTTGCAGCGCCCGGTGAAGGTGACCCTGTCCCGGGAGGAGTCGCTGCTCCTGCACCCCAAGCGCCACCCCATCCGCCTCGAGTACTGGGCCGGCTGCGACCACGACGGCCGCCTCACGGCGCTCAAGGTCCGCGCCGTGGGTGACTCCGGTCCGTACGCATCAGTGGGCATGAAGGTGCTCGAGCGGGCAGCCGGCCACGCCAGCGGCCCCTACGTCGTGCCCGCCATCGACGTCGAGGCCGTCGCCGCCCGCACCAACAACCCGGTGTGCGGCGCGTTCCGGGGCTTCGGCGCCAACCAGGCCCAGTTCGCCATGGAGGGCGTCATGGACCGCCTGGCCGAGGCCGTCGGCATCACCGGGTGGGAGATCCGTGACCGCAACGTCGTGTCGCCGGGCGCGGTGTGGGGACCCGGTCAGGTCATGGACGACGGCTGCCTCGGCGCCCGCCAGTGCCTCGACGTGATCAAGCCGGCGTACGAGGAGGCCCGCGCCGCGGGCAAGCCGGTGGGCATCGGGCTCGGGCTCAAGAACTCCGGGCTCGGCAACGGGTTCAAGGAGATCATCCGGGCGGTCGTGCACCTGCGTGACGACGGCGTCGTCGAGGTCCGCCACTGCTGGACGGAGATGGGCCAAGGCGTCCACACCGTGGCCCAGCAGGTGGCGGTGGAGGAGCTGGGCGTGCCGGCGGAGCGCATCGAGGTGATCGTCGACACGACCCGCGAGCTCGGGGCGGGCCAGACGACGGGCAGCCGGGGCACGCTCATGGGCGCGGGCGCCGTCGCCGACGCGTGCCGCAAGTCGGTGGCCGACGGCTGCAGGGTCGGCGTCGACTACGAGGGCGAGTACCGCGTCGACTGGACGAACGCCCTCTCGGAGGGCGTGGAGCACCCGGTGATCCACTCGGCCTTCGGCTACGCCTGCCAGCTCGTCGTGCTCGATCCGGAGACCGGCGACGTCGAGCGGGTGGTGGCCGCCCACGACGTCGGCCGGGCGGTCAACCCGATGCTCGTCGAGGGCCAGATCGAGGGCTCGGTGCACATGGGGTTGGGCTACGCGCTCACCGAGGGCTTCCCGGTCGACGAGGACGGCCGGCCGCGCAACACCACGCTGCGCTCGCTCGACATCATCCGGCCGAAGGACATGCCGCCCGTCGAGGTGATCCTCGTCGAGGCTCCCCAGCCCCACGCCCCCTACGGCATCAAGGGCGTCGGTGAGATCGGCCTCGTCCCCACCGCCGGTGCGGTCGCCGCCGCCCTCCACGACCACGACGGCGA
>JBBDQT010000168.1:21010-22397 GCA_040905815.1 Acidimicrobiales bacterium
CGCCTCGCGTACGTCCGCCTGCGGGAGGCCGACGTCACCGAGACCCCTGAGACCGCTTGGTCCTGGCTCGCCACCGGCTGGGACCTGTTCCCGGAGGCCAGGGCGGACCGAGTCACGTGGGGCTACGCGCCCATGGACCCGTGGCGGCTCGCGTTCACCACCGGCATGAACCCGATCGACGTCGAGGTCGACGGCGAGATCGTCCTCCGCGACGGACGACCGACCCGCGTCGACGCCGACGAGGTGCGGGCCAAGGCCGCAGAGCACGCCAGCCGACTCTTCCGACGACTCGAGGACCTGCCATGACCCGCCTCGCCCTCTACCTCCAGGACGCCCACCCGCTCCCCGAGGCCATGACCTACGCGCAGTACGCCGAGGAGCAGGGCTTCGAGGCGGTGTGGCAGGCCGACTCGCGCCTCGTTCGGGAGGCCTCGGTGCCCATGGCCGCGTTCGCGGCGACGACGGACCGGATCAAGGTCGGGTCAGGCGTCATCGACTGCTGGACCCGCAACCCGGCCCGGTTGGCATCGCTGTTCTCGACGCTCGACGACCTGGCGCCGGGCCGGATCATCCTCGGCATCGGGGCGTGGTGGGACCCGCTCGCCACCAAGGTGGGGATCGACCGGCGCAAGCCGCTCACCGTCATGCGGGAGGTGGTCGAGGCGGTGCGCGCCCTGCTCGCCAACGAGACCGTCACCTACCAGGGCGAGTACGTGCACCTCGACGGCGTCGAGCTCGACTACGTCCACCAGGAGCGTCGGGCGAAAGACGTGCCGATCTACATCGGAGCGACCGGCATGAAGATGATGGAGCTCACCGGTGAGATCGCCGACGGCGTCGTCCTCAACTACCTGGTGTCCCCCGACTACAACGCTCGGGCGATGGAGCACCTGCGGATCGGCGCGGAACGGGCCGGCCGGTCGCTCGACGACATCGACCGTCCCCAGCTCGTCGTGTGCGCCGTCGACGAGGACCGCCAGGCGGCGCTCGACGGCGCCCGCCTCCTCGTCACCCAGTACCTCGGACAGCAGCCCCACATCATGAAGGCGTCGGGCGTGCCCGAGTCGCTGCTCGAGGAGATCGGCAAGGTCCTCACGTGGCCCGCGACCCACGACGAGGTCGTCGCCGCCTCCAAGCTCGTGCCCGACGAGGTCGTCCAGATGATCTGCGCCGCCGGCACCCCGGAGGAGGTGCGGGCCAAGGTCGCCGAGTACATGGCCCACGGCTGCACCTGCCCGATCCTCTACCCCCTCGGCCCCGACGTCCGGAAGATGATCGACACGTTCGCCGGCTGGGAGCCGTAACCGCGAACCCCACCGTGTGTCCCACCCCCCGTTCTGGGTGCAGGAGGCCGCGCCATGCGCGGTGAGCTGCACCCAGAACGATC
>JBBDQT010000169.1:0-3716 GCA_040905815.1 Acidimicrobiales bacterium
GCTCGCGCTGATCGGCACTGGTGCTACCGTCGGTAACATGGCTTCGATGGGCACAGCAGAGCGCAAGCAGGTGAGGCGGCGATGACCGCGGAGCACCTCGACGTCCTCGTCGTCGGCGCCGGCCTGTCGGGCATCGGCGCCGGCCACCACGTGCAGACCGAGTGCTCGTGGGCCACCTATGCGATCTTCGAGGCTCGCGACGCGATCGGGGGGACCTGGGACCTCTTCCGGTACCCGGGCATCCGGTCCGACTCCGACATGTTCACGCTCGGCTACTCGTTCCGGCCGTGGGACGGCGAGAAGTCGATCGCCGACGGCGACTCGATCCTGCAGTACATCAAGGACACCGCCGCCGAGACCGGCGTCGACGAGCGCATCCGCTTCAACCACAAGATCGTCCGGGCGGACTGGTCCACCGACGATGCCCGCTGGAACATCACCGCCGAGCGGACCGACACCGGTGAGACGGTCGAGCTCACGTGCGGCTTCTTGTTCTCCTGCACCGGCTACTACCGCTACGACCACGGCTACCAGCCCGAGTTCGACGGGATGGACCGCTTCCGGGGCACCGTCGTGCACCCGCAGGCCTGGCCCGACGATCTCGACCACGAGGGCAAGCGGATCGTGGTGATCGGCAGCGGCTCCACCGCGGTGACGCTCATCCCCTCGATGGCACGGACCGCAGCGCACGTGACGATGCTCCAGCGCTCGCCCACCTACATCGCCACGTTGCCGGCGAAGGATCCCATCGCAGACGTGATGCGCAAGGTGCTGCCGGCGCGCCGGTCCGGCCCCGCCATCCGTTGGTACAAGGCCCTCTCCACCCAGGCGAGCTACAACCTGAGCCGCCGTCGCCCCGGGCTCGTGAAGTGGCTGCTGCGCAAGCTGGTCCAGCTCCAGCTGCCTCGTGGCTACGACGTCGACACCCACTTCACGCCGAGGTACGACCCGTGGGACCAACGTCTCTGCGTCGCTCCTGACGGCGACCTGTTCAAGGCGATCAAGGCCGGTCGCGCCTCGGTGGTCACCGACCACATCGACTCGTTCACCGAGACGGGTGTGCGGCTCGTGTCGGGCACCGAGGTCGAGGCCGACATCGTGGTCACCGCGACGGGCCTCGACCTCCTCTTCATCGGGGGCATCGAGGTCTCCGTCGACGACGAGGTCCTCGACCTGGCCAGCCGGCTGACCTACAAGGGCATGATGCTCGAGGGCGTGCCGAACTTCGCCGTCGCCGTCGGCTACACGAACGCGTCGTGGACGCTGAAGTGCGACCTGACCTGCGACTACGTGACCCGCCTGCTCAACCACCTGCACGACGAAGGGCTGAGGCAGTGCACGCCGGTCAACCGGGACCCCGCCGTCACCCGGCAGCCGTTGCTCTCCCTGACGTCGGGCTACGTGCAGCGGGCCGCGGACCGGTTCCCGAAGCAGGGATCGAAGTTCCCGTGGCAGGTCCACCAGAGCTACCTGCGCGACTACCGGACGTTGAAGATGGGCGGCATCGACGACGCGGCGATGGTCTTCTCCAACCCCGTGGAGGACGCGAAGGCCCCGGCGGCGTCGTGACGGTCAGCGGTCGGGACGCCCTCGGTGGGCGTGGTCCCGGAGCCGCTCCTGATCCGCGGTGTCGAGCAGCTCGACCAGGTCGAACACGGGGCGACCGGGCCCCATGACCACGTCGAGAGCGGCAGCGCCGGCGGTGCCACGGGCTGGGGCGTCGGTGGTGAGGAGCACGAGCGGGAGCTCACGGCCGCTCTGGTGCAGGACGGAGGCCTTTCCGAGCGCCTTCCAGAGCGAGTCGGTGCGCCTGAGGCCGGCACGACTGGCGGTGAACGCGCCGGAGACGTCGAACGCCCAGTCCTGACCCAACTGGTCGGTGGCGACGAAGTCGAGCTCGATCCCGAGGCCGGCTTGTCTGACGTCGGTCCTGATGTGCTCGAAGCCGCAGCTCGTGAGCAGGATCCCGGCCAGATCCTTGGCCTGCCTGCCCTCGCGCACGGCCCGACCCCGGACGTCCTCCCCGTCGTCAGCGGGCGGCACGGCCGGGAGGTGGACCCGGAAGGGGGTCGAGGCGGGCGGTTCGTGGTGCTGGAGCCCTTCGCGCTCCGCGTCGACGCGCTCGTTCGACCGGTCGATGTAGGAACGGTCGGTCTCGAAGCCGACGTAGCGGCGCCCGGTGCGCACGGCGGCCACCGCGGTGCTGCCCGATCCCATGAACGGGTCGAGCACCACGTCGCCTTCGTAGGTGTAGAGCTCGATCAGCCGCTTGGGCAGCGCGACCGGGAACGGGGCCGGGTGACCGACCCGGGTCGCGCTCTCCGGTGGGATGTCCCACAGATCGGTCGTCGCCTCCAGGAACTCGTCCCGGGAGATCGTCGTCGTCGAGGGGAGACCGAGCTCATGGCGCTGCGCCGGCTTGAGCGCCCGGTCGAAGCGGCCCTTGCTGGCGATCACGATCCTCTCGGTGACGTCCCGGAGCACCGGGTTGGCGGGCCGTTGGAAGGTCCCCCACGCGCAGGAGCCGCCAGCGGCTCGCCCCTTCCACCAGACGACCTCACCCCGGAGCAGCAGCCCGAGGTCCTGGAGGATCTCGGTGACGTCGCCGGCGAGCGACCGGTACGGCCGCCTGCCGAGGTTGGCGACGTTCACCGCGATCCGGCCCCCGGGCTCGAGCACCCGCTTGCACTCGTCGAAGACGTCGCGCAGCAGAGCGAGGTACTCGAAGTACGAGCCCGGCACACCGTTCTCGCCGAGGCTCTCCTCGTACGCCTTGCCCGCGAAGTACGGGGGCGAGGTGACCACCAGCGCGATCGAGCTCGACGGGACCTTGCTCATGTCACGGGCGTCGTGCTCGAAGACGACGTCCACCTCGTCGGGACGGGTCACGGTGGTCGCGCTCGACAGCTCCGGCGGCACGAACCGGTCATAGAAGGCGGAGGCGTCGTGGCTCTCCCGGCGCGACGAGCCGAAGCGGGCTGTTGCCGTCGGGCGGCGAACGCGCCGCGGCGGCTCGTGGCCCGCCGTCGATGCTGGGGCGGCCATCGGGATGACGGTAGCGAAGGCACGAGACGACGTGGTGGACGATCGCCCGCACCGTCCACCGTGTGCTCCGGTCGCCCAGCGGCTGGGCGTACCCTGGTCGGCGGCGATGGAGCTCGCCCGTGGACCGCCCGGAGACGGGCTGGCGGCTCCTGAGAACCGAGATGCGAGGAGCCACACCCGTTGCCCACCCTGCTCGTCGCCGCCGCCGGTGCGCTCGGCGCTGTGGTGCGCTACCGCATCGGCCTCGCCGTCGGCGTGCGGGGCTTCCCGTGGGCCACGCTCGGTGTCAACGTCTCGGGTTGCTTCCTGCTCGCTGCGGTGCTGTCCGGGCCGGCACAGGCCAGGTGGGGAGCGGCCACGACGGCGGCGATCGCCGTCGGCCTCCTCGGCGGGTACACGACGTTCTCGACGTTCGGCTACGAGACGTTCACGCTGTTGCGGACGGATCGCGTCGGTACCGCAGCGGTCTACGCCGCCGTCTCACTGTGCGGTGGCGTGGCCGCGACGGCCGCTGGATACGTGGCCGGCCGCTGGTTCTCGTAGCCGCGGGTGACCCAGAGCGGGCCGTGATCTCCGGAACGGACTAGTCCGCGCGGGTCCGCGAAATGGCCCGCGTGGACCATGGTGTTTCGGGCCGCAACCACTGAAAGTGGTCGGAGCAATCACAACCC
>JBBDQT010000170.1:0-1563 GCA_040905815.1 Acidimicrobiales bacterium
CGGCGCGGACGACTTCGTCCACACCAACTGCTTCGGGACCAACATCGTGATGGACACGGCCCGCCGCCTCGAGCTCGACCGCGTCGTCCACATCAGCACCGACGAGGTCTACGGCTCGATACCGGTCGGCTCCTCCGAGGAGGACGACGCCCTCGATCCGCGCTCGCCGTACGCAGCGTCGAAGGCGGGCTCGGACCTGATCGCGCTGTCGTACTTCCACACCTACGGCCTGCCGGTCGTCGTCACCCGCTGCACGAACAACTTCGGTCCGTACCAGTTCCCCGAGAAGGCGATCCCGCTGTTCACCACGAACCTCCTCGACGGCGTGCCGCTCCCGCTCTACGGCGACGGCCTGAACGAACGGGACTGGCTCTACGTCGACGACCACTGCGCGGCCGTGGAGGTCGTGCGGGAACGTGGCGCCGTCGGCGAGATCTACAACATCGGGGCCGGCAACGAGACCCCGAACCGGGTGCTCGTCGACAAGCTCCTCGCCCTCCTCGAGGTCGGCGAGGAGATGGTGCGCTACGTCGAGGACCGCAAGGGCCACGACCGCCGGTACTCCGTCGACATCGCAAAGGTCACCGCCCTCGGCTGGAGGCGGGCACGGACGCTCGACGAGGCGCTCGAGGAGACCGTCGCCTGGTACCGGGACAACCGGTGGTGGTGGGAGCCGCTGAAGGCCGGCTCGTGACCGCCACCCGGACAGTGCTCGTCACCGGCGCCGGCGGCCAGGTCGGGCGTGAGCTCGCGGAGGTCTTCGAGGCCGATCCCTCGTGGCGGCTCGTGGCCTGCGATCGCACCCTGCTCGACGTGTCGTGCCGGGACAGCGTCCTCGGCGCCATCACGAGCGTGGCGCCCGACGCCGTCGTCCACGCCGGCGCTTGGACCGCGGTCGACGCCTGCGAGGGCGATCCCCACCGTGCCCTCGCCGTCAACGCGCTCGGCACCCGCCACGTCGCCGACGCCGCCCGCCGCGTCGGCGCCCACGTCACCTACCTCAGCACCGACTACGTGTTCGACGGCGAGAAGCCCGGGGCGTACCACGAGTGGGACGAGCCGGGCCCCCGCAGCGCGTACGGAACGTCCAAGCTCGGTGGCGAGCGCGAGCTCGATCCGGGCTCCACCGTCGTCCGCACGTCGTGGCTCTTCGGGCGCCACGGCGCCAACATGGTGAAGACCGTCCTGCGCCTCGCGAGCGAGGGCGACGGCCCGCTCAACTTCGTCGACGACCAGCACGGCTGCCCCACGTCCGCCGCGGACCTCGCGGGGACCATCCGACAGCTGGTGTCGGCGCAGCTCCCCGGCACCTTTCACGTCACGAACCAGGGCGCGACCACCTGGTTCGGCCTCGCCCGCGATGTGGTCGCGCTCGCCGGACACGACGCCGATCGGGTCCAGCCGGTGGCGACGAGCGCGCTCGTGCCCCCGCGACCGGCGCGTCGCCCGGCCAACTCCGTGCTCGACGGCGCCGCCCTCCGGCTGTCGGGCATCCCGCCCCTGCCCGACCACCGCGAACCCCTCGCCGCGCTCGTCGCCGAGCTGACGTCGTGACCGACCACC
>JBBDQT010000170.1:1663-3703 GCA_040905815.1 Acidimicrobiales bacterium
CACAGGAGCGCCACCTCCCATGAGCACGATCGCCATCATCGGGACCGGCTACGTCGGGCTCACCACCGGCGCCTACCTCGCCCACCTCGGCCACGAGGTGACGTGCGCCGACATCTTCGAGGAGAAGGTCGCGCGCCTCAACAAGGGCGAGGTCCCGATCCTCGAGGCCGGGCTGGACGAGCTCGTGACCGAGGGCCTCGCCGCCGACCGCCTCCGCTTCGTCGTCGGCGCGGTGCCCGCGGTGGAGGACGCCGAGTTCGTCTTCCTGTGCGTGCAGACCCCTCAGGGCGACAACGGCTCCGCCGACCTCACCTACATCCGCGAGGCGGCCGCCGAGATCGGCCCTCACCTCGAGGCGGAGTCCGTCGTGATCAACAAGTCCACGGTCCCCGTCGGCTCCACCAGGGTCGTCGAGCAGGCGCTCGGCCGCGACGACGTGTTCGTCGTGTCTAACCCCGAGTTCCTCCGAGAGGGCTCGGCCGTGCACGACTGCCTCCACCCCGACCGGATCGTCATCGGCTCCGAGGACCAGGCGGCGGCCATGCGGGTGGCGTCGCTGTTCGAGAGCCTCAAGGCGCCGCTGGTCATCACCGACCCCGCCTCGGCGGAGACGATCAAGTACGCGTCGAACGCCTTCCTCGCCACCAAGGTCAGCTACGTGAACGCCCTCGCCAACGTGTGCGAGGCGGTCGGCGCCGACGTGCGCGAGGTCGTCCTCGGCATGGGCTACGACAAGCGCATCGGCTTCGAGTTCCTCAAGCCCGGCCCCGGCTGGGGCGGTTCCTGCTTCGTCGGGACCGAGACCGTCCTCGCCCGGCGGGGAGACGACCTCCGGCTGTGGACCTTCGAGGACCTCTTCGCCGAGGTCGAGACGAGAGGCGCGGACGGTTGGGAAGTCCTCTCCTGGCGGTCCGGGGAGCCGACCCCTGAGCTCTTGCCGGTCACTTGCTTCACCGCCCGCCCCTACGACGGTGATGTGATCGACGTGCGGACGAAGATGGGCCGCCGCCTCACCGTGACGGCAGACCATCCGATGATCACGGGACCCGCCGCTGCAACGGGCGATCGGGTCGAGGACGTGTCCGTCGTCCTCGCCGGTGACCTGACCACCGACGACTGGCTCCCCGTCGCCCAGGGCTTCCCGCTGCTCCCGGAGCAGTGCGGCGAGGGCGGAGTGTCTCAATGGCCGCGTACGGTCGTGGAGAAGATGGAGCGAATCCTGCGGCTCGCGGCGAATGCCGGTGGCTGGAGGGCCACCGTGGATCGGGAGGGGCTCTTGCTCACGACTTCGGCCGGCGGAGGTGACGTCATATCCCGCCTCTTGGGAGACCTTGGCCTCGTGGTGGAGGTGCAGCGGGAGAGTGACACGGCAACGATCGGCCTTGACGCGGCGCAGCTGCACGACGTGCCCTGGCTCACCGGCGTCGCTGTGACCGCCTCCCGGGCTCACCAGGCCCAGCGGATCGCTCCGACTGGGTACCGGCGGCTCTCGAAGAACGCGGCGTGGGTGCGGGTCACCGAGGCGGCACGACGGCCGTTCTGCGGCACGGTGCACTCCCTCGAGGTGCCCGACGCGCACACCGTCGTCACCTCGTTCGGCCTGGTGGCGCACAACTGCTTTCCGAAGGACACGCGGGCGATGGTGCACATCGCGGAGGAGCACGGGTACGACTTCGGGCTGCTGAAGGGCGTCATCACCGTCAATGACGAGCAGTACGAGCGGATGGCCACCAAGGTCGAGCGCATGCTGGACGGTTCCCTCGACGGTGCCCTGGTGGCGGCCTGGGGGCTCACGTTCAAGGCCCGCACCGACGACCTGCGGGACTCGCCCGCCATCGAGGTGATCCGCCGCTTGCAGGAGCGGGGCGCGACCGTGAAGGCCTACGACCCGGCCGTCCCGGAGGCGCGGCCAGGCCTCGAGGGGATCCAGGTGGTCGACGACCCCTACTCGGTGTGCGAGGGAGCCGACGTGCTCGTGGTGCTGACGGAGTGGGACGAGTTCCGCTGGCTCGACTTCGCCAAGATCGCCGGCCTCATGAG
>JBBDQT010000171.1:0-3685 GCA_040905815.1 Acidimicrobiales bacterium
GCCATCGCCCTGACGGTGTCGGCATCGGTCGACGGGCACACGAAGATGCGAGCCACGACCTCTCTGGGGCCGTCGTCGACGGCGGCGGCCTGGACGATGGGCGCCCGTTCCAGCGCTCGACGATGACGTCGCTCGAGGTGCCGATGCCGAACGCGAGCGCCCGGGCGCGACCTCGGCGAGCGCGGCCACGCTCATGGCCATCAGGCCCGGCCCCCTCGTGTACGCGGGCACGATCGCGGTGCCGAGGCGCATCGTGGGGGCATGCACGGAGGCGACGGCGAGCGGGGTGAAGGCGTCGGTGCCGTTCGCCTCGCTCGACCAGAGGTCGGTGTACCCGAGGTCCGCCAGCTCGGCGAAGAGGGACCCCTGCTCGGAGAGCGGGATGCCGTCGAAGGGGACCGTCATGCCGTAGCGACCCATGGCCGGCGACGCTAGCCCCGCGGGCCCTCGTCGCTTCCGCGCACGTAGGTCGAACAGCCCAGACGAAGCGCTCAAGTCGTTCGTCCGTTGGGCCGATGCACGGTCACGGGGACGTTCGAGACGGCAGACGTTCGAGACGGCAACGGAGCGAGATGAACAAGATTCAGCGGGCGACCAGGGAGCGGACGACCAGGGAGCGGGCGCGGACGGCAGCCGCCGCGCTCGTGATGACCGTCACAGTCACGTGCGCCCCGCCCGCCCCGGCAAGCGCGGGCGAAGGTCCGCGGTCCGGCTCACCGGCGGCGCCCATGGCGCCCCAACGGGCCGACGGGCCGGGCCGGTCACCTGCTCACGGCGACGAGAAGGGATCTGCGAGCACAGCAGCCCCCCAACGCAAGGACGCCGGTCGCCCTGCTCCCGCGAGCTCCCAGCCGTCTGCCCGGCGAGGAGGCTCCCAGCCCTCTCCCCGACCTGGAGACTCGCGCGGGAGGGTCTCCGCCGCTGGCACCGAGGATGGCGGTGGCGACAGCGGCAGGAACGACGGAAGTGGACGCGACAGCGGCGGCAGCGGCAAGATCCACCCGCCCCGTCCGGCCCCCCCCGGAGGCCCGGCAGCCCCAGGCGACCAGAAGGCCCCCGGGGAGCACGCCGACCCGGAGCCCGCGCCGCCGACCCCAACCGAGCCGCCGACAGATCCCGCACCGGCAGTGGAGCCCGCGCCGGTCGCTCCAGCCCGGCCCGCTTCCCCACGGCGCACGGCAGCACTCGAGCTGTTGCGAACCGCAGCGGTCACACCGGTGCCGGAGACCACCCGCATCGCGGCTCCGCTGATGACCGCGCCTGCCGCCATCGCCGCCCCCGGGTCGGCCACCGCGCCCCCGGCGATCGCCGCCCTGCCTTCGGTGCCGGCTGCCATGCCGGAGATCCCCGGGTTCCCCGACGACGACCACGCGAGCGGTCCCGTCCTCCTCGGCCTGCTCGGCCTCATCGCGATCGCCCTCCGGGGGCGACGCAGTCGCCCCGACCCCAAGCTCCTGGCAGCTCCCCTCGACGGCGGCGGTGAGCTGCTGGACTTCCGCTGATGCAGGTGACGCCGAGCCGTGCGCCGGCGGACGACATGGTCCCGATCGCGGCGCGCCTCGACGCCATCGGGATCGTCCGCCTCCTCGCCGCCCTCACCACGCTCGTCCTCCTACCGGCGCTCCCTCGCTTCGGCGGGCAGCACCCAGGCAGCCTGGTGGCGGTCACGTTCGGCTACGTCCTCGTCACCGTAGTCATCGAGTGGGGTCGGCGCCGCGCCAGTCGCCGCGGGCTCGCCGCCGTGCACCTCCTCCTCGTGCTCGACGCCGTGTACCTCGGGATCGTCATCGCCCGCACGGGTGGTCACCAGAGCCAGGTGCTCTTCCTCGTCCACCTGCACGTCATCGCCGTCACGCTGCTCGTGTCCTACCGGCTGGGGCTGAAGGTGGCGCTGCTCCACGCGTGGCTGCTCGTCCTCGGGTATGCCGCAGCCGACGCAGGGATCTTCGGCCTCCGGGAGGTGGGCGACGCCGCGTTCCCCGCCGCTGCCCTGAACGCCGCGACGTTCCTCGTCGTCGGGCTCGGCGCCGCGGCATGCTCCTCGGTGAACGAACGGACGTTGCGCGCCAGCCGGTCCGAGCTGGCTGGTCTTGTCGACCTCGGCCAGGATCTCGAGAGGGTGGTGCAACCGGACGACGTGCTGGAGGCCAGCTGCCGCCACGTCTGCCAGCGACTTGGCTTCCGACGTGCGACGGTCATCGCCCGTGACGACGACGGGTGGTCGGGAGCGGTGGGAGACGCCCGGGGCCGGGCCTTCGTCGCCTCGCCGCTCGGCGTGGATCGCGTGATCCAGACGGCGTGGGACACGGGCGAACCGCAGCTCGTGCGGACGCTCGTCCCCTATCGTGACCGGCTGCTCGAGCAGCTGCTCCCGGGTTCGGAGAACCTCGTCGTGGCGCCGCTCACCGTGGACGGCCACCACCTCGGCGTGGTCGTCGCCGAGTGGGGAGAGCGACGGTCCGCTCGCATCCCCGCGACCGCTGTGGGCGCCGTCGTGCAGACCGCGGCCCACACCAGCCTCTCGCTCCGCAGCTCGCTCCTCCTGCGGAAGGTCGAGGAGCTCGCGACCCGCGACACCCTGACCGGCCTCGCGAACAGGCGGTTGTTCGAGGAGGCGCTCACACGGGAGGTCCGCCGCGCCGAGCGCGACAGCTGCCCTCTCAGCCTCATCGTGATGGACCTCGACCACTTCAAGGAAGTGAACGACACCCACGGCCACCAGGCCGGCGACGAGGTGCTCCGCCAGGTCGGCGCTGCGCTGATGTCAGCATGCCGGGCCATGGACCTCCCGGCACGCTACGGCGGCGAGGAGTTCGTCGTCCTGCTGCCGGAGTGCGATAGCGGTGCCGCCCTGGCCGCTGCGGACCGCCTGCGGACCGCGGTCACCGCCCACGTCCGCGGGCTCCACGTGACGCTCAGTGCAGGCGTCGCCACGCTGCCCGAGAACGCCATCGACGCCGATCGGCTCGTCGCCGCCGCTGACAGCGCCCTCTACGAGGCCAAGGGGGCGGGCCGCAACCGGTCCGTGGCCTCCACCCGCGGCAGGTCTCTTCCCGCGACGTTCCCGCCGGCCGAGTGCTCACCCAGCGCCGGCCCCGCAGCGCAGCCCACGGACGGAGCCGCCGTCGTGCTCCGCCGGGAATCGAGCTGTCACACCCCCTTTTGATACTGGAGACATGAACGATCAGCTCCAGCTCGTCGACGGCACCGAGCGCCCTTGGCGCCTCGACGCCAGGACCCGTGCCGCAGGCCGTCGCGGCGTCGCCCAAGCCCGCGAGGCGCTGCGCAAGGCCACCGCCCACCAGGCCAACGCCCACCAGGCAACCACCCCCACGAACGCCCGGGGCCGCGCCGCCTGATCGTCTCCGCGACGACGCAGCGACGAGGAGACGAGGCGACCTGCTGTCACATCCCACGGGCAGGATGGGCCCGTGTTCCGACGGCCGCTTGCCCACCTCCTCGTCCTGGCTTGCGTCGTCGCTGCGGGCTGCGCCGACGGCCGGGCTGGGACCACAGATGCTGAACCCGGTGCGGCCGAGGTGATCCGGGTGGTCGACGGGGATACCATCGAGGTGCGCATCGCCGGAGAAGCCGAACGCGTCCGCCTCATCGGCATCGACACACCGGAGACGGTCGACCCCCGCTCCCCCGTCGACTGCTTCGGGCCCGAGGCGAGCGAGGCAGC
>JBBDQT010000172.1:0-3683 GCA_040905815.1 Acidimicrobiales bacterium
CCGGCCGGGACGGCCTCGCACCGGGGGCTGCCGATGACTCCCTCGCCGAGGTCGGCGCCGAGCTGGCCGACGCGGTCGCCGCCGCCGTGCCCGGTTGGGTCGAGCGCTCGGTGGAGCGCCTGGCCGTCGCGTGGTCGGGGACGCTGGACGCGGCGGCGGGAGCGGCGGCCAGGGACGCGGGGGCGAGGGCGGCGGCGGAGGTGTCGGGCGAGCTGCGCCGGCTGCTCGCCGCCGACGTCGACGAGCAGTGGACGAACCCGATGACGGTCGTCCGCCGGGCCGTGCTCCACGCCGCCCGGGTGCTGGAGGCGGCGGGGGTGGGGGCGGTCGAGCGCTCGGCCGAGGACGAAGCCGACTTCCCCGGGGACACCTACGGGTTGACCCCACGGACGTTCGCCGACGTCGACCCCTCGCTGCACGAGCTGGGCATCCGGTGGGGCGCCACCAAGGCCCGGGCCCACCTGGTTCGCCACCGCTGCGGGGGACCGACGTCGTGACCGCACCGGCGGTCATCGCCCTGGTGCCCGACCTCATGGACCGGTCCCGGGTGAGCGCCTCGGTGCCGGGCGTGCGCTTCGTCCCCGACGCCGGCGCGCTCGGCGCGGCGGTCTCCGAGAGCGGGACAGCAGCCGTCGTGCTCGTCGACCTGGCTCGCCCCGGTGTGCTCGCGGCCGTCACCAGCCTCGCCGGTGTCGGCGTGCGCGTCGTCGGCTTCGGGTCGCACGTCGACACCGAGCTGCTCGAACGAGCTCGTGCCGCTGGGGCGGAGGTCCATCCCCGGTCCCGACTGTTCCGGTCGCTCGCCGCACTGCTCGCAGGAAACACCCCCGAACAGGACGAAAGGAACGTCATGGCCACCACCCTCCCGCCGCTCATCCCCGTCGAGCACCTCTTCGAGAACCCGGAGCGGGCGGGCGCCCAGATCAGCCCGGACGGCACCACGCTCGCCTACCTCGCCCCCGAGGAGAACCGGCTCAACGTGTGGGTCCAGCCCCTCGACGGCGCGGCCGAGGATGCGGTCTGCGTCACCCACGACCACACGCGGGGCATCATGAGCTGGCGGTGGAGCCGAGACTCCCAGCGCATCCTGTACCTCCAGGACCAGGGCGGTAACGAGGACTTCCACCTGCACGTCGCCGAGCTCGACCGGGCGACGCAGGCGGCCCGCGACCTCACGCCGTTCGAGGGAGTGCGGGTGTCGCTCGTCGACGTCCCTCCCGCCGACCCCACCCACATCCTGATCGCCATGAACCGGCGCGACCCGAGCGCGTTCGACGTCCACCGGGTCGACCTCGTCAGCGGCGAGCTCGAGCTGGTCGCCGAGAACCCCGGTGACATCGGCGACTGGGTCGTCGACGTCGAGGGACGGGTCCGGGCAGCCGCTGCCCAGACCCCGGCCGGGGACACCGAGATCCTCGTGCGTGACGCCGAGGACGAGCCGTTCCGGTCCCTCACCGTCTACGACAACGAAGACGGTGGCGACGTCTACGGGTTCACCCCGGACGGGACGGCGCTGTGGGTGGCGTCCGCCAAGGGCACCGACACCAAGCGGCTCGTCCGCCTCGACACCACCTCGGCGGAGGAGGACGTCGTCGACGAGCACCCCGACGTCGACCTCACCACCGCCGTGATCCGACGCCGGACCGGCGAGCTGCTCGCCGCGGTGTACGTGGTGGAGCGGCTCGAGTGGCACTACCACGACGCCGCCTTCGAGGAGGCCTGCGAGGCAGCACGGCGCCTCCACCACGGCGACCTGCAGGGCGTGAGCATGTCGGAGGACGAGCGGCGTTGGGTCGTCACCTTCAACGACGACCGGGAGCCGGGCGTCACCTTCTCGTTCGACGCGGGGACCGGCGAGGGCGACTTCTTGTTCAAGCCCCGGCCCAAGCTCGACCCGGAGGCGCTCGCACCCATGCGGCCGGTGACGATCACGGCGCGGGACGGCCACACCCTCCACTCGCTGCTAACCCTGCCGCTCGGCGACGAGCGCACGGGCCTGCCGACGGTGCTGCTCGTGCACGGCGGGCCGTGGGCGCAGGACGTGTGGGGCTACCAGCCCGAGGTCCAGCTCCTCGCCAACCGCGGCTACGCCGTGCTCCAGGTCAACTACCGGGGGTCCACCGGCTACGGGAAGGCGTTCACCCACGCCGCCGAGCGGGAGTTCGGGCGCAAGATGCACGACGACCTGGTCGACGCCGTGGAGTGGGCGGTGAAGGAGGGCGTCGCCGACCCCGAGCGCATCGGCATCTACGGCGGCTCCTACGGGGGCTACGCGGCGCTGTGCGGGGTGACGTTCACGCCCGACCTGTTCGCGGCGGCGATCGCCTACGTCGGGCCGTCGAGCCTCATCACGCTGATCCGCTCGTTCCCGCCCTACTGGCGGCCGTTCCTCCAGGGGACGTGGTTCCGGTACGTCGGGGACCCCGGCACCGAGGAGGAGCCTGTCGAGGAGGTCGTCGCCGACCTGCTCGCCCGCTCCCCGCTCACCCACGTCGACCGCATCGCGACGCCGCTGATGGTGGTGCAGGGAGCGAACGACCCCCGGGTGACGAAGGTCGAGTCCGACCAGATCGTCGCCGCCCTCCGAGAGCGGGGCGTCGACGTCGAGTACATCGTCAAGGACGACGAGGGCCATGGCTTCGCCAACCCCGAGAACCGCCTCGACCTCTACCGTGCCATGGAGCGGTTCTTCGCCCGCCACCTCGGCGGGCGCCTCGAGGCCACCGGCTGAGGGGCGCAGCCACCCTCGTGCCCGGTCACCGGAGGTGCGCTCCTCGGTAGGGTTCTCGCTGTGGGTCAGCGGCTGCTGGTGATCGGAGGTGACGCCGGTGGCATGGCAGCCGCGTCCCAGGCCCGCCGGCTCCGAGGCGACCTCGACATCGTCGCCCTCGAGAAGGGCAGCTGGACGAGCTACTCGGCGTGCGGGATCCCGTACCTCGTCGGTGGCGAGGTCGGGGCGCTCGAGGACCTCGTCACCCGTGCGCCCCAGGCCTTCAGGGACCAGTTCCGGATCGACGTGCGCCTGCGGCACGAGGCGATGGCCATCGACCTCGACCGGCGCCAGGTCGAGGTGCGGGACCACGACCGGGGCCGCACGTTCTCGCTCGGGTTCGACCAGCTCATGGTCGGCACCGGCGCCCGTCCCCGGCGACCGGACATCCCAGGCATCGACAGCCGCGAGGTGCACGGGGTGCAGACCCTCGGTGACGCGGCCCACCTGCTCACCCACGCTGAGCGAAGCAACGCGACCGACGTCGTCGTCATCGGCGCCGGTTACATCGGCTTGGAGCTGGCGGAGGCGTTCACCCGGCGGGGGGCACGGGTCACGGTCGTGGAGCGGGACGCCGAGGTGATGCGCACCTTCGACACCGACATGGGGGCCCTGATCAGCAAAGCCGTCCGCAGGCACGGGATCGAGCTCCGCTGCGGGACGGCTGCCCTCGCGTTCGAGGAGGGCGTGGTGCGCACCGACGCCGGTGATGTCAAGGCGGACCTCGTCGTGCTCGGCCTCGGCGTCGTGCCGAACGCCGAGCTCGCCGGTGATGCCGGGATCGCGCTCGGCGCCGGCGGCGCGATCGCGGTCGACCGCCGCCAGCACACCGACGTCGACGGGGTCTGGGCGGCGGGCGACTGCTGCGAGTCGACCCACCTCGTGAGCAACCGCAAGCTCTACGTCGCGCTCG
>JBBDQT010000173.1:0-22050 GCA_040905815.1 Acidimicrobiales bacterium
GGTCTTGCAGTCGGAGTACGCGGCGGCGATGGTCGTGCATCTCGTCGCGCCGATCGTCGGTGCGCTGTCCCTGCTCGTCGTGATCATCGGCCTCGTGCGACGTGCGGGAGTGTCGGCCCGCTGACGGGTGCTCAGCCGAAGCCCCCCGTGCCCACATGCGCGGTGAAGTAGAAGCGCCCGCCTGACAACGTCTCATGGCGGGCGCCGGGCGTGGCAGCATCGACGCCAGCCAGTGGTCGTGAGGGACGGAGGTGCAGAGAACCGATGCGGCTCGTGCACGCATGCCTCCTGCGCCTCGACCCCACCGACTCCTCGGCGATGCCGGCGGCCAGGGCCGTGGCCCGGGCGTGGGCAAGCGAGCCGTTCGGAGGGTGGCCGGCCGGTACCGACGCCCGGCGCGGTTCTCACAACGACGCGACGAGCCGGCGGCTGTCGTGGCGGGACCTCGACGGCGGTGACGGTCGACGGCTCCGCGAGATCGTCCTCGACGAGCCTCACGACCGGGACCTCACCCTCCGGTGGCGGACGATGGTCCAGGTGGGTGCTGGCGCCGGAGAGGCGTTCGCCTTCGTCCAGACCGGACTGCGCTCGATCACGCCGGTCCTCTCCCGGCCCGTCTCGTACGACCTCCGCCCGCCGGCGCTGATCGCACGCATCATCACGAGGGTGGTCTGCACCGATGCCGGCCGCCGGCTCACCGCCGGGCCGTGGGCACCCGCTCGCTGCGAGGTCGCGGGCCTCGCCACGCTGCTCACCGACCCTGCACGGCGCCTCCCCGTCGTGCTCGTCGCAGCGGACGAGGAGGAGCAGCGCGACGCCGTCGACGCCGCAGCGGACCTCGTCGGGCTGGCCCACGTCGTGAGCCTCGCTGCCGACGCCGCCGCGGAGCTCGGCCGCGTCTGCGAGGCAGCGACGCCCACCCCCGGCACCATCCGGCTGTGCTGGCCAGGATGGGTGCCCGGTGGCGCCGGAGCGCAGTCCTGGCATCCCTGGGAGCTGTCGCCGGGGGGACCCGACGGGCACCGGACCTGGGCGCCGGCGCGGGCGATCATCACCGCCTCCGCGTTTCGCCTCGACGTGCCCCCGCTCGCCACGAGGCTCGAAGGGGCCGAGGCCCGCCGACGGATCGCCGCGCTCGAGCGACAGCTCGCCGCCGGGTCGGTCGACGCCGTCCCCGGTGACCTGCTCGAGGCGTGGGAGGCCGACCTGCGAGCGCTGGAGACGACCAAGATGGAAGCCGCCGAGCTCGCCGACGAGCTCACCCGCACGAGCGAGGGCCTCCACGAGGTCCTCGTCGGTTGGAACACCGCTCTCGACGCCGCCGTGGAACGCGCTCTTGCCGCCCTCCCTCCTCGCGAGGATCCGCCGCTCACCATGCTGGAGGCGATCGAGCGGGCCGCGCAGCGCTGCCCGCGACTCGTGGTGCTCCCTGAAGCGCACACGTCTGCGGCCCGGTCACCGTTCAAGCGCCCGCTCGACGTCTACGCCGCCCTCGTCGCGCTCGACGGCATCACCGAACGGTGGCAGCGTGACGACCTGCCCGGCGGACTCGCGGCGGCGGCGACCGAGGCAGGGCTGCCGTGGCGAGCCGACATCTCCGACACCGCCAAGCAGCGCTACGCCGCCGACTACACCGTCGTCTACGACGGGCAGCCCGTGGTGCTCGGCCCGCACCTCGCCTTCGGCGCCAACGCGCCGCCCGACCGCCACGTCCGGGTGCACCTGCACCTCGACAAGGACCGCCGGCGGATCGTGGTCGGCTACGCCGGCAAGCACCTGCGGGACGCCACGAACCGCTGACCGAGGGCCGTGGCGACGGTCGCCAGGCTCCCGGCTGGTGCCGACCAGGCCGGCCTCTGTCGCCGGCCGCCTCCGCGTGCGCCTCCGTGGGACATGAGGTGGCGGCTATGGACATCGAGCTCAGCCCTCGGTCACCTCGTAGACCTGCATCACCTCGTCGCCGTAGTGGTTGATGACCTTCACCGCGATGCGGCCTGTGTCGGGGACCGGGAACGGGCGGCTCCCGGTGGCGTAGAGGCTCGTCCACGCCTCCTCGTCGATGTCGGCCCGCAGCGCCCGCCGGAGCTGGGCGTAGGGGTCGTTGCCGCCGGTGAAGTAGGCGTGGCGCACGAAGAAGCTCTCGCCGTTGTAGGCGGTGTCGACGAACCAGCAGGCGACGTCGTCGGTCGATCCCGACCGCACCTCGCCGGTGGTGGGGTCGTAGACGTCGACGCCCCGGAGCTCGACGGCGAGCCGGCCGCCCTCCACGGGCGTGATCTCGAGGTCGGGCTCGCCGAAGACCATGAACAGGTTGCCGGCGCCCGTCTTCTTGAGCAGGTCGCCGCCCATGGCGAGGTCGGGGTTCATGCGCCCGAGCAGGATCCGCAGCCGGCCGAGCCGGCGCTCCTCGGCCGCCACCGCCAAGCCCTCACCGGCCGGCGCGAACTCCCGGGCGGTCTCGCCGGCGTGGGGGTCGAAGGCGAAGCCGAGGGTGACGAGCAGGTCGAAGCCCGCGCCTCGCATGGCCTCCTTGGCCGCCTCCTTGACCTGGTCGGGCCCGACGGTCCCGTGCTCGGGACCGATGGCGACCGCGACCCGGCGCACCTCGCCCCCGGCGTCGGTGAACTCGCCCTCGGCCTGGATCCACGTGCCTGCGTACGCGTCGAGCCGGTCGAAGCGGATCTCCTCGCCCCGGAACGTGTTGTGCACGCCCGCCTTGCGGAGGTTGTCGAGGATCGTCTGCTCGAAGCTCGGGGTCGTGGCGTCGTCGCTGGCGGCCGCCTCGCTGGCGGTCGGCGGCGGCCGTTCCTCGTCGAGGACCCGGTGGGGCGACAGGCTCTCCACCGTGAACCGACCGGTCACCCGCACCCGTCTGCGGTCCTCGAACGGCTGGTCGACGAGCAGCTCGGACTCGGCGTGGCGGGCGATGGCGGCGTCGACCTCCGCCCGGCTCATCCCCTCGCGGATGTCGGGGTTCTGGGCGATCGACTTCAGCGTGATGTGCGGCACCCGCCGGTACACGAAACCCTTGCGGACGTCACCGGCGAACGGCCCGGTCGAGGCGGGCTCAGGCGCCAGCTCGCCCTCCTTCTTGGCCCCCTCGGGTGAGTCGGCCAGCAGGTAGTACGGGTACCGGGCGCACATCAGCCGGGTCCTGGCGAGCGCCAGCGCCACCCGTGAGGTGTCGACGGTGATCCACCGCCGCCCCCACTGCTCGGCCACGTAGGCGGTGGTGCCCGACCCGCACGTCGGGTCCAGCACGAGATCCCCCGGGTCGGTGGTCATGAGCATGCAGCGCTGGATGATCTTGGTGTTCGTCTGCACGACGTACACCTTGGGATCGGTGAACGAGCCGGTCCCAACGTCTGTCCACACGTTGTTGAACGGGTACGCCGGGAAGTCGTCAAGGAACCGGACGTATCGCAAGGTCTTATTCGACGTCAGGAAGAGGCGGTCTGCGAGGCGGAGCCGCTCCATGCCGGCAACGTTCGTCTTCCAGCCGCCCTTCCCGGGGCGGATCGAGTGGCCGTCAATTTCGACCGGAAACTGCGAGCTTTCCGGCGAGCTCTGGCTGGTGAGATCAGCCGGCCGGAAGAGCCTGGCGCCCGGTGGCAAGGACTCGGGCGCATCGACCTCGGAGGCTTGCGCCGGGCGCTCCATCCCATCCACCTCGCGCACTCGTCGGTAGAGGTTCGCTCCACCTGCGGAACCGGCCTTCTCGCCATAGAGCTGGCGGTACTTCACCTGGCTGCCGTCCTTCGCGTACCAGAGCACGTAGTCGTTTACGCCAGCGAGGGTCAGCGTCCCGCCGGACGGGCTTCCAGCTCCGCTCGTCGTCTTGGCGACGATCATGCTCACGAAGTTCTCGCTGCCGAAGACCTCGTCCATGAGGCTCCGCACCAGGTGGACGTTCTCGTCGCCGATCTGGACGAAGCAGCTGCCGCTCTCGGTCAGCAGCTCCCTCGTGACCGTGAGCCGGTCCCGCAGGTACGCGAGGTAGGAGTGGATGCCGAGCTCCCACGTGTCGCGGAACGCCTTGATCTGCTCGGGCTGGCGGGTGACGTCGACGTCCTTGCCGTCGCTGACCTCGCGCTTGCGGGTGCTCACCTGCCAGTTGGAACCGAACTTGATGCCGTAGGGCGGGTCGAGGAAGACCATCTGGACCTTGCCCCGCACGCGTTCCTTCTCGGCCAGGCTGTTCATCACCAGCAGGGAGTCGCCGAGGATCATGCGGTTCGACCAGTTGCCCTCGTGCGCGTAGAAGTCGACGAGGTCCTCGAACGGGAGCCCGTCGAAGTCGTCGAACAGCGACAGCTCGGGCTCAGCCTCACCGGCCGCCGCGGTGTCCCGCAGGTTCTCGACCAGGGCCTGGGGCTCGAGCTTCTCCTGGATGTAGATCGGTACCGACGCAACCCGCAGGTGCTCGGCCAGGTCCTGGTCGTCCTTGCCCCGCCACACGAGCTGGGGGTCGAGCGTCGGGTCCCGGGGATACAGCGTCGCCCCGGGCTGCTTCTCGGCGTCGGCCACGAAGTCGGCCAGCTCGCCGGTCGGGATGTTCACCCGGGTGTCGGCGTGCTTCGTCGCCTCCACCGGCACGGGCCCCGCCGGCGCCTTGCCCTTCCTCGGCCCCGCCATCAGCGGTCCTCCTCCTCGTGCTCTGCCAGCGCTCTTGCAGCCAGCGGGTACTCACGCTCGAGGATGTCCAGGATCGACTGGCGCAGCTCAGGCACGCGCACGGTGAGCGAGTGGTGCAGTAGCGCCGGCGACACCGATTCGTATGTGTGCACGAGGACGTTTCGGTTCGCGACGACGTCTGACCACGGGATCTCCGGGTGCCTCGTCGTCACCTCCGGCGGCATGCGGTTCGCCGCCTCACCGATGATCGTGAGTGACCACAGGGCAGCCGATCGACGGAGCTCGTCTGCCGCAAGCTCATCGGCGGTGAGCTTGCCGACGGCTTCGGCGATGGCGTCACAGCGCTCGATGATGTCGATGAAGAGGAGCTCCTCGCGCCGTTCAACTGGCATGAAGGGTCTTTGCCTCGCTGAGTACGCGATCTCTGATATACCAGTGCACGCCGTCCCTCCACACGAGGTCGACCGTGCGGCCGAAGATCGACTCCAGCTCCAAGGCGAGGGCAGACAGCGCCCATGGCTTGTCGCTTCGCTCGGGTTCGCCGACGTACAGCACGTCGACGTCGCTGTCGGGGCCGAAGTCGTCCCGGAGTACGGAGCCGAACAGCGAGAGCTCGGTGATGTGGTAGCGCTCGCAGATCTCGGCGAGCTTCTCGCCGTCGATCTCGAGGTCGTCTCGGATCTTCACCCCGTCATCCTCCCACCCGAGCACCGGCCACGGCCTCGATCATCGCCACCGCGTCCCAGGGGTCGGTGACCTCGATGAACGCCCACCGGCCGAAGCCGCCGTGGCCGTTGACCGCGGGCACCCACAGCTCGCGCGCGGTGGTGACCTTGCGCTCCTTGTCCCGGCGTCCGGCGCCCGAGACCTCGATGATGAGGTTCAGCGGATCGTCGTCGCCCCGCCCGTCGTCGAGGCGGACGACGAAGTCGGGCACGTAGCTGCGCTGCTGGCCGTCGAGGGCGTAGGGGATCGTGAAGCCCAGGCCCTGGTTCTTCACGTAGGCACGCACCGCCGGCAGGTGCTCGAGTGTGCCGGCGAGGTGCGCCTCCCAGTCGCTGTCGGCGACGACGTGGGACACGTGGCAGTGCTGCACCGAGGTCGTGTACGTCGGCTTGGTGGTGTCGAAGTCGACGAAGCGGGTGGAGCCGACCGGATCGAAGGGGCGGAGGATCGGGACGAGCCGGCGCTCGGGACCCGCCGTGGTGACGATGGCGCGGTAGATGCGGTCCACCGCGTCGTCTGCCCGCTGCTGGATGGCGAGCAGCCCGACGAAGGTGTCGTCGTGGAGGGTCACGCACCCGTCGAGCCACGCCTTGGTGATCGTGGTGAGGCGGGGGAACAGATGGGGGCGCTCCCCCTCGGGCTGGTCGGCGGTGGCGGGCGTGCGGAACCGCTCGTCGAGCAGGCGCGTGGCGAGGCGGAAGGCGACCTCCTGGGGGCGCATGGCCTCGAAGCGCTCGAGCCGGTGCTCGGTGGCCTCACCGACGATGGGCGCCACGTCGGTGCGGGTGGGCACGTCCCGGGACGACAGGGCGAGGCACGAGCTCTCGTCGAAGTCAGCGGTGAGGTGGTGGTCGGGGATCTCCCACCGGTAGCCCGAGAGCCGGGGGAACTCGATCTCGCAGGCGGTCCGGTCCTCCAGCGCACGGACGCGGGTGGGGATGGGGCCCGGCTTCGGGTCGACCGTCCCGCCCGACGCGGGGATGAAGCTGAACGGGACGCCGTAGACCTCCGCGTACTCGGGGGCGAAGCGGTCGTCGTCGCCGAGCGCGTACGAGCGCCGGCGCAGGCCCCGGCCCACGACCTGCTCGCACAGCAGCTGGGTCCCGAAGGCCCGCACGCCGAGCACGTGGGTGACGGTGTTGGCGTCCCACCCCTCGGTCAGCATCGACACCGACACGACGCAGCGGACGTGCTCGCCGAGCTTGCCCGCCTTGCCGACGGTGTTCATCACCTCCCGCAACAGGTCCTCGTCGGTGAGGTCGTCGACGTCGCGGCCCGGGAAGCGCTGGCGCAGCTCTTCTTTGAACTCGCCGATCTCCACCGCTGCAGCGGCCTTGAACTCGGCGCTCATGGCGTCGCCCCGCTCGAGCTGGGAGGAGTCGACGAGCACGGTCTTCGGCCGTGTCGACCACCGGCCGTCCTCGGCGTTGGAGAACAGCGGGAGCTGGCCGGAGACCACGACCGACGCGTCGTCGCCGAGCGGCTTCTCCCAGCCGGCGATGTAGTCGAACACGAGCTTGGAGACGTTCGTGTTGTTGCACACCACGATGAACACCGGCGGGGTGGAACCCGAGCCGTCCGCCGCCGTCGCCTCCCAGCGGGCGAACGCCGTCTCGTAGTTGCCGTACAGGCTCTGGAGGGCACCTTCCAGCGCGCCCGGCAGGCGTGGCTCGGCTCCGTCGACGGCATCGGTCTTGCGCCCCTTCTTCGGGAGGTCGTCACGTATGCGCAGCCAGAGGTTGCGGTACGTCGGGAGGTCGTCGGGTTGCGGCGCGTTGTCGTCCACCGGCACCCGGGGGATCTTCACGAGCCCGGCTTCGATGGCGTCGATCAGCGAGAAGTCGGACACGACCCACTGGAAGAGCGTCCCCTCCGGCCAGCCCGAGCCCTGCAGGTAGAACGGCGTCGCCGACAGGTCGTACACGGTGCGGACGCCGATCTTGGCAGCCACCGCCTCCACGCCCGAGATCCAGACCCGCGCCTCCTTCTCGCGCTCCTTGGCCTCCTTGAGGTCGTCTCCCTTCAACACGGTGAGCTCGTCGACGTCGGCGCCTGCCCGCCGCCGGTAGCAGTGGTGCGCCTCGTCGTTGAGCACGACGATCCCCCGCTTCGTCCCGAGCTCCCGGCACACCCGCCGGACCATCTCATCGGGTGTCTCGGTGAACACGCCGGGCGCCTGGCCGGCGATCGCCTTGGTGAGCTTCGGGGCCTTGATCTTCTCCCGGAGCTGGAAGCCGTGGAAGTTCGTGATCACGATCCGGGCCCGGCCGAGGTCGGCCATGCGGTCGGCAGGCACGAGGTCGCGCTGGCGGTAGTAGCTCTCGGGGTCGGCGGGGAGCAGGACCCGGAGCCGGTCCCTGATCGTGATGCCCGGGGCGACGATCAGGAACGCCTCGCTGAACCGCCGGTCCTGCGGGTTGGCCACCTTGTTGAGGGTGTGCCAGGCGATGAGCATGCCCATGACGACGGTCTTGCCGGTGCCGGTGGCCATCTTGTGGGCGACGCGGAACAGGCCCGGGTTGGCGTCGTCGGCCATCTCCCGCAGCTCGTTCTCGATCCACGCGTCGCCGAACCGCCCGGCGGCCTCTGCCAGGTAGATCGCCGTCTCCAGCGCCTCGACCTGGCAGAAGAACAGCGGCCGCTCCCGCTGAGGGTCGGTCCAGTGCTCGAGGAGCGAGCGGGTGGTGGGCGTCACGCCCTGCCAGCCGCCGGCACGCCACCGCCCGACCCGCTCGCGCACCCGGTTGATGAACTTCGACTTCTCGATGCGGTCGCCGGTCCACTCGGTGTCGAAGGCGAGCTGCCCGCCGCGCTTGCGCGCCCTGGGGATCGGTAGGAAGTACGACGACGGCCGGCGCCCGTCCTCGATCCGGTCGGTGATCCCGTCGTCGTCGAAGGCGAAGTGCCGGGTGGGCGCGCCGAAGGGCCCGTTCAGGATCGGGTTGTCGATGGTGATCTGGGGCCGGTCCATCCGCGGTCACCGTACGCGACGGCTGTGACCGCCCGTCAGGGGGCGGAGGCGAGCTTGGCGGTGGTGAGACGTCCGTCCTGGCCGGCCTCGACGGTCCACACCGAGCCCTTGGCAACGTCCTGGCCGGCGCCCAGGATCGGCACGCCGCGCCGCTGGAGGCGGTCGAGGAGGGGCGGGATGACGTCGCCGTGGCTGCACAGCACGGCGCTCTCGGAACCGACGAGCGCCTCGAGGAGCGCCCACGTCTCCTCGAGGTCGGCGCCCTCGGCGAGGGCCGGGTGGGGCTCGACCACGAGGCCGAGCGCGTCGGCCAGCGGCTGGACCGTCTCCACGCAGCGGATGAGGGGGCTCGACAGGATGCGGGTCGGCGAGGTGGCCGCCAGCTCGGTGGCGAGGGCGGCGGCGCGCGTGCGGCCGGCCGCGTTGAGCGGGCGCTCCTCGTCGGGCCCGTGCCAGCTGCCACGCTGGCCCGCGTCGGCGTGGCGGATGAGGTGCACGGCCATGTGCGGGTCATCGTAGGTCGCGCGCGGCGGTATCGGCATCCTGGCGCCGGCTGCGGGTCGCCCGCCGGCCGGCCGTAGAGTTGCGTCGATGGGGTTCTTCGACAGCGACCGCCGCCACCTCGCGGAGCTCGGCTGCGACCCGGACCGGCAGGACGGTTCTCACAGGTGCCGCGTCCCGTGGCGAGAGCAGCGGTACCGGGAGGGACGCCCGTGAAGCCGACGGTGCTCAAGTCGAACGACCTGTGCTGGTGCGGGAGCGGCAAGAAGTACAAGCGCTGCCACAAGGCGGTGGAGCGCCCCCCCGCAGCGCGCCCCGTCCGCGCCGGCAAGCTGAGCCCTTGGCGCACCGTGCCTCCGGAGATCGGCCGTCCGCCCTACGCCGAGACGGGGAAGGTGGCGCCACGCACCAGCGACCGTGAGATCAAGACGCCCGAGCAGCTCACCCGCATGCGCGCCGCCGGAGCGGCCGCGGCCGAGGTCCTCATGGAGGTCGGCGCCGCCGTGGCGGTCGGCGTCACCACCGACGAGCTCGACCGCATCGGTCACGAGGCGGCCGTCGCCCGGAGCGCCTACCCGAGCACCCTCAACTACAACGGCTACCCCAAGTCGCTCTGCACCTCGATCAACGAGGTGATCTGCCACGGGATCCCCGACGACCGCCCGCTCGCGGAGGGCGACATCGTCAACGTCGACGTCACCGTGTTCGTCAACGGGGTGCACGGCGACACGTCGTGCATGTTCACCGTCGGCGAGGTCGACGAGACCTCACAGCGCCTCATCCGGGTCACCCGCGAGTCGATGTTCCTCGGCATCGAAGCGGTGGCGCCGGGCCAGCCGGTGAACGTCATCGGTCGCGCCATCGAGGACCACGCCACGGCCCACGACCTCGGGGTGGTCCGGGCGTTCATCGGCCATGGCATCGGCGAGGCGTTTCACACCGGGCTGCAGATCCCACACGGCTACGAGCCGTCCGCCCGCACGATCCTCGAACCGGGGATGACGTTCACCATCGAGCCGATGCTCACGATCGGCAGTCCGAACCACCTCATGTGGGACGACGGTTGGACGGCCGTCACGGTCGACGGCTCCCGCAGCGCCCAGTTCGAGCACACGATCGTCGTGACCGACGACGGCGCCGACCTCCTCACCGTCACCCCCGACGGCCGCTCCGCAGCCGGCCCCTGGCAGGGCCTCCCCCCGAGCTGAGGGGGTCGACGGGGGCTCGAGGGGTGCGGCGTCCGACACCGCTGGCTACGGTCGGGGGCATGCCGGATGTGAGAGACGAGCTGAACCTCGCGGAGCTGGACGACGGGTACCTGAAGGTGCTCCTGTTGTTGGCGACCCGACGAGCGACGAGCTCCGAGCCCCGCCGTGCCGGCTTCTGGAACGGCCTGGCCGGCGTCCTCGGTGCGGAGCAGGAGCAGCGCCAGCCCGTCACGGCGATCGGCGGGGAGCGCGCCGAGGGCGTCCAACCCGGTGAGATGGCCGAGTTCGAGGCGGTGCTCGAGGAGTTCCGCCAGGATCTCGCCTCGCTCGAGGCCGAGTACCGCGCCTCGTACGGCGAGATGCCGGCTGCAGGTAGCGACGAGTCCTCCTGAGGGCCGTCAGCTCCTCAGCGCCAGGAGCCGGGCCACGACGCCGGGCATGGCGGCCAGGAAGACGTCGATGTCGGCATCGGTCGTGGTCCAGCCGACGCTGACCCGCAGCGACCGCTCGGCGTCGACGCCCATCGCCTCGAGGACGGGGGACGGTTCGAGGGACTCCGTCGAGCACGACGAGCCGGAGTGGACCGCGACGCCGGCCTGGTCGAGCCCCAACAGGACCGGCTCAGCCTCGACGCCCCCGACGGCCAGGCACAGCAGGTGGGGGAGGCGCCCGCTCGGGTCGGGATCGCCGAGCAGGGAGACGTCAGGTCCGAGCTCGCCGGCGTCGGCGGCGATGGCGACGCGCCCCAGCTGCGCGGCCGCGGCTGCCGCTTCCTCCTCGAGGCGCCCCCCGGCGAGCTCGGCGGCAGCTGCGCCGAAGCCGACGATGCCGGGCACGTTCTCGTAGCCGGCGCGCCGGGCCCGCTCCTGGTCACCGCCCACGATGAGCGGCCGCAGGCGCAGCCCCCGCCGCACGAGCAGGGCCCCGACACCGGGAGGCCCCCCCAGCTTGTGGGCGCTCGTGCTGAGCAGGTCGGCACCGAGGCCGACAAAGTCGATCGGCACGTGGCCGGTGGCCTGGGCCGCGTCGACGTGGGTGAGCACGCCCCGCTCCCTGCACGCGGCGACCACCTCGGCCACCGGCTGCAACGTGGCGACCTCGTGGTTGCCGAGCTGCAGGTGGACGAGGGCGGTGTCCGGCTCCACGGCAGCCAGCACCTCGCCGGGATCGACGCGCCCGGCCCGGTCCACGCCGACGACCGTGGTGCGGTGCCCGGCGGCGGCGTCGCGCACGCAGCGGTGCTCCACGGCGGGCAGGACGACGTGGTCGCCTCGCTCGGTCGCCATCCACGTCGCGGTCACGACCGCCTCGGTGGCGCCGCTCGTGAACACGACCTCCCTCGGACGGGCGCCGAGCAGGCTCGCCACCTGCTCGCGCGCGACCTCAACGGCCACCCGGGCGGCGTGGCCCTCGCCGTGGACGCGCCCCGGGTCCGCCGCGGTGGTGAACCACGGCAGCATCGCCTCGATCGCCGCCGGCCGGGTCGGCGACGTCGACGCGTGATCCAGGTAGTGCCGGCTCATGCGCGGCTTCGCCGGCGAGGGTTCAGGAGCCGAGGGCCACGGCCACGTTCGTGACGCACGTCGCGTCGCCGAGTGCCCGGGAGCTGGTGGTGGCGGGGTCTGTGTCGCCGTAGAGGGCGGCGAGCATCCCCTTGACCATCCCCCGGTCGACGGCGCAGATCACCGGGGACGCCACCGCCGGGCCACCGAACGGGCAGTGGTCCGAGACGATCGACAAGGCGTCGCCCCTGCCCTCCGTGTGGGCGGCGAAGCCGTGGGCGGTGAGCGCGTCGGCGACGGCGTGGAGGGCGGAGCGGAACGACCGCTGCCCCTCACCGTTCGCCCCGAGGGAGACGGCCATGGCCCTCCCGTACTCGACGCCGACCTGCTCGGCCATGGCCTCGGCCTCCTCCCGGGGGAGCAGCTCGAGCGCCCTGGCGAGGAGCGTCATGACGAGGTCGTCGTGGCGGACGGGGAACTGGAGGTCGACCTCGCGCCCGGTCGCGACGTAGCGCTTCGACGGGCGGCCGACGCCCGCACCGGCGACGCCTCGCCCGGTGCGGACCTCGAGGTAGCCGCCGGCGGCGAGCTTGTCGAGGTGGTGGCGGGCGACGTTGGCGTGCAGCGCGAACCGCTCGGCGACCTCGGACGCGGTCACGCCGCCGGGGTGCTCGTGGGCCTCGAGGTAGATGCGGCGGCGGGTCGGGTCGCCGAAGGCGGAGGTGACGGCGGTGACGGCGGACGAGAACGCCTCTGCCGACAGGGCCTCGCGCACCGGTTGGTCCTGTGCGGGTCCCTCGGGGAGGTGATCACCAGACACGTCGCTAGTGTACCGGTGGTCCCTGGACCGGGCCCTTGTCACGCGCGGGTGCCCCTCCAGCGGTCGCCGAGCACGCCGCAGAGAACACGAGGCCCACCCCCCATGTCCGTGGACGAGAACCAGGTCCGAGCCGCGCTCGCCGGCGTGGAAGACCCGCAGCTGCACAAGGGCATCGTCGAGCTCGGTCTCGTCCGTCGCCTCTCGATCAAGCGCAAGCGGGTCGAGGTCGTGGTCGCCCGCCTGCTGCCGGACTCGCCCGGGGAGCGCCTGGCGGAGCGGGTCCGCGAGGCGGTCCTCGCCGTCCCCGGCGTCGACGACGTGCGCGTCGAGCTCGACGACCTCGACGACGACGAGCGCTCGGAGATCCGCCAGCGCCTGCACGGCGACCCCGCTGCGACCGCCGGCACGGGCCCCGCCCAGGGCCACGCCGAGGGCAGGGCGGTCACGTTCGCCGAGCCCGGCTCGCGCACGCGGGTCCTGCTGATCGCGTCGGGCAAGGGCGGCGTCGGCAAGTCGTCGGTGACGGTCAACGTCGCCATCGCCCTCGCCCGCCGCGGGAAGCGGGTGGCGGTCGTCGACGCCGACGTCTGGGGCTTCTCGATCCCGGCGATGCTCGGCATCGACACACCACCCTCGATCCTCGACGACTCGATGATCATCCCGCCCGAGGCGCACGGCGTGACCGTGGCCTCGATCGGCTTCTTCGTGCGCGAGGACCAGCCCGTCGTGTGGCGCGGCCCCATGCTGCACAAGGCCCTGGAGCAGTTCCTCACCGACTTCTACTGGGGCGAGCCCGACTACCTTGTCGTCGACCTGCCCCCCGGCACGGGCGACATCTCGCTGTCGCTGGCCGGCTTCCTGCCCCGCTCCGAGGCCTACGTCGTCACGACCCCCCAGCCAGCGGCCCAGCGCGTGGCGCAGCGGGCAGGGCTGATGTTCCAGAGCCCGCAGGTGAAGATCCCGGTGCACGGCGTGATCGAGAACATGAGCTGGTTCACCGGCGACGACGGGAAGCGCTACGAGCTGTTCGGCGCCGGCGGCGGCGAGGCCCTCGCCGAGCGGCTCGGTGCCCCTCTCATCGGCAGCATCCCGCTCGTGCCCGCGCTGCGCGAGGGCGGCGACGTCGGCGTCCCGATCAGCGTGTCGGAGCCCGATGGCGAGGCGGCCGCAGCGTTCGCTGATGTCGCCCGCCGCATCGACGAGGAGCTCGCCCCCACCCGCCGCCGCCACCGGGACCTCAAGATCGTCTAGCCGCGACGGGTCGCGGGTCGCCTATCCGGAGGCGTTGCCTGCGGTCTCGAAGCGGCGGGCGTCCTTGGCGGCGTAGGCGGCGACCCGGGCGTCGATGGCGGCCGTCGCCTGCACCGCGGCCACGACGTGGGCGAGCTTCGAGGCCGGGATGGCGCACGTGGTCTCGGTGCTCGGCATGCCGGTGCGGACGCGGCTCAGCATGCACCCCACGCTGGCTGCCACCTCTTGTCGCTCCTTGGCCACCGCGACGATGTGGCACTGCGGCTTGCCCTCGACCCGCAGGCCGGGGAGCGCGTCGGACAGCACCATCAGGGACCGGGGGGTGAGGCGGACGAGGATGACGTCGGGGTCGACGGGGGTGTCGCGCAGCGGGCCGTAGGTGACCGCACCCGGTCGCTCGGTGACGACCGGGATCTGGGGCACGTCGTCCGTCGTCACCCAGCCCGAGCCGAGCAGCGTGGCGACGTCGTCGTTGCCGGCGACGTCGTCGAGCGTGGCGAAGCCGTGGGTCATGGACCCGACGCTGCAGTTGCCGTGGTCCTCCGCCACCGTGGTGAACGTCGCGTCGACGGCCTGCATCCAGAACACGCAGCCTGCCGGCACCCGGCCGGTGCGGCCGTCCGGCAACGGGTCGGGCATCGGCCCGTCGTGGCGCGCGACACCTGCCGGTGGCTCGGCGCCGAACGTGATGGCGATGGGCGGCGCGGTCGGGTGCAGGGCGGCGGTGAGGGCGGCGTCGAGGCCGACCCAGTCGGTGGAGGTCACCCCCCGATCCTTGCACCTACCCCGCGGGGTACGGCAAGGCCGACTACTTCTTGGCGGCCTCGTAGTAGGGGTTCGCTCCCTCGGCGTGGTCGGTGACGTCCACCACGCTCTCGATCTCGGGGACGTTCTCCTTGATCGCGACCTCGATCCCCTGGCCGAGGGTGACCGACGCCATGCCGCATCCCTGGCACCCGCCGGAGAGGCGCAGGTACGCCGTGTGCTCCTCGACCGCCACGAGGTCGGCGTGGCCGCCGTGGCTCGCGATGCTCGGGTTGATCTGCCGCTCGAGCACCTGGATGATGCGCTGGGCGACGTCACCGGTGAGATCGCCCGCGGGCATGGCGGCGGCGGCCACGGCGGGGCTCTGCGACGGCGGCGCCGGCGGGCGGTTCGGGTTGGTGATCGACAGCCCGGGGTTCAACAAGTCGCGGGACATGCCGAGGGTGGCGCCGGTGAGGCGCTCGACGCTGTCCGTGGGGACCACGATCGTCAGGTCGTCGTGGTGGATGACGGCGTCCTCGGTCGCTGCCGCGTCGACCACGTCGAAGTACACGTCGTAGGTGAACTCGCCTCCCGCGGCGCCGGCGATCTCGAGCCAGAGAGCGAGCTTGTCGCCGTCGGGCTCACCGGAGCGGATCTCCATGACCTTCTTGGCGGCGGGCGGGGTGACGGTGATCAGCGGCGTCACGCCGGTCCCCTCGTCCTGGCCTTCTTGTTCCTTCGGTGCCTCATCCACGTCACCAGCCTACGGCACCTGCCCGTGGTGCGGTCGCCCGCCGCCACACTTGCTGCGTGCGCGTCCTCCTGCTGCTGCCGACCGCCACGTACCGGGCGCCCGACTTCGTCGCCGCGGCGGCGGGGCTCGGGGTCGAGGTCGTCGTCGGCTCCGAGCACAGGCAGGCCATGGCATCGGCCATGGGCGACCGGGCGGTGGTGGTCCCCCTCGGCGATCCGGCGGCGTCGGCCGACGCGATCGAGGCGCTTCACCGCCGCGCCCCGGTGGACGCCGTCGTCGCGGTCGACGAGCAGGGCGTCGTGGCCGCCGCCGCCGCCTCGGAGCGGCTCGGCCTTCGGCACAACCCGCCCGGCGCGGTGGCGGCGACAAGGGACAAGGCGGCGATGCGCCGTCTCATGGCCGCAGCCGGCCTGCCCCAGCCGCCGCACCGCCTTGCCGGCCCATCGGACGACGTCGCCGTGCTCGCCGCGGAGGTCGGCGTGCCCTGTGTCGTGAAGGCGACCTCCCTCTCCGCCAGCCGCGGCGTCATCCGTGCGGACACGCCGGAGGAGGCGGCGCTCGTGGCCGATCGTGTCCGCTCCATCGCCACAGATGCCGGCGTGGCGGCCGGCGCCCCGCTCGTCGTCGAGGCGTTCGTGCCCGGCGCCGAGGTCGCGGTCGAGGCGCTCCTGCGCGGCGGCGAGCTGCACGTGCTCGCCACGTTCGACAAGCCCGACTCCCTCGACGGCCCGTACTTCGAGGAGACGATCTACGTCACGCCGTCCCGCCACGACCCCGGCCTGGTGGCCCGCCTGCACGGGACGGTCGCCGCCGCGGCGGCCGCCGTCGGCCTCGTCGAGGGGCCGATCCACGCCGAGGCCCGCCTCTCGCCCGACGGCGCCGTCGTGGTCCTCGAGGTCGCGGCCCGCTCCATCGGCGGCCTCTGCGCCCGCACGCTCCGCTTCGGGGCGGGCATCAGCCTGGAGGAGGTGATCCTCCGCCACGCCCTCGACCTCCCGCTCGGGGACCTCGTCCGGGAGGCCTCCGCGGCGGGGGTGCTCATGGTGCCGATCCCCGGCAGCGGCGTGCTGCGACGGGTGGGCGGCGTCGACGCGGCGCGGGCCGTGCCCGGCGTCGCCGGCGTGGAGATCACGGTGCTCGTCGGCCGTCCCGTGCAGGCGCTGCCGGAGGGCGACCGCTACCTCGGCTTCGTCTTCGCCCGTGGCGGCGAGCCCGCCGACGTCGAAGCCTCGTTGCGAGCCGCTCACGCCGTCCTCGACATCGTCATCGACCCCGCCTGACGCCTCGGCGGGCGCACGTGGGTGGCGGGTGGCCGGGTACGGGCCGGAGAGGTCGCCGCTACCCTCGACCCCGTGCGCATCCTGCTCGTCTCCACCTACGAGCTCGGGCACCAGCCGCTCCACGTCGCGTCACCGGCGGCCGTCCTGCTGGCTGCCGGGCACGACGTCCGCTGCCACGACCTGTCGGTCGAGCCGTGGGACGAGTCGCTGCTCGACGACGTCGACGCCCTCGCGCTCTCGGTCCCCATGCACACCGCGATGCGGCTCGCGGTGGCGGTCGCGACCGGCGCGCGCGAGCGTCGCCCGGACCTGCCCGTCTGCTTCTACGGCCTGTACGCGCCGGTCGGGCGCGACGCGACCGCCGACCGCCTCGCCGACCGGGTGATCGCGGGGGAGTACGAGCCCGCCCTGGTCTCGTGGCTCGACGAGCTCGCCGCCGGCAGCCCAGCCGCCACCGACGAGTCGCACGCGGTGAGCGTCCACCTGGGCCGTGGCGGCTTCCGGCTCCCGGCCCGCCACCTCCTGCCCCCACTCGAGCAGTACGCCGGGCTCGCGGTGGGCGACGAGGAGCGACTGGCGGGCTACGTCGAGGCCAGCCACGGCTGCACGTTCCGCTGCCGGCACTGCCCGGTGCCCACGGTCTATGACGGTCGCCTCCGCATCGTCGACCACGACGTGGTGGTCGCCGACGTCGACGGGCTCGTCGCCGCCGGCGCCCGCCACCTCACGTTCGGGGACCCCGACTTCCTCAACGGCGTCCAGCACTCCCTCCGGCTCGTGCGCGCCATCCACGAGCGCCACCCCGACCTCACCTTCGACATCACCACCAAGGTGGAGCTCGTCCTGCGCCACGCCGGCATCTGGCCCGAGCTGGCGGCCTCGGGCCTCCTCTTCGCCACCTCGGCGGTCGAGTGCGTGAACGACGCCATCCTCGACCGGCTCGACAAGGGCCACACCGCGGCCGACGCGGCGGCAGCCATCCGGCTGCTGCGCGGTCACGGCATCGAGCTCCGGCCGTCGCTGCTCCCGTTCACCCCGTGGACGACCCTCGACGACATGGCCGACCTCGTGGACTTCGCCGTGGCCCACGACCTCGGTCCCAACATCGAGCCGGTGCACTGGACGATCCGCCTGCTGCTCCCCGAGGGATCCCTCCTGCTCGATCACCCCGACCTCGCCCCCCACCTGCGGGGCTACGACGTCGCCGCGCTGGGCTACCGGTGGGACGCCGTCGATCCGCAGGTCGACGCCCTCCAGGCCTCGCTGGCGGCGCTGGTCGAGGCGGACGCCGCCGCCGGCGTCGCCCCCGCGGAGACCTTCGCCGCCGTCGTCCACGAGATCCGCTCGGCCGCCGGGCGACCCTCGGGCGAGCTCGGCAGCGACTGGCAGGGCGACCGTCCCCGGCTCACCGAGGCGTGGTTCTGCTGCGCGGAGCCCACCGCCGGCCAGCTCGATGCGCTGCGTCCCGACGACGGATCGTCGCGGGCGCCCGCCCTCAGGTCGGCCGGCTGACGGTCCCCTGGATCGCGTCGATGAGCGGCTGAGGGTCACCGGCCTTGACGACGAGCGGCACGCCCAGCCGCGCCATCTCCTCCCGCACGTAGTCGCCGGCGATCGACGTGTAGGCGACGATCCCCGTGCCGGGGAGGGCCTCCTGCAGCGCGGGGATGGCGGCGAAGCCGCTCATGCCGGGCATGAGGATGTCGAAGACGACGACGTCGGGCCGCTGCTGCTCGCACACCTCGAGCGCCGCCGCACCGTCACCGGCCTCCCCGACCACGTCGAGCCCGGCGGCCCGCAGCTGGAGGCCGAGCAGCAGCCGGACGTCTGGCTCGTCGTCGACCACGACGACACGCGTCGTGCTCCTCCTGGTCACAGCACCGTCGCCCGGGTGTCTGTCATGCCCTCCGCCATCGGCGGAACGGTAGCCGTGCCCGACGAGGCGCGTCCCGTGCACCCCGCTGCACCGGGCCGGCCGGGTCGCCGGCGGACAGGTTCCCGTTGGTCAGCCGCGCCCGGCGAGGTAGCCGGCGACCGCGTCGCTGGTGAGCGCTTGGTGCGCCTCGAGCTCGAGCAGCGGGATGCGGAGCTGGCGGGCGCGACGCTGCAGGATGGTGGCGTCGGGCACGTCGGCGGTGGCGGGCACGAGCGCCGGCTCGTGGCGCTGGAGCCCGAACACCACCACCCCGCCGACGTCGTCGGGGATGAGCACAGCCGGGTTGGAGGCGAGCAGCTCGACCACCTCGTCGAGCCGGGCGGCCGCCAGGTCGGCGGCACCGAGGCACACGACGATGGCGCCCTCGTAGCCGAGCTCGCCGGCCTGGCGGAATGCGTTGGCCCAGCGCGTGCCGGCGTGCTCGCCGTCTGCGGGCCAGAGGCGGAACCCCAGGGCGCGGGCGGTCATGGCCGCCTCGGCCTCCGGAGGGTGGAAGAGCAGCACCCGGCCGACCCCGCCGGTCGCGCGGGCGAGGGCGAGCCCGGCGTCGAGGAGCGCGTCTGCCTCGTCCGGATCTTCCGTGATCCCCGGTACACCACCGTCGAGGTCGCCGGCGAGGAGCAGGAGGGCCGGGCGCACGCTCGCGCAACCTAGCAGCGGGGCGCTCCGGAGAGGCGGTTGTCACCGCGCCGGCGGGAGTGGCGCCCGCAGTCAGGGATACCGCTCCCGCCTGCGTACGATGGCCCCCGGTTCAGCCCGACCTGCCCCGAGGAGACCAGCGCGTGGACGTTCGCATCGGTGTGACCTACACGACGAAGGAGATCGACGTCGAGCTCGGGGACGAGGCCGACCCGGCCCAGGTCCGCACCGACGTCGAGACCGCTCTCGGCTCGGAGAAGGGGGTGCTCTGGTTCACGGACCGCAAGGGCCGCCAGGTCGGCATCCCCGTGGCCAAGGTCGCCTACGTCGAGATCGGCAGCCCGAGGGACGAGCGCCGCATCGGCTTCGGCGGCTCGTAGGCGCCCGTGGCCGGCGTGCCGCTGCTCGATCGGCGCCTCATCTTCGTCACCGGCAAGGGCGGCGTCGGCAAGACGACGATGGCCGCCGCCCTCGCCGTGCTCGGAGCGCAGCAGGGCAAGCGGGTGCTCGTGTGCGAGGTCGACGCCAAGGGCAACCTCGCCGACGTCCTCGAGACCGGTCCCACGTCGTTCGAGGAGCGTGAGGTCCAGCCCGGCGTCTTCGCCATGTCGATGGACACCGAGGCGTCGCTGCGCGAGTACCTGCGGCTCCAGGTGCGCATCCCGCTGCTCGCCCGCATCGGCCCCCTCGCCCGCACGTTCGACTTCATCGCCAACGCCGCGCCCGGGGTCAAGGAGATCGTCACCGTCGGCAAGTTCGTGTGGGAGGTGCGCCAGGGCCACTACGACCTCGTCGTGGTCGACGCGCCGGCGACCGGTCACATCGTCGGCCAGCTCAACGCCCCTCAGGCGATCAACGAGCTCGTCTCCGTCGGGCTCATCCGCGAGCAGACGGGCTGGATGATCGACATCCTGCGCGACGCCGCCACGACGGGCGTGGTGATCGTGGCCGCTCCCGAGGAGATGCCCGTCACCGAGTCGCTGGAGCTGATCGAGCGGCTGGAGGCGACCGAGGTCGACGTCGCCGCCGTGCTCGTGAACCGGGTGCTGCCCGAGCTGTTCGGCCGGGCGGAGGAGGAGACCTACGAGCGGCTCCGCGACGCGCAGGAGTCGGGCGCCCTCGACGGCTCTCTCGGCGCCGGCGTCGGCCCCGTGCTCGAGGGTGCCCGCCTGGCGGTGACGCTGCGCCGCACCCGCACCGGTCACCTCACCCGGCTGCGGGCCGGGGTGCCCGAGGGCATCGACGTCATCTACGTCCCCGAGCTGTTCAACCGCACGCACGGGTTGCGGGCCACCCACCAGATCGCTGACGCCCTCGCCGCGGAGCTCCTGTGACGGGGCTACCGTGACGGCCCGGCGGGCGTCCGACGCCGTGCCCACCACGCTCGAGCAGCTGCTGGCGGCGAAGGAGATCGTGGTCACCTGCGGCTCGGGCGGCGTCGGCAAGACGACCACGGCCGCTGCGCTCGCCACGATGGCTGCCGTCCACCTCGGGGGCAAGGTCCTCGTGCTCACCGTCGACCCCGCCCGCCGGCTTGCCACTGCGATGGGCCTCGAGCGCTTCGGGAACGTCGAGGTGCAGGTGCCGCACGAGACGTTCGCCGCCGCCGGGCTCGATCCCCGCGGCGAGCTGTGGGCGGCGATGCTCGACACCAAGCAGAGCTGGGACGACCTCGTCCGCCGCCACGCACCCGACGCCCAGACCCGTGACGCCATCCTCGCCAACCCGCTCTACCAGAACGTCACCGGCAAGTTCGTCCAGAGCCACGACTACATCGCCATGGAGCGGCTCTACGACCTCCACGCCAGCGGGACCTACGACCTGATCGTGGTGGACACGCCTCCCACCCGCAACGCCCTCGACTTCCTCGAGGCCCCCGAGCGCATGGCCGACTTCTTCTCCAGCCGGCTCCTGCGGTGGCTGCTCGCGCCCTACCGCAGCCGTTTCGTCAACGCCGCCTCGCGTCCCTTCTACCAGGTGGCCGACCGCATCCTCGGCTCCGCCTTCCTCCAGGACATCGCCGAGTTCTTCATCCTCTTCCAGTCGATGTACGACGGGTTCGTGGAGCGGGCCCGGGCGGTCGAGCGGGTGCTCGAGGACCGTCGGACCACGTTCGTGGTGGTCAGCACGCTCGAGTCGGGGCCGGCCCAGGAGGCCGAGTTCTTCATCGGCGCGCTCGGCGAGAAGAGGCTGCACCTCGGCGCGCTCGTGTTGAACAAGGTGCTCCCGTCGTACCTGCTCGACGCCGAGGCGACGAGGACGGCGAGCCGGCTGTGCGCCGAGCCCGCCGCCGTCGCCGCCTTGCTCCCCGCCGATCTCGGGGAGCCGGACATGGTCGAGCGGGTGCTGAGGGAGATCGGGGAGAGCTTCCGGAACTTCCAGGTGGCGGCCAAGCGGGAGGCGACTCAGCGCGCCGAGCTCGCCGGCGCCCCCGAGGTCACCGCCTCGGTGCCGTACTTCGACACCGACATCTACGACCTCTCGGGCCTCGCCCGCCTCGGGGAGGAGCTGTGGCGCTGACGCCGGCGCCGGCGCGCCGCCCGGCGCTCGTCGTCGCGGCGATGGCGGTGTTCGTCGGCCTCGCCGGTCCGGCGGCGGCGCACGGCGGGGGAGCGGTGTTCGAGGTGCTCCGGGCGGCCGAAAGCGCTCCCGGCGAGGTCATCCTGGAGGTGCAGGTGACCTACGAGAGCGACGGCGAGCCGGCCGAAGGCGCGATCGTCGAGGTGACGGCATCCGGGCCGGGCGGTGCCACCGCCGGGCCGGTGCCCGCGGAACGCCAGGACGAGCCCGGTGTCTACACCGCCACCTTGGACCTCGCCGAACCGGGCCCATGGGTGCTCGCCGTCACGTCTTCCTTCCCGCCGGGGACGATCGAGGTCCCTACCGAGGTGACCGGCGAGGGGCCGGCGGCGGAGGGGCCCTCCGAGCCGGCGCTCGACGAGCCCGAGGTGGGCGGAGCCGAAGGCGGCTCGGACGCGACGAACCTCGTCACCGCCGCGGTGTTCGGCCTCCTCGGTGGCGCGCTCGGCCTCTGGGTCTCGAGGCGCTGGGCCGCCCGCAGACGTGCCGCCAAACCGGAC
>JBBDQT010000174.1:0-3668 GCA_040905815.1 Acidimicrobiales bacterium
GTCTCACGCCGTCGGAGCTGGAGGCGGTCCGCGCCCACGAGAGCGCCCACCGCGGGCGCAAGACGATCCTCAGCAAGGTCGCCCAGCTGCAGGGGACGTAGTGGAGGGCGCCCGGACGGCCACCGCAGCAGACGTCTTGCGCCTCGCCCAGCTCGCCGCCGAGGCGGTGGCCGAGCAGACCGAGGGCAGGGGCGGCTCTATCTGGTCCCGTCGGGAGGCTCGCGAGCGGCCAGCCGAGAGAACGCTCGCCGAAGCCGTGGCGGACCCCGACCAGCTCGTGCTCGCAGGGACGATCGACGGGACGGTCATCGGCTTCGTCGCAGCCCACGTCGAGCCGCTCGACGATGGCTCACCGCTCGGCGTGGTGTCCGACATCTACGTCGAGCCGGAGGCACGCGGCATCGGTGTCGGAGAAGCCATGATCGACAAGGTGTTGGCCTGGTGCGAGGAGCGGGGATGCGTGGGAGTGGACGCGCTGGCCCTCCCGGGCAACCGCGACACCAAGAACTTCTTCGAGACGTTCGGCTTCAAGGCCCGTGCCCTGATCGTGCACCGCAGCCTCGTGGAGCCGCCCCGTCCGGAGCCCGCTGAGCCGGAGGTCGTCGAGGTGGAGGTGGCAGACGCGTGAACCGGCCCGAGGTCTGCGTCGGTGCGGTCGTGGTCGAGGACGACGCGCTGCTCCTGATCCGTCGCGGCCATGGCCCGGCAGCGGGGGAGTGGTCGGTCCCCGGTGGACGGGTCGAGCCGGGAGAGACGCTCGCTGAAGCGGTCCTCCGAGAGCTCGAGGAGGAGACGGGCGTCGAGGGCCTCTGCGGGCCTCTGCTCGGTTGGGTGGAGCGGATCGGAGACGACCACCACCACGTCATCCTCGACTTCACGGTGACCCTGCTGGACGCTCAGGAGCCCGTCGCCGGCGACGACGCCGTCGAAGCGGCGTGGGTGCCGCTCTCCGAGGCGGCCGAGCTCCGGCTCGTCGAGGGGCTCGCCGAGTTCCTCCACGAGCACGGCGTCCTCCCCACCATCGTCTGAACGCAACGCTAGCTAGCGGCCCTTCCACTCCGGGGGGCGCTTCTCGATGAAGGCCCTGGGGCCCTCGGCGAAGTCCTCGGTCTGGACGACCCGGGCGAAGGCCTCGTTCGTGAGTCGCCAGGCCGTCGCGTCGTCGGCCAGCGTGGCCTCGAGGATCACCTTTCGGCTCTCCCGCACGGCGACGGGGGCGTTGGCGCAGATGCGCTCGGCGAGCGCGACGGCGGCGTCCACGACCTGGTCCGGCTCGACGATCTCGTTGATGAACCCGAGCTCGTAGGCCCGCTCGGCGTCGATGGGATCACCGGTGAGGGCGAGCTCCATGGCGATGGCACGGGGGAGCGTCCGGGGCAACCGGAACAGCCCGCCGGCGCCGGCGACGAGGGAGCGCTTCACCTCGGGGATCCCGAACCTCGCCTCGGACGAGGCGACGACGAGGTCGCAGGAGAGGACGATCTCGCAGCCGCCGGCGAGGGCGGGGCCGTTCACGGCGGCGATGATGGGCTTGGTCCGCTCCCTGCGGGCGATCCCGGCGAAACCGCCTCTGTCGGTGTTGAGGGCGGCGGCCTGGCCGGTGGCGATGGCCTTGAGATCGGCCCCGGCGGAGAACACGGTCCCGGCGCCGGTCAGGACCGCGACCCAGGTGTCAGGATCCTCCTCGAGCCGGTCGATCGCGGCTTCGAGCCCGGACGCCACGTCGCCGTTCACCGCGTTGCGGGCGTCGGGGCGGTTGATGGTGAGGACGGCGACCCGCCCCCGCTGGTCGTGGTCGATCATGGCCGGCACCCTAGCGGCGACCGCTGACGCCTCCGTCACCCAACTGCGGCTCGTGCGTGAGCCCGGTCGGTGACGTACGTCAGCGTCCGAGGGCGACCTGGTGGCGTCAGCTGGGCGGGGGGGCGTCCGAGGTGTCGGGGGCGAGCGTGGCCTCGGGCTCCGTCCGTGCCACCTCGGGAGCGGCGTCGGCCGCTGCTTCGGGCGGAGGCGCGGTCGGCGCGCTCGTCGGTTCGGCGTCGGCCTGTGGCACCGGCGGCGCTGCCGTCGCTTCGTCGTCAGGCTCCGGCGCGGCCTCGCTCGTACCGGTGGTGCGGGGGGGTCCGGCGGTCCCGGCAGCGCTCGGCTGCGGCAGCAGTGACGTCGGATCGGGCGTCGCCGGGCGGGGCGGGGGGGGAACCGGCGGCGTGCCGGGCAACGTGGCGCCGATCTGTCGTCCCGGCGGCGGCGGGATGCGCTTCGCCGCCGGGATCGGCGGCCGGCCGGGGACCGGAACGGTGGCGCCGCGCGGCCCACCGGAGCGGGAGAGGTTCGGGTTGCGGCCTGCCCCCTTGGAGGGGCGCTTTCCCTTGGCCTTGTCCGGCGGCGGCTCGACCCCGAACAGGGCGGCGATGGCGGGGGTGCGCCCGGCGTGCTTGCGCACCGCGGCGACCAGCTCCTCGCTCGGCTCGGGCGGGATGCCGGCGGGCACCACCGCACGCCGGAAGGGAGAATACGCCACCGCGTCGAGCACGGTCGCCCAGCGGTCCGAGGCGATGTCGGCGGTGAGGGCGCCGTTGGCAGCGTCGACGAGCCGTGCCGTCAGCTCCTCGGGGAACGAGGTGCCAGGTTCGGGCGGCCGGGAGGACAGGCGCAAGGAGCGCACGACGCGCCCGGCAGCCAGGGATTGCTCGATGTCGGAGAGCCAGACCCGTTGCTCGGCCTCGGTGCGCTGCTCGAGGGTCGCCTTGAGCTCTGCTGCGAGCTCGCGCGTCGTGTCGTCGCGGGCGACGTCGTCGGCGCTGGAGACGACCGAGCGGAGGTCGCGCAGGGCGAGCTCGTCGCCGGTGGCCTTGGCGGCCTCTGCCCGGTCGAGCCAGTCCGCGACGCGGGCGCGTGTGACGAGCTGCTCGGCGATGCCGAGGACGGTGTCGGTCGGGATCTCGAGGCCGCCCTCGGCCTTGGCCTTCGCGTTCTGCTCCTCGAGCGCGGTGCGCACCGCCGGCATGCCCCCTCGCAGGAGCTGCTCGGCGATGGGTTGCTGCTCGGGGGCGAGGGAGGCGAGGAAGGCATCGCGGTGCACGCGCGCCGGCCGCAGCTTCTTGGGCTTGGGCTTGGGGGGCGGCGGTGCAGGGCGTTCGCGTGGCGGACGGGACGCCCGGTCCGGCCGGTCACCGCCGGGGCGGGGACCACGGGCACCCTCGCGGCTCGGACCGCCGGGGCGTCCGCCGGGTCGCGGGCCGCGGTCGTCGCGACCCCGACGGGGACGGTCGTCCTCGCCCCGCTCCGCCCGCTCGCGCGCCTTGCCGGTGAGGCTCGAGGTCACCGGGGAGAACTCACGCTCGGTGCCGATGATCTCGATGCGCTCCGGCTCGGTCCGCGCGCCCTTGGGCGGCTGGACGGCCGTGATCGTGATGCCCTCGATGTCGAAGTCGGCTTCAGCCCGGACCACATCGCCCACGCGGGCGCCGTCGTAGAGCAGGACTGCATCGACCACGCCCTTGGGCTGGCGGGCGCCAGCAGCCCGCCAGGACCAGGTGCCGTCGCCACGGTCACTGGTGAGCTCGACGTCGATCCTCCGGGACATAGGGCGATCACGCTACCCGTCCTCAAGCCGCCTCCGAAACGAGCTGTGCCCGGGCCTCCCACGGTCGGACGCCACCGGGAGT
>JBBDQT010000175.1:0-3657 GCA_040905815.1 Acidimicrobiales bacterium
TTCCCGGACGTCACCCCGGCGAACGTGCACTACGACAACGTCAACACGGCAGCACAGGTCCTCGGCCTCGCCGACGGGCTCTCGACGGGGCTGTACGGCCCCCGAGCGCTGACGCAGCGCCAGCAGATGGCGACGTTCCTGGTCCGCCTCGTCGACCTGACCCTCGTCCCCGAAGGGGCGGAGGGCGCAGAGGCGTCGTAGCCCGCACCACACGTCGCACCACCTACGGCGCGGCGGCCCCGACCCTTCCGGGGGTCGGGGCCGTCCCGCGCCCGGGCACACTTGCTGCATGGCTGACGAGGACCACCCGCTGCGGGACCGTGCCATCGGGGTCACCGCCGACCGGCGCTGGCAGGAGCAGGCCAAGCTGTTCCGGGCCCGAGGAGCTGAGGTGGTGCACGGTCCGACGATGACCACCGTCGACCTCACCACCGACGTGGCCCTGCGCCGCGCCACCGAGGCACTGATCGCGGCGCCGCCGGACTACCTCGTCGCCACCACCGGCATGGGCATGCGCATGTGGCTCGAGGCGGCCGCGGGCTGGGACCTCGGTGACGACCTGCACGCCGCGCTCGCCCCGACCCGCATCCTCGCCCGGGGGGCGAAGTCCGCAAGTGCCGTGCGCGGGGCGGGCTTCGACGTGTGGTGGCGGGCTCCGGAGGAGCGCATGGACCAGGTGGTCGACCGCCTCGCCGAAGAGTCCCTCGACGGCGCCCGCGTCGCCGTCCAGCTGTTCGAGCCGGCCCACCACCGCTCGACCGCGGCCATCGCCGCCCTGGCCGGAGCGGTGGTCGAGGTACCGGTGTACCGATGGCTGCTGCCCGAGGACCGCGGTCCTGCGATCGCGCTCATCGGCCGAGCCGTCGCCGGCGAGCTCGACGCCGTCACGTTCACGAGCCAGCCCGCCGTGCGCCACCTGTTCCGCATCGCCGAGGACGAGGGGGAGGGAGACCGCCTCCTGTCCGCGTTCGCCGGCGGGCTCATCGCGGCCTGCGTCGGCCCGGTGTGCGCCGAGGCGGCGTTCGAGGAGGGCATCACCGCGCCGGTGTGGCCCGAGCCGAACCGGCTGACGATGCTCGTGCGGCAGGTGACCGAGCTCCTGGCGGCTCCAGCGACGTGAGCGCCGGCGAGCACCTGTTCCACCTGGCGCTCGCGTCCGAGTGGGAGGCCGCCCTCGACGGTGCCGGCTACCCGACCTCGACGCTCGGGCGCACGGTGGCGGAGGAGGGCTTCACCCACTGCTCACGGGCGCACCAGGTCGCGGGCGTGGCGGTGTTGCTGTACAGCGACGTGGCGGAGCCGCTCGTCCTGCTCGAGGTGGACCCGGAGCTGCTCACCAGCCCCGTCGTCGACGAGGTGCCACCGGGCGCCTCGGAGTCGTTCCCCCACGTGTACGGCCCGCTCGACGTCGTCGCCGTCGTCGCCGCCCACCCGGTCGGCCGCGACGCGCAGGGCGAGCTCGTCCTGCCAGACGTCGTCACCGGGTCGGCACCGACCGACCCTTCCAGCTGACCCGTCCGACCACGTAGGTCACGACGAGCGAGCGTGCGAACACGGCGAGGAAGACCGCGAGGGCGACGGGGTAAGCGAGGGCCACCACAGGTCCGAAGGTGCCGAGGCGGCGCAGGTGCACGACGAGCTGGAGGACGACGGCTACGTAGCAGGCCACGGCGACGGGGCCGGGGACGCGCCCGGCCAGCACCAGGGGCGCGGCGCAGGCCGCGAGCCAGCCTGCCACCGCCACGGCCGCCGGCGGCCGCACCGCGATCGCTGCGCTCGCCATGTTCTTGGTGAAGCCGGCGACCAGGTCGCGCAGGCCTCGCGGGTACATGCGGAACGAGATCGTGCCCCGGCCGCCGAGCACCCGGACGGCCAGGCCCGCCCCCCGGTAGGCACGGGCGATGGCGACGTCGTCGAGCACCGACGCACGCGCCCCCTCGTGGCCGCCCGAGGCCCGGTAGTCCGCCGCGGTGGACGCCAGGCACGGCCCGAAGGCGCCGCGCGGCTGGATGCGGGTGCCGAGCGGGGTGCAGGCGGCGGTGCCCATCATCCCGACGACGTTGAAGAAGGCGGCGAGGCGCTCCTGCCACCGGGGGACGAGGTGGAACGGCTGGATCGACGTGAGCCCGCCGCGGGCCGCGAGCCCGACGATCCGGTCGAGCCCGCCGGGTTCGAGCCGAGTGTCGGCGTCCAGGAAGACGAGCACCTCGTTCGTCGCCGCGGCAGCGCCGGTGTGGCACGCCCACTGCTTGCCCGCCCACCCCTCGGGTCGGGGGGGGGGGGGGCCGCCCCCCCCCCCCCCCCCCCCCCCCCCCGCGGCCAGCGCCACCTCACCGGTGCCGTCGCAAGAGTGGTCATCGACGACCAGCACCTCGTCGGCCGATCCGAGCTGGGGGACGAGCGAGCCGAGCAGGACCGGCAGGTTCGCGGCCTCGTCGCGCGCCGGGACCACGACCGACACCGCCGGCCGGGCTGCGCCGGCCTGGACCTGACCGGGCACCGGCACCCGCCACAACAGCACCCAGCCGAGCGCCCACAGCACGGCGAAGGCGGCCAGGTCGCTCACAGCGACCCGACCGTACCGATCCCGACTCCCGAACTGGCGGTGCTCACATGGGCGCTGCTCACAAACCCACCGCCAGTACGAAAGGGGGTGAGCGCCCACCACCGAGCTGGCGGAGCCCACGTGGGCCCTGCCAACCGATCCACCGCCAGTACGAGGACGGGGCCGGGGGTTCGTCTTGACGGGCGGCGGGGCGGTCGGATGGCCTTCCCGGGTGGATGCTGTCCCGGACGCCCTCCCCGACTCCCTTCCCGGCGAGCTCCCCGACGAGCTCCCGGGTGACCTCGTGCCCGTGCCCGACGTCGGTCGTCGGTTCCGGACGTCGCGTCGGGTGCGTCTGGGCGATGCCGACCAGCACGGCCGGCTCCGCCTCGACGCGCTGGCCCGGCTGCTGCAGGACGTGGGCAACGACGACTTCGCCGACGCCGGACTCGACCCCGCCACGCCGTGGGTGGCCCGACGCACGGTCGTCTGGTCGCCGAAGTGGCCGCGGCTCGGCGACCGCGTCGAGGTGACCACGTTCTGCGGCGGCATCGGCAGCCGGTGGGGCGAGCGTCGCTCGTCCCTGCGCAGCGCGGACGGCACCCGTCGGATCGAGGTGGCGTCGGTCTGGGTGTTCCTGGGCGAGGACGCGGATCGGCCGACGCGACTGCCGAACTGGTTCCTCGACACCTACGCCGAGGCCGCTCTCGGTCGCACCGTGGACGCCCGGCTCCGCCACCCCGCTCCCCCGGCCGGTGCCCCGTCGCGGCCGTGGCCCCTGCGGTCGAGCGACCTCGACGTGTTGCGCCACGTGAACAACGCCGCCACCTGGCAGGCGGTGGAAGACGAGGCGGCCCGGCGCGGCGTCGTGCCCGGGCGCGCCGAGCTCGAGTACGGCGCCGCCATCGAGCCCACCGACGAGGTCGAGCTCGTCTCCGTCGACGAGCGGGACGGGTTCCGCCTCTGGCTCGTGGTCGACGGCAGCGTCCGCGCCTCCGCCGTCGTCCGGGTCGCGTGACCGCCGCCACCCCCGTCCCGACACGCCGCCGCCAGAGATGCCGCCGTTCTGGGTGCAGCCGACCGCGCCAGGCGCGCCCTCCTGCACCCGGAAC
>JBBDQT010000176.1:0-3645 GCA_040905815.1 Acidimicrobiales bacterium
CAGCAGGGCGGTCCCCTGGTTGGTGATCGGCCGGAGGTCGCGCAGGACCACGGTGTCGATCCCGTCGAGCAGCGCTGCGAGCTGCGCCGGCGGCACGACCCGCAGGTGGCCGAGCAGCGCGGTCGCGTCGTCGACGCTCGTCGCCGGGCCGGCAGCGGCGACGAAGGGGGCTATGCGCTCATCGGGCATCGGGTCCACCACCACCCCGCCTCGACGGCGGTAGTCCTCCCCGTCGATGCGGACCGTCTCGAAGTGGGCGGCGATGGCGGCGATCTCCCGGGTGAAGTCGTCGGCGTTGAACCTGCCCTCACCGAGACGGTCGGGTATGGCGTTGGACGTCGCAGCAACCGCCACGCCGGCGGCGATGACGCCCCGGAGGAACGTCACGAGCATCAACGTGTTGGCGACGTCGTCGAGCTCGAACTCGTCCACGCACAGCAGCCGGAAGCCGGAGAAGGACCGAGCTGCGCTCTGCATCCCGAGGGACCCGACGAGCGCGGTCAGCTCGCCGAACGTGAGGTACGCCGCCGGCGACGGCTGCACCGCGTGCCAGGCGGCGGCGAGCAGGTGGGTCTTGCCCACGCCGTAGCCGCCGTCGAGGTACCGCGCCGGCCGCCCTGCCGGAGCGGCGTGCCTGGACGTGCGCCGGAGGAGGCCCCGTCGCGTCGCCCGGCTCGGCTCTCCCGCGATGGCGCCGGCGAATCGCTCGAGCTCGGCCCGTGCCGCCGCCTGCGACGGGTGAGCCCGGTCGGGCAGGTACGTCTCGAACCGGGCGCCGGCGAAGCGGGCCGGCGGGTGGAGGCGAGCCAGCAGCTCGTCGGCACCGAGGTGCGGCCGCCGGTCGACGAGGCGGACCGTCATCCCGTCCCCAGGGTCCCCGTCACTCCCACTCGATGGTGCCGGGGGGCTTCGACGTGATGTCGTACGCCACCCGGTTCACGCCCGGGACCTCGTTGATGATGCGGCTCGAGAGCTTCTCGAGCAGCTCGTAGGGGAGCCGCGCCCAGTCGGCGGTCATGGCGTCGTCGCTCGTCACCGCCCGGATCACGACGGGGTGGCCGTAGGTCCGCTCGTCGCCCTGGACGCCGACCGAGCGAACGTCGGCGAGGAGCACCGCGAACACCTGCCAGATGTCGCGCTCGAGGCCGGCGTTGCGGACCTCCTCGCGCACGATGGCGTCGGCGAGGCGGAGCAGGTCGGCCCGCTCGGGGGTGACCTCGCCGATGATGCGGACGCCGAGGCCGGGGCCGGGGAACGGCTGGCGCCACACGATCTCGTCCGGCAGCCCGAGCTCGGAGCCGACCTTGCGGACCTCGTCCTTGAACAGCGCCCGGAGCGGTTCGACGAGCTCGAAGTCCATGTCCTCGGGCAGCCCGCCCACGTTGTGGTGCGACTTGATCTTGGCGGCGTGGGACGTCCCCGATTCGATGACGTCGGGGTACAGCGTCCCCTGGACGAGGAACTTGGCGTCCTCGAGCCCCTGGGCGGCCATCTCGAACTCCCGGATGAAGCGCTCGCCGATCGCCTTGCGCTTCTCCTCCGGGTCGACGACGCCGGTGAGGACGTCGAAGAACCGGTCCGCCGCCCGCACGTGCTGGAGCTCGATGCCCTGGTTGCGCTGGAACGTCTCGACGACCTGGTCCGACTCGTTCGCCCGCATGAGCCCGGTGTCGACGTAGACGCACGTGAGCTGGGAGCCCACCGCCTTGTGCACGAGGGCCGCGGCCACGGCGGAGTCGACCCCGCCGGAGAGCGCGCAGATGATGCGTGCCCCGCCGACCTGTTCTCGGACCGCCTCGACCTGGGTGTCGATCACCGAGGTCATCGTCCACGTCGGGCGCGCCCCGCACACGTCGTGGAGGAAGCGGACGAGCATGGCCTGGCCGCCGGCGGTGTGGCCGACCTCGGGGTGGAACTGCACCCCGTAGATCCGCCGCTCGTCGGACTCGAGCACGGCGACCGGCGCGTCGACCGTGCTCGCCACGGCGGTGAACCCCTCGGGCGCCCGGGTGATCGAGTCGAAGTGGCTCATCCACACGGCGGTGCTCGTGTCCGGTGCGGGGCCGAGCAGCGTCGACCCGCCGTGGGCCGACAGGATGGTGCGCCCGTACTCGCCGCGTCCGGTGTGGTCGACCTCGCCGCCGAGCTGGCTGGCGACGAGCTGGGCGCCGTAGCAGATGCCGAGCACCGGGAGGCCGAGCTCGTAGACGCCGGCGTCGATGGCGGGCGCGCCCTCGACGTGGACCGACTTCGGGCCGCCGCTGAAGATGACCCCGACGGGGTTCCGCTCGGCGATCTCGGCGGCGGTGATCGTGTGGGGCACGATCTCGCTGTAGACGTTCGCCTCGCGCACGCGCCGGGCGATCAGCTGGGCGTACTGGGCGCCGAAGTCGACGACGAGGACGGTGTCGAAGTCGGCGGCGGCGGCCATGCGAAAGGCTACCGCCGGTTCGAGGGTGGGCCCGTCGTCTGCCTCAGGCCCCCATGCCGATGCCCTGCGCCCGCTGGAGCTGCTTGCCCTCGGTCTGGAGGGCGGGCGCCACCATCACCTCGGCCTTCTGGAACTCCTTGACGGTCTCGTAGCCGCAGGTGGCCATGGAGGTGCGGAGGGCGCCGAAGAGGTTGACCCGGCCGTCGTTCTCCCGGGCGGGGCCGACGAGGATCTCCTCGAGCGTGCCGCGGGTGCCGCTCTTGACCCGGGCACCGCGGGGCAGCGTGGGGTGGAACGTGGCCATGCCCCAGTGGTAGCCCCGGCCCGGCGCTTCCTCGGCCGCGGCGAGGGGGGAGCCGATCATGACGGCGTCGGCGCCGCAGGCGATGGCCTTGGCGATGTCGCCGCCGGTGCTCATGCCGCCGTCGGCGATGACGTGGCAGTAGACGCCGGTCTCGTCGAGGTGGCGCATGCGGGCGCCCTTGGCGTCGGCGATTGCCGTCGCCTGGGGCACGCCGATGCCGAGCACCCCACGGCTCGTGCAGGCGTTGCCGGGGCCCACGCCCACGAGCACGCCGGCGGCGCCGGTGCGCATGAGGTGGAGAGCGGCCTGGTAGCTGGCGCAGCCGCCGACGATCACCGGGATGTCGAGCTCGCGCACGAAGCGCTTGAGGTTGAGCGGCTCCACCGTCTTCGACACGTGCTCGGCGGAGACGACGGTCCCCTGGATCACGAGCAGGTCGAGCTCCGAAGCGAGGATCTCCTTCGCCCACGCCGCGGTGCGCTGCGGTGTCACGCTCGCGCACGAGACGACGCCGGCGTCCTTGATCTGGCGGATGCGCGGTTCGATCAGCTCGGGTTTGAGCTGCTCGAGGTAGATCTCCTGCATGCGCAGCGTCGCCTTGTCGGCCGGCAGCTCGGCGATCTCCTCGAGGAGGGGCTCAGGGTCCTCGTACCGGCACCACAGGCCCTCGAGGTTGAGCACGCCGACCCCGCCGAGGCGGCCGATGGCGATGGCGGTGGCGGGGCTGATCACCCCGTCCATCGCCGAGCCCATGAGAGGGAGCTCGAAGCGGAAGGCGTCGATCTCCCACGAGATGTCGACGTCCTCGGGATCGCGGGTCCGTCGGCTCGGAACGATCGCGATGTCGTCGAACCCGTAGGCCCGCCGACCTGACTTCCCGATGCCGATCTCGACCTCTGCCACTTGTACC
>JBBDQT010000177.1:0-3638 GCA_040905815.1 Acidimicrobiales bacterium
ACCACGACGAGCCCGAGGTTGGGCAGCAGCTCCATGGCCGGCAGGTAGGTGGCCCGGATCCTGGCGGTCTGCACCGACCGTTCGAACACGTCGTCGGCCTCCTTGCGGAGGCGGGCGGCCTGGATCGGCTCGGCGCCGTGGCCCTTCACGACACGGACGCCCGAGACCGTCTCCTCCACCACGTCGGACAGCTCGGCGAGCTCCTGCTGGAGCCCCATCACCGCGGGGTGGAGGCGGCTCGAGTACCGCTTGGCGAGGACGTTCACGAGGGGCAGGGCACCGAGGGCGAGCAGGGCCAGCGTGGGGTTGATCGACACCATGACGGCGGTGGCGGCGAGGACGGTGACCGCGTTCGAGAACGTCACCGGGATCATCACGACGAAGAACTGGATCTGTTGCAGGTCGGTGTTGGCCCGGCTCATGAGCTGGCCCGTCGCCGCCGTGTCGTGGAACGCGAAGTGGAGGCGCTGGAGGTGGGCGAAGAGCCGGTGTCGCAGCGTCGCCTCGACCGAGCGGGAGACGCGGAAGGCGAGGTAGCGGCGGGAGCCGGTGAAGGTCGCGGTGAGCACGCCTGCTCCGAGGATGACGAGCGACCACTTCAGCAGGGCGCCGTCGACCTGCCGCTCGATGCCCTCCTCGATCCCCAGCTGCACGAACTTCGGGATGCTGACCTTGGCCGCCGTCCAGACGAGGCCCACGGCCACGCCGAAGGCGATCCCCCGCCACTCGGCCCGGAGGCTCTGGCCCAGCAACCGCCACCCGTCGCGGCTCGCCTTGGGCCGGTGGCCGTCGCCGTCCTCCGCGTTGGCCGGCACCGCTGTCATCTGCTGCATCTCCTCGTGTCGCCCGCCCGGGCACCCTGACCCGCCTGACCCGTCGGTCAGGGTACCGCCGGGTCCGAGCGGTGATGCTTTCCCCCGGCGCTACGGTGGAGCTCATGTCCGCCACGGACGAGCACCACCTCGTCCCCGGCGTGCCGGTCGCTGCCGTGGTGAGGTCCACGAACGTGGTCGTGGAGCTCGATGGCCAACCACCGAGCTAGCGCCGTCGTCGCGCCGCTTGTTGTGGCACTGCTCTCCACGCCGGGTTGCGGCGCCGGTGGCAGCGAGTCGACGCTGCTCGTCTTCGCCGCCGCCTCCCTCTCGGACGCCTTCGAAGAGCTCGGCGAGGCGTTCGAGACCGCCCACCCGGGAATGGACGTCGACTTCAGCTTCGGCTCGAGCGCAGGGCTGGCGCAACAGGTGCTCGACGGTGCTCCAGCGGACGTCTTCGCCTCGGCAGACGTCTCCCACGTCGTCGAGATCGTGGACGCAGGCACGGGGCAGGAGGTCGTGCCGTTCGCCCGCAACCGGCTCGTGCTCGCGGTACCGAGGGGCAACCCGGGACGCGTCTCGTCCCTGGCGGACGTGACGGACGAGGCGCTGCTCGTCGGCGTGTGCGCGCCCCACGTGCCTTGCGGCCGGGCGGCGAGGTCCCTCTTCGCCTCGGTGGGCGTGGCGGCGTCGGTGGACACCGAGGAGATCGACGCCCGGAGCCTCCTCTCCAAGCTCGCGGCCGGAGAGCTCGACGTGGGGCTCGCGTACCGCACCGACGTGCAGGCCGCCGGTGGCACGGTCGACGTGATCGACGTGACGGCCGGTGACGGTGAGATCACCTACGCCGCCACCGTCGTGATCCACCCGAGGCCCGCCGCTACGGCCGATCGGTTCGTGGCGTTCATCGGTGGAACGGCAGGTCAGTCGATCCTCCGGCGGCACGGGTTCCTCACGCCGTGACGCCACCCGGCTCGACGAGGCGTCGGAGCAGCCGACCGCCCTTGCTGCTCGTACCGCTGGCCGTCGCGGGTGTTGGCTTCTTGCTCCTGCCGTTCGCGGGTCTGCTCCAGCGGACGCCGTGGTCGTCGCTCCCGTCGCTCGTCACCGAGCCGGTCGTCGTCGACGCGCTCCGGCTCTCGGTGGTGACGGCGACGCTCGCCACCGTCACCTCCCTCGTCCTCGGCGTGCCGCTCGCGTGGGTGCTCGCCCGCATGACGTTCCCCGGCCGGGCGCTGCTGCGGGCGCTCGTCACGCTCCCGATGGTGCTCCCACCGGTCGTGGGCGGCACCGCGCTGCTCTTCGCGCTCGGACGACGTGGCCTCGTCGGCGGGCCGCTCGAGCGTGCGACCGGCATCCTCCTCCCGTTCTCGACCGCAGGGGTGGTTGTCGCCACGACCTTCGTCGCCATGCCGTTCCTCGTCATCACCCTGGAGGCGGCACTGCGGGGCGCCGACCGCCGCTACGAGGACGCCGCCGCCACCCTGGGGGCCCGACGGCTCACGGTGTTCCGGCGGGTGACGCTCCCCCTCGTGGCACCGTCGCTCCTCGCCGGCACCGTGCTCTGCTGGGCGCGGGCGCTCGGCGAGTTCGGTGCGACCATCACCTTCGCCGGCAACCTGCAGGGCCGCACCCAGACCATGCCCCTCGCCGTCTTCCTCGCCCTCGAGTCGGACCGGGAGGCGGCGATCGCGCTGAGCCTCGTGCTCATCGCTCTCTCCCTCGTCGTGCTCGTCGCCCTGCGGGACCGCTGGTCACCGTTCCCATGAGTCGCCGTGAAGGTCTCGACGCCACCGTCCAGGTGCGTCTCGGCTCACTCGACCTCGACGTGGCCCTCGACGTCCCCGAGGGCTCGACGGTCGCCGTGCTCGGCCCCAATGCCGCCGGCAAGACCACGCTGCTGCGGGCTCTCGCCGGCCTCGTACCTCTCGACGGCGGGCGGGTCGGGCTCGACGGCAGGGCGCTCGAGGATCCGGCGGAGGGGATCTGGGTCCCGCCCGAGCAGCGTGCCGTCGGCTACGTCTTCCAGGACGACCTGCTGTTCCCTCACCTGTCGGTCCTGGAGAACGTGGCGTTCGGCCTGCGGGCGCGAGGACGACCGAAGGCGGCGGCGCGCACTGATGCTCTCGCCTGGCTCGGCCAGCTCGGGTTGGCCGCGGTCGCACGCGCACGCCCCGGCGCGCTCTCCGGCGGTCAGGCCCAGCGGGTCGCGTTGGCGCGAGCGCTCGCCACCCGGCCCCGGCTGCTGCTGCTCGACGAGCCGCTCGCCGCGCTCGACGCCGGCACGCGGGCGGAGGTCCGCCGGACCTTGCGGCAGCAGCTCACCTCGTTCCCCGGCGCACGGGTGCTCGTGACCCACGACGCGGTCGACGCCTTCTCACTCGCCGACCAGCTCGTGGTCGTCGAGGCCGGTCGGGTCACCCAGATCGGGACGGCGGCCGACGTGGCGCAGCGACCCCGCTCGGCCTTCGTCGCCGCCCTCATGGGGGTGAACCTGCTCCCGGGCACCGCCCGCGGCACGCGGGTGGCGCTCGCCGGCGGTGCCACCCTCACCGTGGCCGACCCCGCCGAGGGCCCTGTGCTGCTGCAGGTGCGGCCCTCCGCGGTAGCGCTGCACCGGGCCCGACCGGAGGGCTCGCCCCGCAACGTCTGGCTCGCGACCGTGGCCGCCATCGACGACGAGCGGGACCGCACCCGGGTCACGCTCGCCGGCCCGGTGCCGCTCGTGGCGGAGGTGACGCCAGCGGCGCTCGCCGCGCTGCACCTCGTCCCTGGTGACGAGGTGTGGGCATCGGTGAAGGCCACGGAGGTGACGGTGGACCCGGC
>JBBDQT010000178.1:0-15448 GCA_040905815.1 Acidimicrobiales bacterium
GGGCTACCCCAGCAGGCCGAGGCCGTGGACGGTGTCGCGCTCCTCGACGAGCTCGTTGGCGGAGGCGTCGATGCGGGCGAGGGAGAAGTCGTCGATGTCGAGGCCTTGGACGATCTTCCAGTCACCTCCGGCGCACTTCACGGGGAACGACGAGATGATGCCCTCGGGGACGTCGTAGGAGCCGTCGGAGGGGACGGCCATCGAGACCCAGTCGCCCTCCGGGGTGCCCTGCACCCAGTCACGCACATGGTCGAGGGCGGCCGAGGCGGCCGAGGCCGCTGAGGAGCTGCCCCGGGCCTCGATGATGGCCGCGCCTCGCTGCTGCACGGTCGGGATGAAGTCGTTCTCGAGCCACGCCCGGTCGTCGATCCGCTCGGTGGCGGTCTGGCCCTCGATGCGGGCGTGGAACAGGTCGGGGTACTGCGTGGCCGAGTGGTTCCCCCAGATCGTCATGTTCGTGACGTCGGACGCGTGCACGCTCGCCTTCTGCGCGGCCTGGGCCTTCGCCCGGTTGTGGTCGAGGCGGGTCATGGCGGTGAAGCGGCGGGCGTCGATGCCCGGGGCGTTGCTCATGGCGATGAGGGCGTTCGTGTTGGCCGGGTTCCCGACGACCAGCACCTTGATGTCGGGGCTGGCTGCGGCGGCGAGGGCCTTGCCCTGGACGGTGAAGATGGCGCCGTTGGCCTCGAGGAGGTCCGCCCGCTCCATGCCCTTGCTGCGGGGCCGGGAGCCGACGAGGAAGGCGATGTCGGCGTCACCGAAGGCGACCTCGGCGTCGTCGGTCCGCACGGTCCCGGCGAGGAGGGGGAACGCGCCGTCGTCGAGCTCCATGGCGACGCCCTCGAGCCCCTGGAGCGCCGGAGTGATTTCGAGCAGCTGGAGGACGACCGGCTGGTCGGGCCCGAGGAGGTCACCGGCCGCGAGCCGGAACAGCAGGCTGTAGCCGATCTGGCCTGCGGCTCCGGTGACGGCGACACGGACAGGGGTCTTCACGGCGGGCTCCTCGGAGGACGTCGGCGCCGACACCAATCGGCCGGACGGGTGATCGAGGCGAGCGTAGACGGGTACAGCCGGGCGGTGTCCACCTCGACAGAGGCCCCTGGAGGGGCCGGCGAACCACGTTCCGGCACCGGTCGACCCCTGGTCCTCAGGACAGCAGCGTGACCCCGGCGACGGCCATATCCTCCTGGGCGGCGAGGCCGTCACCCGGCTCGAGCTCGACCGGCCGGGTGGCGCGCAGGTGGACGCTGGCGGCGTAGCCGAGCCGACGGGCGTCGAGCGCGGTCTCCTTGACGCACACGTCCTCGGCGAGCCCGGCGACGACGACCCGCCTGACGTCGCGCTTGCGCAGCAGCGCGTCGAGGTCGGTCGGCTTCTGCTCGCCGCTCTCGACGTCGAGGGCGGTGAAGCCCGAGTAGCCGTCCTCACCACCGGTCCCCTTGCGCACGACCTGCCCGACGACCTCGAGGTCGGGGTGGAGCGCCGCGCCCCACGTCCCCCGCACGCAGTGCACCGGCCAGGTCCCGCCGTGGACGTCGAAGTGCGGGGTGACGGGCGGGTGCCAGTCCTGGGTGTAGACGACCAGGGCGCCCGCCGCCTGCGCCGCGGCGACCAGCCGGTTGACCTCGGGGACGACCCGCTCGCCCCCCTCCACGTAGAGACCGCCGGCGGGGTCGGCGAAGTCGTTCTGGACGTCGACCACGACGAGGGCGGTCCGATCGTCGAAGAGCAGCTCGTCGCTGCTCGCTCCCTGGTGTGGCATGTCAGGCCTCCTCGTGTCGTCGGTCGATCTCGTCGGCGGCGCGGCGGACCGCCGCCGAGACCCGCACCCGGTGCCGGTCCGGCTCCGCGAGCCGGCGCAGGCGGGCGGGCAGCCGGTCCCACCCCTGTTCGAAGTGCCGGTTGGCGGCGGGCAGGTCCCGCTTCCCGGCGCCCGTGCGCCGCCCGTCGCGCAGCACCTCCTCGAGGAGCGGTTCGTAGCCCGCCGCGGGGTGAGGCTCGTCGGCGAGGGTGAGGACGTCCTCGGACCAGTCAGGCGCCCGCCAGACCTGCTTCGGCCCCGGCCAGCTCGACTTGCCCGTCGACGTCTTGCGCACCATGCGGCACTCGTGGGCGACCAGCTTGTACACCGACTCCAGGACCGGAGCATCCGTCGAGGCCCCGAGCGCCGTCCCCACGCCGAAGCCGTCGATGGGCGCCTGCTCCTCGTGGACGAGCCGGGCCACCTCGTGCTCGTCGAGGCCTCCGGAGGCGAGGATCTGGAGGTCGGGGAACCCCGCCTCGTCCAGCCGCTGCCGGGCCGCTCCCGCGAGCTGGGCGAGGTCACCGGAGTCCAGGCGTATGCCCTTGATCTCGATCCCCCGCGCCCGCATCTCCCCCGCCACCTGGATGGCACGCTCGACGCCCCGTGCAGTCTCGTAGGTGTCGACGATCAGCACGGCGCGCTCGCCGAGCGCGTCGGCGAAGGCACGGAAGGCTGCGACCTCGTCCTCGTGTGCCTGCACGAAGGCATGAGCCATGGTGCCGCTGGCAGGCACGCCGTAGCGGTCGGCGCCGGCGACGTTGCTCGTGCCGTCGAAGCCCACGAGCCCGCAGACACGTGCGAGCTTCATGCCCGCGTCGACGCCGTGCGCCCGACGGAGCGCGAACTCGACGAGCGCCCGGCCCGGAGCCGCCTCCCGGAACCGCGACGCCTTGGTGGCGAGCATCGTCTGCAACGTCAGCTGGTTCAACAGGAACGTCTCAGCGAGCTGGCCCTCGTCGATCGGCGCGTCCACCTCGAGCAACGGCTCGCCGGCGAAGACGATCGTGCCCTCCGGGACGGCCCGCACACGGCCCGTGAACCGCAGCGCGGCCAGGTGGTCCAGGAACTCGGCAGGGAACAACCCGAGGCGCTCGACGGCGGCGAGCTCGTCCGGTCCGAACGAGAGCCGCTCCAGCCAGGTGAGCGCGTCGTCGAGGCCGGCGGCGACGAGGTAGGAGCGCTCGGGCGGGAGCTCCCGGACGTACAGCGAGAACGTCGCCGGACGCCCCGCCATGCCGTGGAGGCGGTACGCGTCCGCCATGGTGAGCTCGTAGACGTCGACAAGGAGGGCGCGAGGGACGTCGGCGACCACCTCGAGTTCGCTTGGCACCAGGCCAGGGTCCATCCATCGGGCACCGCTCCGCAACCGCTGGGGCTCGGGCGGCCGCCGACGACGAGCCCGGCCACCATCGTCACACCCCTCTGCCAAGGTGGAGCCGTGACCACGAGCGCCGCCACGATCGCCGACCGGGCCGCCGAGCTCCTCGCCGAGCTCGCCGGCCCCGCCGCGGTGCTGCGGCCCGACCAGCTCGTCGCCATCGAGGCGCTCGTCGAGCGACGGTCGCGCGTGCTCGTCGTGCAGCGCACCGGTTGGGGCAAGTCCGCCGTGTACTGGATCGCCACCCGCCTCCTGCGCGACCGGGGCGCCGGCCCCACCCTCGTCGTGTCGCCCCTGCTCGCCCTCATGCGGGACCAGGTCGCAGCGGCAGCTCGCATGGGCATCGCGGCGCGCACCATCAACTCCACGAACGTCGACGACTGGCGGGCCATCGAGGACGAGCTGGCGGCGGGCACGGTCGACGTGCTCCTCATCTCCCCGGAGCGGCTGAACAACCACGGCTTCCGGGCCGAGGTCCTGCCCAGGCTCAGCGCCGCGGTGGGCATGCTCGTCATCGACGAGGCCCACTGCATCTCCGACTGGGGCCACGACTTCCGGCCCGACTACCGCCGCCTCGCCACGGTCATCGGTTCGCTCGGGGAGGAGGTGCCCGTGCTGGCCACGACGGCCACCGCCAACGAGCGGGTCACCGCCGACGTGGCAGCCCAGATCGGCGAGAGCACGCTCACGCTGCGGGGCACGCTCGACCGGGAGAGCCTGCACCTGTCGGTCGTGAGCCTCCCGACCACCGCCGAGCGACTGGCCTGGCTGGCAGCCGCGCTCCACGCCGAGGCGGGCTCGGGCATCGTCTACTGCCTCACGGTCGCCGAGGTCGAGCGGGTGGCGGCCTTCCTCGCCTCACAGGACCTCGAGGTCGCCGCCTACAGCGGCGACACGGCGCCGGTGGAGCGGGAGCACATCGAGGCCGAGCTCGCCGCCAACCGTTTGCGGGCCGTCGTGGCGACCTCGGCGCTCGGGATGGGCTACGACAAGCCCGACCTGGCGTTCGTGGCCCACCTCGGTTCGCCGTCGAGCCCCATCGCCTACTACCAGCAGGTGGGCCGGGCCGGTCGGGCCATCGACTCGGCGCGGGCGGTGCTCCTCCCCGCCACCGAGGACGGGGCGATCTGGGCGTACTTCGACTCGACCGCGTTCCCCCCGCGCGACGTCGTGGAGCGCGTCCTCGCCGCCGTCGAGGCCGACGGACCCCTCACCGTCCCCGCCCTCGAGGAGGTCGTCAACCTGCGCCGGGGCAGGCTCGAGGCGCTGCTCAAGGTGCTCGACGTCGAGGGAGCGGTCGAGCGCCGCGGCTCGGGCTGGGTGCGCACGGCCACCCCCTGGTCCTACGACGACGAGCGCCTCGCCGCCGTCGACGCCAACCGCAAGGCGGAGCAGGCGGCGATGCGCGCCTACGCCGCCACCGAGGGGTGCCGCATGCGCTTCCTGCGCGAGGTGCTCGACGACCCGGAGGCGGCCGACTGCGGTCGCTGCGACCGGTGCACGGGGGTCGTGGAGGGTGCGGCGCCCGAGCCGGCGCTGGCCGCCGCCGCGCTCGCCCACCTGAGGAGCGCCGACGTTGTGCTCGCGCCCCGCAAGCAGTGGCCACGCGGGGGCGAGGCGCGCAAGGGCAACATCAAGCGCGACCGCCAGGTCGACACCGGCCGAGCGCTCGCGTTCGGAGACGACGCGGGGTGGGGCGAGCTCGTCACCGCTGCGCTGGCGGGCGACGAACGCCTCGGCGACGAGCTGCTCGCCGGTCTCGCCGCGGTGCTGAAGCGCTGGGACTGGGTCGAGCGGCCGACAAGCGTCACGTTCGTCCCCAGCCGGTCCCATCCCCTCCTGGTCCGGTCGATGGCGGAGCGGATCGCCGCGCTCGGGAAGCTCCCGCTCGTGGAGGCGCTGACCAGGGTCCGCAACGACGACCCCCCGCAGCGGCTGATGGCGAACTCGTGGCGACAGTGCGCGAACGTCGTCGACGCGTTTGCCGCAGACCCGAGCGACCTGCCACCAGGCCCGGTGCTCCTCGTGGACGACGTGCTCGCCTCCGGCTGGACGATGACCGCCGCCGGCGAGGCACTGCTGGCTGCCGGATCAGGTCCTGTCCTCCCCCTCGTGCTGTGGCGCCGCCCCTGACCTCGCGTCCCGGGTCGGCGCAAGGAGCAAGGCGACCATCGCGTCGCCGAGCCAGCGTGCGTAGGACGCCGACGACCAGGAGCGGCCGACCGTCAGCCGGCGGTGGTGGTCAGGCGCCATGAGGAGCCACAAGACGTCGGCGGCGCGCTCCGCCGGCAGCGAGAGCTCGCCCTTCCTGCGCACGTCGTCGACGACGAGGCGCGCGGCGCGGCGGCGCTGGACCTCGCTCTCGTCCCACAGCGCCTGCAGGTCCGGGTCCGTGCCGGCACCCTGCCGGAGCACCTCGTCCAGCGCCGCGTATCGGGCTGCGACCGCCGTCACGTGCCGGGCGAACGCCACGAGGGTCGTCACCGGGTCGACCTCGGCCAGGACGGCCTGGAACGACGCTCGGTCCCGCACCACCACATCGGCGAGGTCGCCGGCCATGGCCACGTCCCGTGCGATCGCGAGCAGCTTCGCCTTCCCGCCCACGGCGAACACGGTGGGCCGGGAGACCCCTGCTCGCCGCGCGATGTCGTCGATCGTCGCGGCGCCGTAGCCGTGCTCGACGAACGCAGCGTGCGCCGCGGCGATCACCGCAGCACGCGTCGCCTCGGCGGACTCGGCGCGCCGGCCTCGAACCTTGACAGCGTCCACGACTTCACCTTACCTTAAGTCAAGTCAGTTTACCGAGAGACAAACGAGATGAGGAGGAGCGATGGCACACGTGCACCTCGCACAACGATCTGAGCACCAGCAGCTGGAGTGGATCGGGGACAGCACCGTCTCGGTGGTGCTCGACGCCGCCGCCAGCGACGGGCAGCTCATGATCCTGGAGAGCCGCCTGCGGCGGGGCGATGCCTCCCCGGTGCACGTGCACGGCGAGGAGGACGAGATCTTCCTCATGCTCCAGGGGTCCGGGACGTTCTGGGTCGGCGAGGAGCGCCACGAGCTCGCCGACGGCGGCGTCGCCTTCCTCCCCCGGCACCTCCCCCACGCGTACGTCATCACCTCGGAGGAGGCGCACGTGCTGACCTTGGCCACGCCCGGTGGCCTCGAGGGGTTCTTCCGCTCGGCCGGCCACGACCGGTCGGTACCGAAGCCCGAGGGCTGGGCGATCACGCCCGCCACCCTCGGCGCTGCCCTCGCCGCCCACGGCGGGCAGGTGGTCGGGCCGCCGAAGGGCGTGGACGACTGACGGCCTGGTCAGAGAGCAGTGGACCAAGCGGCCGCGGTTCAGGCGGCCGCCGGCGCAGCGGCTGCGCCGTCTGCCGCGGGCTCGAGCACCCACGCGAGGACCTCCCGCACGTTCGACGACCGGTTCCCTCAGCGGGCGGGGACGGCTCCCGTGGCGACGAACAGGTCGAGGGTGCGGGCGAGGAACGTGGCCATCTGGCCCCGGCGGACGGGCGCCGTCGGTGCGTACGTGGTGGCGCTCGTCCCACCGGCGAGGCCGGCGGCCGCGATCTTGTCGATGTTCGCCTCGTGCACCGAGGTCTCGTCGTCCTGGAACCGGTCAGGACCGGCGCGGAGCGGGGTGGAGGACACGACGTCGTGGGCCCGGACCAGGAACGTCGCCATCTCCGCCCGGCTCACCACCGCGTCGGGGGCGTAGGTGCCTGTCCCCCGGCCGCCCACGACGCCGATGGCGGCGAGCTGGTTGATGCGCGTCTCGTGGATGGAGGTATCGTCGTCGGTGAAGGCGTCGGGCGGCTCGAGGGGGAGCACGATCCCGGATGCATCAAGGGTGCGGGCGACGAACGAGGCCATCTGCCCGCGGGTGACGGACCGCTCCGGGGCGAACCTCTCCGCGGTGACGCCGTTGGCGACCTCCCACCAGGCGACGCACGACACGGGGGCGGCGTGCACCGAGCCAGCGATGTCGCTGAAGCTGGCGTCCGGGGTGGTCTCGCTGGGGCAAGCGTGCTCGATGCCGCGGATGGCGGCGGGGCCGGCGGGCTCGGGGGCGGGCTCGGGCTCTGTCTCTGCACCGTCGACAGGAGCAGGGCCGGGCAGGGGCGTGCGGACGGCTGCGCCGGCCTGGACGAGCCCGTTGCCGTAGTGGTCGTCCCGGCCGCTGACGCCGAGGTCCTTGGCGCTCGCCACGAGCACGGACTCGATGACGTCGGGGTCGGTCGCCCCACGGGCGGCGAGGAGGGCGGCGACCGCGCTGACCTGGGGGGTCGCCATCGAGGTCCCTTCCATGAAGCAGAGGCAGAAGGTGGCGGTGGTCCCGTCGAGGGTCTGTTGCAGGATGCCGTCGCCGTAGCCGTCCCCGTTCTGGTCAACCGACATGTCGCCGCCGGGTGCGACGAGGTCGAGGGCCCTGCCGTAGTTGCTGTAGGCGGGCCGGGTGAGGTCGAAGCGGACGGCGCCCACCGCGATGACACCGTCGAGCGCCGCCGGGTAGCTGACCGTCCCGACGCCCTCGTTGCCCGATGCCGCGACGATCGTGACGCCCTTGCTGCGGGCGTAGGCGACGGCGTCTGCCATGACCGAGGAAGAGGTCGTCGACCCGAGGCTGAGGTTGGCGACGTCCGCGCCCTTGTCGGCGGCGAACCGCAGGGCCTGGGCGACGTTCCAGTCGCTCCCGGCTCCGTCCTTGTCGAGTACCCGGAGGGGCATGATCGCCGTGCCGGGCGCGACGCCGGCGACGCCGTAGCCGTTGTTGGTCGTCTGGGCGATGGTGCCGGCCACGTGGGTGCCGTGGCCGTTCTCGTCGTCAGGGTGGGCGTCACCGGAGACGAAGTCCCAACCCTTGGCGAACCGGGTACCGGCGAGGTCCGGGGCCTGGACGTACGTGCCGCGGGTCTCGGCCGCGACGCCGGTGTCGATGACGGCGACGATCGTGCCGGTGCCGGTGGTCACGTCCCAGGCGGACACGGTGTCGATGGCGGGCAGGTGCCACTGCGCCCGGTACGCCGGGTCGTTCGGGACGCCGGAGGCCCGGTAGGTGACGAGAGGCGCCACCTCCACGACCGCGTCGTCGACGACCGATGCGGCGGCGAACGCGCCGTCGGCCTGCACGAGGACGTGGTCGCTGCCCGGGGTCTCGTCGAGCACGGTCAGACCCCGGGCTGCGAGGTCCGCTGCTCGCTCCTCCGGGCTCGTGCCGGACTCGAAGCGGACGACGAGCGGCGCGGTCGGCACCGACTCGGCCGCAACCGGGGAAGGCGCCGCGAGCGGGACCAGGCCGCCGATCAGCGCGAGGGACAGGAACCGGGTGAGCCGCCGTGAGTGCACGGGTGTTCTTCGGCACCTTGGCGTCAGAAGTTGAGGTCACCCACAACAGCGCGAAGGGCCGTTCCGGTCGGAACGCCCCTTCCGCTGTCTCGTGCTGCGCCGCGGTCCCTACAGCTGCATGGCCTTCGTCTCGAGGAACTCCTCGAGACCGAACGTGCCGAGCTCGCGGCCGTGGCCGGACTGCTTGTAGCCACCGAAGGGAGCCATCGGGTTGAACGACCCGCCGTTGACCTCGACCTGCCCGGTGCGGAGGCGCCGGGCGACGGCCGTCGCCTTCTCCTGGTCGCCCGCCCACACGCCTCCGGCGAGGCCGTAGACCGAGTCGTTGGCGATCTCGATGGCCTCCTCCTCGGTGTCGAAGGGGATGATCGACAGGACGGGACCGAAGATCTCCTCCTGGGCGATGGTCATGTCGTTGCGGACCTCGGAGAACACGGTGGGGCGGACGAAGTACCCCTTGTCGAGTCCCTCGGGCGGCTCGACCCCGCCGGTGAGGAGCTTGGCGCCCTCGTCGATGCCCTTCTGGATGTAGCCGCGGACGCGCTCTCGCTGGACGTGGGACACGAGGGGACCGAGGCGGGTGTCCTCGCCGAAGGGGTCGCCTGGCGTGTACGTCTCGGCCGCCTTGGTGGCGATGTCCTCGATCTCGGCCAGCTTCGACCGGGGGACGATCATGCGGGTCAAGGCCGAGCAGGTCTGACCGGAGTTGAGGAACGCCTTGCCGACGCCGTCGGTGACGGCCTTCTCCAGGTTGGCGTCCTCGAGGATGATGTTCGGGGACTTGCCACCGAGCTCGAGGGCGATGCGCTTGACGGTGTCAGCACCGGACTTGGAGACGGCCTTGCCGGCGGCGGTGGAGCCCGTGAAGCTGATCATGTCGATCTCGGGGTGCGAGGACATGGCCGCGCCGACGACGGAGCCGACGCCGGTGACGAGGTTGAACACACCGGCGGGCAGGCCGACCTCGTCGATGATCTCGGCGAGGATGAAGGCGTTGACCGGTGCCACCTCGGAGGGCTTGAGCACCACGGTGCAGCCGGCGGCGAGGGCGGGGGCGACCTTGGCGGCGATCTGGTGGAGCGGGTAGTTCCAGGGCGTGATGCAGCCCACGACGCCGACCGGCTCCTTGACGATGAGGCTGTTGCCCACCGTCTCCTCGAACGCGTAGGTCTCCGCCACCTGGGCGGTGTTCATGAAGCTCAGCATGGGGAGCCCGGCCTGGATCATGAGGCTGAGGCTCTTCGGCATGCCGACCTCTTGGCTCACGGTGGTGGCGATGTCGTCCATGCGGGCCTGGAGGCCCTCGGTGATGCGGGAGAGGTACTTCGCCCGCTCCTGGACGGAGGTCTGGGACCACGTGCCGAAGGCGGCCTTGGCTGCCTTGACGGCCTTGTCGACGTCGTGGGGAGTGCCCTCGGGGACGGTCGCCATGACCTCCTCGGTCGTGGCGTTGGTCACCTCGAGGGTGCCTGAGCCGCTGGAGGGGACCCACGCCCCGTCGATGTAGAGCTTGTCCCGTACCTGCATGGCGTGCCCCTCTCGCGCCGCCTGGTGGCGACCTCGATCGTCTTCCCGCTACCTCGGTGACACTACCGTCAGGACGCCAGGAGCCGCCCACCGCGGCGGCGCCGCTCTGGTGGTGGCGACCGCTACAGCCGGTCCACGATGGCGCTCGCGAACTCCGAGCACTTGACCTCGGTGGCGTCGTCCATCATCCGGGCGAAGTCGTAGGTGACGATCTTGTCGGCGATGGTGGCCTCGAGCGCCGCCAGGATGTCGTCCGCCGCGTCCTTCCACCCGAGGTGCTCGAACATGAGCACGCCCGACAGCAGCACCGACCCCGGGTTGACCTTGTCCTGGCCGGCGTACTTGGGCGCCGTGCCGTGGGTGGCCTCGAAGATGCCGTGGCCGGTGACGTAGTTGGCGTTGCCGCCGGGGGCGATGCCGATGCCGCCGACCTGGGCGGCGAGGGCATCGCTGAGGTAGTCGCCGTTCAAGTTCATGGTGGCGATCACGTCGAACTCGGCGGGGCGGGTGAGCACCTGCTGGAGGGCGATGTCGGCGATGGCGTCCTGGACGAGGATCTTGTCGCCGGGCTTACCGCCGCAGTCCTCCCAGGCAACGGCCACGTCGGAGAACTCCTCCCGCACGAGCTCGTAGCCCCACTTGTTGAAGGCGCCCTCGGTGAACTTCATGATGTTGCCCTTGTGCACGAAGTGCACGTTCTTGCGACCACGGTCGACGGCGTACTGCAGGGCGGCGCGCTGGAGGCGCTGCGACCCGGTCTTGGAGATCGGCTTGATGCCGATGCCCGAGTCCTCACGGATCTCCCAGCCGAACTCCTCCTTGAGCAGCTCCATCAGGCGCTTCGCCTCGGTGGAGCCCTCTTCGACCTCGAGGCCGGCGTAGATGTCCTCGGTGTTCTCCCGGAAGATCACCATGTCGACCCGCTCCGGGTGCTTCACCGGCGACGGGACACCGGTGAACCAGCGGACCGGCCGAAGGCAGACGTAGAGGTCGAGGATCTGGCGGAGCGCCACGTTGAGGCTGCGGAACCCACCGCCGATCGGTGTGGTGAGCGGGCCCTTGATCCCGATCAGGTAGTCGCGGAAGGTGGTGACCGTCTCCTCGGGGAGCCAGTCCCCCGTCTCGTCGAACGCCTTCTGACCGGCCAGGACCTCTATCCACTCGATCGTGCGACCGTGCTTCTTGGCGGCGGCGTCGAGAACCAGCTTCGCCGCCGGCCAGATGTCGACGCCCGTGCCGTCGCCCTCGATGAAGGGGATGATGGGGTTGTCGGGGACGGACAGCACGCCGTCGGCAAGGGAGATCTTCTCGGCCATGGACGGAGCCTAATCAGGTGTGCCGGAAGCGAGACCAGCCCTGCCCGCGGGCGGAGAGCCGGTCAGCCGGCCTCGCGGCCGACGGCCGCGAGGCCGAGGTTCTCGCAGATCTCCCTCGTCGCACGGGCGAAGTTCAAGGTGTAGAGGTGGACGCCCGGCGCCCCGCCCTCGAGGAGCTCGGCGGTGAGGGCGGTGCCGAGCTCCACCGCCAGCTGGCGCACGGCGGTGGGGTCTCCCGCCACCTGGTCGAGACGGGACTCGATGGCCGGCGGGATCGCCGCGCCGTTCAGCGACGACATGCGCCGGAGGGCGTCGACGTTCACGAAGCCGATCACGCCGGGGAGCACGGGGGTGTCGACGCCGAGGGCAGCGAGCTCGTCGACCATGCGGAAGTAGTCGGCGGCGTCGAAGAAGAACTGGGTGATGCCGAAGTCCGCCCGCCGGAGCTTCGCCGCCAGGTGGCGCCGGTCGGTCTGGATGTCCGGGGAGCGAGGGTGGCCCTCCGGGAAGGCGGCGACGCCGATCGAGAGATCCGCCACCTCGTGGACGAGGTCGATCAGCTCGAGGGCGTAGCGGAAGTCGGTCGGGTACGCGGACCCGTCAGTCGGAGCGTCACCGCCGAGGGCGAGGATGTTCTCCAGACCGGAGTCCCGGTAGCCGGTGACGATGTCGGCGACCTCGGCGCGGCTGTGGGCGACGCACGTCAGGTGGGGCATCGGCGTCATGGACGTGTCCCGCCGGATGTGCTCGACGATGTCGCGCGTCTTGTCCCTGGTCGATCCGCCGGCGCCGTAGGTGACCGACACGAACGACGGCTCGAGCGGCTCGAGCTCGAGGAGCACCTTCTCGAGGCGCTGCTCGGCCTCGGGCGTGCGGGGCGGCCCGAACTCGAAGGAGGTCGTGCACCCCTGCGCCAACAGCTCGGAGATCCTGGCCACGGCCCGAGGTTACGACCAGCGCACGGGCAGCCGCGCCAGCGCCCGACGGATCAGTACGAGTTGGGCAATGGCGTCATACTTCGGTACGCTCTTGGTATGACCACCACCAAGCGCAAGGTCTCGGTCTCGCTCGACGAGGACCTCGTCGCAGAGCTCGAGGCAGGCGGCGAGGCGCTGTCCACGCAGGTGAACGAGGCGCTGCGCCACGAGCTCGAGCGGCGTCGGCGGCACCGCCTCCTCGGGGAGCTGCTCGATGAGCTCACCTCGTCGGACGGACCGGTCGACGAGGGACTCGTGCAGCAGTACGTCGAGCTCCTGGCGTGAGCCTCGTCCTCGTCCTCGATGCCGAGGCGCTCTCGAGCCTGGCTCGTCGGCGGCCCCGAGGCTTCAACGAGGTGCGAGCCGCGTTGGAGGCTGCACGGCGACTCCGTCGTGAGGTGATGACCCCTGCCGTAGTCCTCGCCGAGCTCTACCGGGGTCCGGGCCACAACGACGTCGTCCACGCCTGCCTGAGCCAGGAGACCGCCATCGCCGTGCGTGACACCGACCGCAGCCTGGCGCGGCTGGTCGGTGGCGTCCTCGCCGCGGCGGGCGCCGGCTCCGAGGACCTTGCCGACGCGCATGCCGTCGCCGTCGCCGTCGAGGGTGGTGGCGGCGTCATCCTCACCAGCGACGAGTCCGACCTCGCACGCCTCGCCGCGGCGTACCCCAGCGTGCACGTCAAGGTCATATGACCAGCGCCTCCGCTGGATCAGCCGTCGCGAGCCGCTGCTCGATGTGCTCAGGCCGCGGACGGGTCTCACCCGACCTTATGCATCTGAGCCCAAGGGTCATACGGTCCGTTGAGCTCGTCACGGCACAGGTCGGCGCTCGGCGGCGGTGACGCAGTTGGTGAGGAGCATGGCGCGGGTCATGGGGCCGACGGAGCCGGTCACCGGGGCGAACCAGCCGGCGACCTCGGCCACGTCGTCGTCGACGTCGGCGAGGTAGGCGCCGTCCACGATCGTCGTGCCGGTCTGCACCACCGCCGCGCCGGGCTGCACCATGTCGCGGCTGATGATCCCCGGGGAGCCGGCGGCCGCGATCACCACGTCGGCGTCGGCGACGTAGGGGCGGATGTCGGCGACCCCGGTGTGCAGCACGGTCACGGCCGCGTTGGCGCCGGACTCCTTCAGCGACAGCAGGTTCGCCAGCGCCTTGCCCACGGTGAGGCCGCGCCCGACGATCACGACGTGGCGCCCCTCGACCGGCACCTCATAGTGCTCGAGCAACGCCTTGATCCCCGCGGGGGTGCACGGGCGGGGACCGGCCACCCCCTGGACGAGCCGGCCGAGGTTGACCGGGTGGAGGCCGTCGACGTCCTTCGCGGGGTCGACCCGCAGGAGCGCCCCCTCGAAGTCGAGGTGCTTCGGGAACGGGTGCTGCATCAGGTAGGCGTCGACCGCCGGGTCGGCGTTGAAGCGGTCGACCACCTCGTCCACCTGGGCCTGGGTGGCGTCGGCGGGGAGCCGGACGTCGTGCGACTCGATCCCGAGCTCGGCGCAGTTCTTGTGCTTCATGGCCACGTACTTGGCGCTGGCCGGGTCGTCACCGACGAGGAGCGTGCCGAGGCCTGGTCTCACGCCGTCCGCCCGCAGCTTGTCGATCCTGTCGCCGAGCTCGGCCTTGACGGCCCTGAGGACCGGGACCCCCTGCAACAGCACGGCGCTCACCGCCGCACCCTAACGCCGGGCGTCGAAGAGGTACTCGAGGGTACGGTCCTGGCCCCGCCTGGTGGCCTCGCCCCGGGCGACGAGGTGCTCGAGGTGGGCGTAGGTCTCGCTCTCGGCCATCGAGCCCCAGACCCGCGGCTTGAAGATCTGCCGCGAGAGCGTGGCGACGCTCGCCCAGCCGAGCGCAGCCGACGCCTCGCGGAGCTGGCCGATGCGGCCGGCGTGGTGGTCCTTGATGGCGTCGACCCGAGCCGCGACGTCGGTGAAGGGGTGACCGTGGGCGGGCAGCACGTCCTTGACATCCTCGAGCTCGGCGCAGCGGTCGAGGGAATCGAGGAAGGACGCGAGCGGATCAGGGTCCTGCCCGAGGCCTGAGATGTGAGGCGTGATGGTCGGGAGTATGTGGTCGCCCGAGAACAGCAGCCCCGCCTCGGGGTCGTGGAGGCACAGGTGATCAGTCGTGTGCCCAGGCGTGTGCACAGCGAACATCTCCCGGCCTGCGAGCTGCAGCACGTCACCGCTGCGCACCCGCCGGGTGGGCTCGGGCGCCGCGAAGCGCCGGCGCGCGAGCCGGCGGACTCCCGGGAGCGGCAGGCGGCCCCCCATCTTCGGGCGCTGGAAGTCGGTTCCCCACGGCGTGGGCTTGGCCCAGGGGGCCGTGGCGGCGACGTGGTCCTCGCAGTGCTCGTCGCCGCCCTCGTCGTGCCCGTGGGTCGGGTCGAGGCAGCGGTGGGCGTTCGCCCAGAACGTCTGGAAGCCGACGTGGGTGACGAGCTCGGCGCCGGCCTCCTTCGCCAGCCGGCCGGCTCCGCCGTAGTGGTCTGGGTGGGAGTGGGTGACGATGACCGTGTGGATCCGCTTGAGCGGGATGCCGGCGGCCCTGAGCCGCCGTTCGACCACCTTGTACGGCCCGGGGCCGGGGAGACCGGGGTCGACGACGGCGATGCCGCGCTCGTCGAGCAGGCCGTACATGTTCACGTGACCGAGCCCGGTGAAGTCGATCGGCAGCATCATCCGCAGCACGTTCGGGGCGACCTCGGTGACGACCTCGCTGGCGAGCTCCTGTTCCTGCTTCTTCGGTCGCGTCCCCGGCTCGCCCACCGCGGGAACCGTACTTGACCGCTCAACTCGGGCGGCCACCTCCGGGCGGGATCAGTGCAGGAAGTGGCGCTCGCCGGTGAGGACCATCGCCAGGCCGTGCGCGTCGGCGGCGGCGACGATCTCCTCGTCGCGCATGCCGCCACCGGGCTGGATCACCACGGCCACGCCGGCCTCGGCGGCGGCCTCGATGCCATCGGGGAACGGGTAGAACGCGTCACTCGCCGCTGCCCCGCCGGCCGCACGACCCGCTGCCTTGGCGGCAGCGATCTGGCCGGCCTCGACACGGTTCTGCTGGCCGGCGCCGATGCCCCACGCGG
>JBBDQT010000178.1:15548-21780 GCA_040905815.1 Acidimicrobiales bacterium
GCGATCTGGCCGGCCTCGACACGGTTCTGCTGGCCGGCGCCGATGCCCCACGCGGTGCCGTCCTTGACGAGCACGATGCTGTTCGACTTCACCCAGCCGCAGACCCGCCAGGCGAGCTCGGCGTCGCGCCACTGGTCCTCGGTCGGCTGCGCCTTCGTCACGACGCGCCAGTCGGCGCGGGTCGCCGCGAAGTGGTGGGCGTCCTGGACGAGGTACGCGCCGCCACCGAGCTGGCGGAGCTGGAGGCGATCCACCTCGGGCGGCGCGGCCTCGAGGATGCGGGTGTTCTTGCGCTTGGCTCGCAGCGCGTCGATCACGCCGTCGTCGTAGCCGGGGGCGATGACGACGTCGGCCTGTGCGGCTGCGACCATGCGCTCCACGGTGGCGGCGTCGACGGGCCGGTTGAGGGCCACGATGCCGCCGAAAGCCGAGCGCTCGTCGCACTCGAAGGCGCGCTGGTAGGCGGTGGTGAGGTCGTCGGCCACCGCCGCGCCGCACGGGTTGGCGTGCTTGATGATGGCGACGGCGGGACGGTCGCCGAGGTCGTGCACGAGCGCCCACGCGGCGTCGGCGTCGAAGAGGTTCAGGTACGACAGGGCGAGGCCGGCGTGCTGGGTCACGCCGTCCCACCAGCCCTCGGTGCCGATGGAGCGGTAGCGGGCGCCGGTCTGGTGCGGGTTCTCGCCGTAGCGGAGCTCCTGCACCCGCTCGAGGGCGAGGTGGACAGTGGGCGGGAGCACCTCGTCGTCGCCCTCGTCGAGCCAGCCGACGACGACGGCGTCGTACGCCGCGGTGTGGGCGAAAGCAGCTCGTGCCAGGCGCTTCCTCGTCGCCGCCGAGAGGACACCGTCCTGGGTCAGCTCGACGAGCACCGTGTCGTAGTCCGCCGGGTCGACCACGACCCCGACCCGGGCGTGGTTCTTGGCCGCGGCGCGCACCATCGTCGGACCGCCGACGTCGATGAGCCGGATGGAGGGGTCGGTCCGGAAGGGGTAGAGGTTGCAGACGACGAGGTCGATAGCCGCGACCCCCTGCTCCTCGAGGTAGGCGAGCTGGTCGGGATCGGCGGTGTCGGCGAGGATCCCTGCGTGCACCCGGGGGTGGAGCGTCTTGACGAGGCCCCCCGGCATCTCGGGAAAGCCGGTGACATCAGCCACCTCGGTGACGTCGAGGCCGGCCTCGGTGAGCGCCCGGGCCGTCCCGCCGCTGGAGATGAGGTCCCACCCGAGACCGGCGAGCCCCCGTGCCAGGTCCTCGAGGCCGGTCTTGTCGTAGACGGACAGCAGGGCCCTCACGGCAGTGCTCCTTGGATCAGCTGGCGGATCGTGCGGGGGTAGAGGCGACGCTCGGTCGCCTTGATGCGCTCGTGGAGCCGGCCGGGAGTGTCACCGGGCAGGACCGGGACCGCCTCCTGGGCGAGGATCGGTCCGGCGTCCACCTCGAGGGTGACGAGGTGCACCGTGCAGCCGGTGACCTTCACGCCGTGGGCGATGGCGTCCTCCACCGCGTGCCAGCCGGGGAACGCGGGCAACAGCGACGGGTGGGTGTTGACGACCTTGCCTGCGTAGACCTCCTGGAGGGCGGCGCCGAGCACCGTGCCGAAGCCGGCCATCACGACGAGGTCGATCTCGTGCTCCTCGAGCGTGCCGACGATCCGGTCGGTGTAGTCGTCGCGGTCGAAGCCCTTCGTGAAGTCGGTGCGCTCCACGAGCACCGACCTCACCCCTGCCAGCGCGGCGGCCTCGGGGGCCCGGCACCGCCGGTCCACCACGACCAGCGCCACGTCGATGCGCTCGTCGAGGATCGCCTCGAGGATGGTGCCGCTCCCCGACGCCAGCACCGCGATCCGCACGGCGGTCGAACGTAGCAGCGGACCCGTCCCTCTCGTCGAAGGACGTCAGGCGAGGGGCGGGTCGATGCAGCCTGTGCTGCCCCCGCCGGGTCCGGCGGGCTCGGTGCGGGGGTACGCCTGGGTGAAGCCCGAGCCCGGGTCGTCGGTCGTCAGGAACCGGGTGACCGCGCGGGCCAGCGCCTCGGCCTCGGCCTGCTGCACGTCGAGCCGGGCGAGGAGCTCCGCCTCGGGCGGGTTCGACAAGAAGAGTGCCTCGGAGAGCACCGACGGCACCCCCGCGGTGAGGCGGAGCATCCCGTAGTAGTCCCCGCCGCTGCTGTTGGGGCGGGACTTGGCCCCCGCGTCCGTGTCGGCCTGCCACGGGATCCCCTCGTAGGTGGAGAACAGGGCGAAGAGCTCCTCGTAGACGAGGCCGGCCAGGCGCCGGCTCTCGGGCGATGCGATCTGGAAGAACGTCTCGGTGCCGGGCTTGTCCGAGGGGCCGTCCGAACCGCCGTTGTGGTGGATCGAGACGAACACCGGCGGCCCGAGGGCCCTGACGATGTCCGCACGGGCGCCGAGGGTCACCCGGTAGTCGGCGGTCCTGGTCAGCACGACCGTGGCGCCCTGGGTCTCGAGGGCCGCCTTCGTCCGCTCCGCGATCACGAGGTTGAGCGCCTTCTCGGTGAGCCCGTTCTGGCCGACGGCGCCCGGCTCGGCCCCGCCGTGGCCCGGGTCGAGCACGACGGTCGCGCCGCTGATCGGGGCGCCTCCGGGGATCGACGCCTCACGGCCGCACGGGGTGCGGATGCGGTAACCCGCGCCTTCGAGCCCGAGCACCGCTGCGACGACGCCGGTGGGGGTGACCACCACCCGGGCCTGCCCGTCCCCCGGCGACGCCGGCAGGGCCGGCACCTCAGGTGGCGCGGGAACGGTGGTGGTGGTCGTCTCCGGCACCGCGGTCGTGGTCGCGTTCTCGGGCCGCGGTGCGGCCGTCTCCGGCACCGAGGAATCCGGGCTCTCGGAGCGGGCGAGGTCGTCGTCGCCCCCTCCGGACGCGCACGCCCCGAGGAGCAGCACGAGGACGAGGAGCAACGCTGGTGTCCGCCGGGTCACCCCCCTAGTGAACAGCGTCGGCAGACATCCCGGTGCGCGCCCCCCTGGGCTCCCGCAACCAGAACTGGCGGTTGGATCCGACACTGGCGCGCGGTCTCAACCGCCAGTTCGGGAGCGGCCGACCGGCCGCGGGCGGCCGCCGCGGGGGCTACAGGTCGGCCACGATCTGGGCCATGAGCTCGCCGGCCTCGGTGGGGTTGCGGCCGACGCTGGCGCCGGCTGCCTCGAGCGCCTCCATCTTCGCCGCGGCGGTGCCCTTCCCGCCGGAGACGATGGCGCCGGCGTGGCCCATCTTCTTGCCTGCAGGGGCGGTGACGCCGGCGACGTAGGCGGCGACGGGCTTGGTCATCGTCTTGACGAAGTCGGCGGCCTCCTCCTCGCCGGTGCCACCGATCTCACCGATCAACATCACGGCCTTGGTCTCCGGATCGGCCTCGAACGCCTCCAGGCAGTCGATGAAGGTCGTGCCGGGCACGGGGTCGCCGCCGATGCCGACGCAAGTGGTCTGGCCGATGCCCTTCTGGGACAGCTCGTGGAGGGCCTGGTAGGTGAGGGTGCCGGAGCGGCTCACGATGCCGACCGGTCCGCCGCCCGTGGCGATCTCACCGGCGGTGATGCCGATGTTGCACTTGCCGGGGCTGATGATGCCCGGGCAGTTCGGGCCGAGCAGGCGGACCTCGGGGAAGTCGCGCTTCAGCTGGTTGTAGAACCGGGCCTCGTCGTGGGCGGGGACGCCCTCGGTGATGACGACGATGAGCTCGACACCGCCCTCGGCCGCCTCCATGACCGCCGAGGCGACGCCCGGTGCGGGGATGAAGATGCAGCTGACGGTGGCGCCCGTCTCCTTCACGGCCTCGGCGACCGAGGCGTGGATCGGGATGCCCTCGACGTCGATGCCCGCCTTCTTGGGGTTCGTGCCCGCCACGACCTTGGTGCCGTAGGTCTGGTTGCGCAGCCCGTAGAACCTGCCCTGGGAGCCGGTGAGGCCCTGGTAGACGACCTTGGTGTGCTCGTCGACGAAGATGCTCATGCGTTCCGCTCCTGCGGGGTCGAGGACGTGCTGTTGGCGAAGTCGACGGCGGTCTTGGCCGCCTCGAGCATGGTGGGGCGGCTGACCAGCCGTTCGGAGGTGTGCTCGGCGAGGATGGCTCGGCCCTCGTCGGCGTTCGTGCCGTCGAGGCGGACCACGATCGGGGCGTCGATCTGGACCCGGCCCAGGGCCTGGACGATCCCGTTGGCCACCTCCTCACCCCTCGTGATCCCGCCGAAGATGTTGATGAAGATCGACTTCACGTTGGGGTCGTTGTTGATGACCTCGAGCGCCCCGGCCATCACGTCGGCGCTGGCGCCGCCGCCGATGTCGAGGAAGTTGGCGGGCTCGCCGCCGGCCTGGTTCACGACGTCGAGCGTGCTCATGGCGAGCCCGGCGCCGTTGGCGATGACACCGACGTCGCCGTCGAGGCCGACGTACTGCAGGCCCTTGGCGGCCGCCGCCTCCTCGCGCTCGTCGCGCACCTGGGTGGCCTCGTACTCGTCCCACTCGTGGCGGAACGACGCGTTGCCGTCGAGCGTCACCTTGGCGTCGAGGGCGTGGACCCGGCCGTCTGGCGTCAGGATGAGCGGGTTGATCTCGACGAGGTCGGCGTCACCGTCGGTGTAGGCGGTGTAGAGCTTCTGGAGGATGTCGACCGCGCCCTCGGTCGCCTTGGGGTCCAGCCCGGCGGCGGCGACCCACTCCCGGCACCGCTCCTCGGTGAGACCGTCGACCGGGTCGATGTGGATCTTGGCGATGGCGTCGGGGTTCTCCTCGGCGACGGTCTCGATCTCGACCCCGCCCTCGGCGGAAAGCATGCCGAGGTGCATCTTGGCGCCGCGGTCGAGGGTGAAGCTGGCGTAGTACTCCTCGGCGATGTCCGAGGCGACCTCGATCCACACCGTCCGCACGATGTGGCCCTTGATGTCCATGCCGAGGATGTTGCCGGCGTGGGTGCGGACCGCGTCGGCGTCGTCCGCCAGCTTGATGCCGCCCGCCTTGCCCCGGCCGCCGACCTGGACCTGGGCCTTGACGACGACCGGGTAGCCGACCCGGTCGGCCACGGCCACGGCGTCGTCGACGGTGGTGGCGGCGTCACCCGCCGAGACGGGGATGCCGAACGAGGCGAAGAACTGCTTGCCCTGGTACTCGTACAGGTCCACTGCGGTCGTGCTCCTCGGGTCGTCGGAAGGGCGGGATGGTGCGTGCGCCGGGGCGGGCCTGACCTGGTCCGTCGCCGTGCGGGTCGATCGGTCGTGCCAGCGGGCGGACCCGGCTCACTCCGCGGGTGCCGCGTCGCGCTCGGCGAGGGCGGCGGTGAGCCAGTCGGTGACCGACGCCATGGTGGCACCCGGCGTGAAGATCTGGGCCACGCCCATCGCCTTCAGCTTCGGGATGTCGTCGCTCGGGATGATGCCGCCCCCGAAGACGAGCACCTCGTCGAGGCCGCGCGCCCGCAGCTCCTCGAGCACCCGGGGGAACAGCGTCATGTGGGCGCCGGACAGCAGCGAGAGCCCGACGCCGTCGGCATCCTCCTGGAGGACGGCCTCGGCAACCTGCTCGGGCGTCTGGCGGAGGCCGGTGTAGATGACCTCGAAGCCGGCGTCGCGCAGGGCCCGGGCGATGACCTTGGCCCCCCGGTCGTGCCCGTCGAGCCCCGGCTTCGCGACCACGATGCGGTAGTGGCGCTCCACGAGTGGATACTAGGCACGTGCCCGCCAGCCCGACCCATCAGGCAAGGCGCTCCCGCGGCCGTCGGCGGCCTTCCTCCACTGGCCGGGCCGTGACCATGGGCATCGTCGCCGTCGTCTTCGGCATCGCCCTGGTGATCCTCGTGAGCGTGCTCGCCAGCCGCGGCGACGTCGACGTCCGCCTCGGGGACGAGCGGTTCCTGGTGGGGCGGACCGAGCGGCTGGCCGAGCGGATCGCCTCGGACCGCCGGGCGTTCCTCTTCTCCGACGTGTCGGGTCGCGGGACCCGCGACATCTACATCCACCACGTCGGTGAGACGCACGAGGTGGGGTGGCTCGCCTACGCGGCGCGGGCCCCCGGCCAGGCCGACCGCGGCTGCTTCCTCGACTGGGACGTGCGCGCCCAAGAGCTCGTCGACCCCTGCACTCTCGAGCGCTTCCCCGCCGACGGGACCGGCCTCACCCGATACCCCGTCGAGGTCACCGACGGCCAGCTCTACGTCGACCTCCGCCCCGACCGGCCCGGCACCACCGCTCCCTGACCGGCCCGCGCCGCCCTAG
>JBBDQT010000179.1:0-21641 GCA_040905815.1 Acidimicrobiales bacterium
TCTCGGCTGTGCCGGGACGGTCGGACTTGTTGATCACGAACACGTCCGCGATCTCGAGGAGGCCGGCCTTGGCTGCTTGGACGGCGTCGCCCCAGCCCGGGTTCACGACCACGACGGTGGTGTCGGCGGCGCCGGCCACCTCCACCTCGACCTGGCCCACGCCGACAGTCTCGAGCAGGACCCAGGGGGCACCGGCGGCGTCGAGGACCCGAACCGCCTGGAGGGTGGCGAGCGCCAGGCCGCCGAGGTGGCCGCGAGTGGCCATCGACCGGATGAAGACCCCAGGATCCAGCGCGTGGTCCTGCATACGGACCCGGTCACCGAGGATCGCGCCGCCCGTGAAGGGCGATGACGGGTCGATGGCGAGCACCGCCACCTCCTCTCCTCGCTCGCGCAGCTCGCCGATGACGGTGCTCGTCAGCGTCGACTTGCCCGACCCGGGGGCGCCGGTGAGCCCGACGGTGTAGGCCGTGCCGCCGTGCGGGAACGAGAGCCGGCCGACGGTGCGGGCATCCTCACCGCCCCGCTCCACGAGCGACAGCGCCCGAGCCAGCGCAGCTCGGTTGCCGGCCCGCAGCGCAGCCACGAGCGCCTCTGGATCACGGCGGGGGGCGGCCACGGCGTTGCACCCTAGGACAGGGCCGGCCGGCCCCGATCAGGTCTGCGTCAGACGGCGATGACGGAGGTGACGCCCTCGACGCGGTCCTTCAGGATGCGCTCGATGCCGGCCTTCATCGTCTGCGTCGAAGCCGGGCAGGTGCCGCACGCTCCCACGAGCTCGACGGTGACGGTGCCCGTCTCCTCGTCGACCTCGCGCACCACGATGTCACCGCCGTCGGCCTGGAGGGCTGGGCGGATCACGTCGATGGTCTGGCGGATGCGGTCCTTCACATCTCCAGTGAACACCCTCCTGCGCTCCGATGCTCCACCCGGCTGAGCCCGTCCTACGCTCGTCTCCATGCACCGCCGCCCTCCCGACGCTGCCCCGCTGGTGCTCACCGCCGTCCTGTTGCTCACCGCCGCCTGCGGCGACGGCGACGACGGACCCGTGTCGGCGAGCACCACTGCACCCGAGCCGGAGGAGCCGGTCGCTCCCGGCGACGCCGTCACCTCCGCCGCACCGGTCGATGGCGGCCGCACACGGCGTGGGCGCCCCCTCGTGGGCCGAGGCCGCGGTCGGTGTGCTCTCGGTGCTGGCGAGGATCCTCGGGGTCGTGGCGTTCACGGTGGTGCTCGTTGCCGCGGCCATCGGTGACGAAGACACCGTCGACAACCTCGCCCCAGTCGCGGTCTACGTCCTGTTCTGGGTCGGGCTGCAGCTCCTGTCGCCGCTCGTCGGCGGCATCTGCTCGCGGTGATGGTCGCGTACACGGTTGGCGGCCTCGCCCTGCTGCTGGGAGCCTGAGGTGGTGGACCCCCTCCTCGCCGCTGCCGTGCTCGCCCACCAGGGAGGTTGGGACGAGGCGCTGTTCGTGGCCGTGCCGATGACCGTCCTCGTCGGTCTCTTGTGGCTCGCCCAGAAGCGGGCGGCGGACGAGGAGCGCGTTGTCGTCCACGAGACCGACGCCCACGAGCCCGAAAGCGCACCCGAACCCGACGGCGCCTCCGAACCCGGCCCTGACGGCAGGCGGTAGCGGTGGCGAGAGCCGTGGCCCGCCTGGTCGTCGATCGGGCGGGGGCAGAGGCGTGGCTGAGCGAGCGGGACGACATCGTCGTGGAGGTGCGCGAGGGACCCGCGCCCGACCTCGACGCTGGCGGCACCCAGACCGCCTCGTTCTCGGGCACGACCGGCCCGGTCATCGGCTACCGCCGCGAGGTGGTGGTCGAGCCCCTCCACGACGACCGCTTCCAGGTGACGTCGGAGGCGTCGTTCGGCATCGCCATCCCCTACTTCGGGCGGCTCTTCGTCCCCGTCGTCGTGCGGGCGCTGCGCCGCACGCCCACGCAGGGCGGACGCCAACCGTGGTGGGCGCCACCCGACCGCCTCGACGCCCGGGCCGCCAGCGTCCTCGGCGTCCTCGCCGCCGCGTCCCTCGTCGCCGGCTACCTCGGCACCCTCCTCACCCAGACGATCACCTACGCCGTCGACGACTTCGGCATCACCGACGACCGAGCCCAGGGAGCGGCGCTCGCCACCGTGCGGATCGGGATCGCGCTCGCGCTCATCCTGGTGGCGGTCGCCGACCACAAGGGACGGCGGATCGTGCTGCTCGTGGCCGCCACGGGCGGGGTCCTGTTCGCCGCCACCGGTGCGCTCGCCCCCTCGCTGCCATGGCTCACCGCCAGCCAGACGGCCTCTCGCGCCTTCTCGACCGCGCTCGCGCTGCTCATCGCCATCGTCGCCGCCGAGGAGATGCCCCGCGGCTCCCGCGCCTACGCGGTGAGCGTGCTCGGGATGTCCGCAGCGCTCGGCGCCGGCCAGTGCGTGCTGTTCCTCCCGCTGGCCGACATCGGCGAAGGCGGATGGCGGATCCTCTACCTGCTCCCGCTGCTCGCGCTCCCGCTCGTCCGGGGCATCGCCCGCCGGCTGCCGGAGAGCCGGCGCTTCGGCGCGCCGCACAACGACGTGGGCCTCGCCGGCCACGGCGGCCGCCTCGCCCTGCTCGCCGCCTCCGCCTTGCTGCTGTCGCTGTTCACGGCGCCGGCGTCGCAGTTCCAGAACGAGTTCCTGCGCGACGAGCGGGGTTTCAGCGCCGCCGGCATCACCGTGTTCACGATCCTCACCAACACCCCCGGGGGGATCGGGATCGTGATCGGCGGCCGCCTCGCCGACGTGAAGGGCCGCCGGCTCGTGGGCGCGGTCGGGCTGATCGGCGGCGTCGGCGCGACGGTGCTGATGTACCTGAGCGGCGGGGCGGGCATCTACGTCTGGTCTGTGATCGGCGCGGTCGTCGGGGCCGCCACCGTGCCCGCCCTCGGCGTGTACGGGCCGGAGCTGTTCCCGACCTCGTTGCGGGGCAAGGCCAACGGGGTGATCGGCGTCTGCGGCGTGATCGGTGCGAGCGTCGGGCTGCTCATGGCCGGGATGCTCTCGGACCGCTTCGGCGGCCTCGGTCCCGCCCTCGCCGTGCTCGCCGTCGGTCCGCTCATCCTCGTGGCGCTCGTCCTCATCGCCTATCCCGAGACCGCCCACCGCGAGCTCGAGGACATCAACCCCGAGGACGACCTGCCGGTCACGCCCTCCCTGCCGCTGGCGTAGCGAGCTCCTCGATCCACGTCGCCACCAGGTCGGCGACCTCCTCCTCCGCGCCCTTCAGCTCGTGGCGGCCGCCCTCGATCCATTGGTGGGTCACGGGGCCGGGGATCGACGCCGTCGCCGCCTCCAGCTCGGCGGGTGTGCCGAAGCCGTCGCGGGTGCCGGAGACGAACAGGCACGGGACGTGGATCGCGGGCAGGTGCCCGGTCCGGAGCCGGTCGGGGCGCTCCGGCGGGTGCAGGGGGTAGCCGACGAGCGCGAGCCCGGCAGCGGGCAGCCCCTCGGCCACGGCCATCGAGCACATGCGCCCCCCCATGGAGCGCCCGCCGAGCACGAGTGCCTCGGGCGCCGCGCCGATCCGGTCGGCGAGCTCGGAGGCGGCGTCGACCACGGACGCGACGAGCACCGGCGCGCGGTCCGGCGGCCGCCGCCCGCCTCTGAGCCGGTACGGGAAGTCGTGGCGCACCACGGGGAGCGGCGCGACCGCCACCTCGATCGCGACCAGGCCCGGGTGGTCGCGGTCGCTCCCCGCGCCGGGGGCCAACAAGAGGCCGGCGACCCTCAACGTGCCGGGGTCGAGGCGGGCACCACGGCCGCGGTGAGCAGGATCCGACGCGCCTCCGCCAGCTCGCTGATGCGGTCGGCCGCCCCGTCGGAGCGGCCACCGTGGTCGGGGTGGGCGACCCGGAGCAGCTCGCGGAACCGGCGTTGCACCTCGCCGCGGTCGGGCGCGTCGCGCCGGGTGAAGCCGAGGATCGACAGCGCCCACAGCTCCGGATCGGCGAAGGCCCCCGCTGACCACGACCTCGCACCGGCCGCCCCCGACAGGTGCGCGACCATCGCCGGGCCCGCCGGTCCCTGCCAGCGCATCGCCCTGCGCAGGACGTCCATCACCGCGTGGCGGACGCTCAGGTCGAGCTCGCCGGCGACGTAGACGGCGCCGAGGATCTGGGAGGCGGCGGTGCCCTGGTCGTCGAGCTCGAAGGCGAGGACGTCGCCGTGGCTGACGAGGCGGTGCCGGCTCCTCGCCAGGCCGATGTGGTCGACCTGGAGCCGGTGGCGGAGCCGTGGCTGGGGGATCCGCCGGCTCGCCTCGAGGTCGGTGATCAACCCGCCGAGCTCCGGCAGGAGGTCTGGATCGAGCTCCCCGAGGTGCGCGGCGACGATGCCACCGAGGAGGAGGCCACCGAAGCCCGGCGGCGGGTCGCTCGGCAAGGTGGCCCGCCCGAGCGCGACCCGCCGCGTCGGTGCGATGGGGCGGCTGTGCCAGATCTCGAGCTCGGCCAGCAGCACCGGGCAACCGTACCGGCGCCCTGGTCGGCCCGGTACCCGCGCGCCCGCTGATCGGAGGAGTCAGACGAGCGGCCGGACGAGGCGCCTGAGGGCGGCCGCCGCGCCCTGCACCTCGTCCCCGTCGGCGTCCTCCTCGAGCAGCTCGGCGAGCCCCGTCGCCTGCTCCAGCACCGCGGTCCAGGTGCGGCCGTCCACGCCGTAGGGGGTGGAGCGACCGGCGAGGTCCGGGGCGAGCTCGAGGACCTCCACGACGGCCCCCGACGCGTGCGGGTCACCGGCGAGCACGTCGCTCGCGACGTAGAGGGCGCTGAGGAGCTCCGCTCCGCCGTCGTCGTCGCCGTCGTCGTCGGCATCGAGCGCGTCGGGGTGGTCGATGGCGTCGATGAGCTCCTCTGCCACATCGGCGAAGCGTTCGGGCACCACGACCTCGCCGCCCCTCCACTCGTGGGCGACCCGCTCCCCCCGCAGCGCGTCGCTGAGGATGACACGGTCCTCGGGCACCCAGTCGTCGAGGTCGTATCCGATCTCGTCGTCACCGTCGGGCCAGGCCAGGTCCACCACGTCCGGCACCGCTCCTCCTTCAGCCTCGATGCTGTCGTCGACGGGCAGTGCGTCGTGGCCCTCGGGGGGGTCGAGGACGAGAGCGACGCGGCAGTCGGCGCAGACGGTGGCCGCCGCCAGGTACGTCTCGCCGCAGAGGGGGCAGTGGGCGGTGCTCATGGGTGTGCCTGTCGGTCGGGGACGTGGTCGGCGGGGGGGTGGTCGGCGGTGCTCGGCCGTGCGGGCCGGCAGCGGGGACGCGCACGGGGGCTCATGCGGGCGCCCGCCATCGCAGCACGTGGCGGCGCAGGAAGGACGTGGCGCGCTCGAGCTCGTCCACGACCGTCTCGGGACGGCCCCAGCCGTGCCCCTCGCCGTCGTAGACGTGGAGCTCGACGGTTCGCCCGAGTGTGTGGAGGCGATGGGCGACGGACTCCGACTGGGCGAGGGGCACGACCGCGTCGTCGCTGCCCTGGAGGATCAGCAGCGGGGAGGTGATCGACTCGATCCGGTTCACCGGCGACCGCTCCCGGTACGCGTCCGCCGCCTCGGGCAGCGGGCCGACGAGGCTGTGGAGGTAGTGCGCCTCGTAGCGGTGCGTGGTCTCGTCGAGCTCGAAGAGGTCGGCCACGCCGTACAGGTCGACGCCCGCCGCGCACAGCTCGGGGTGGGAGGCGAGGACGTTGAGGACGGTGAAGCCGCCGGCCGACCCGCCCATCACGACGAGCCGCCGCCCGTCACCCCAGCCCCGCTCGGCGGCGGCGCGCAGCCCGGCAGCCACATCGGCCACGTCGAGCTCGCCCCAGCGGCCGGCCATGGCCTGGGTGTACGCGCGGCCGTGCCCCGTCGAACCCCGGTGATCCGGGACGAGCACGGCCCAGCCGGCGTCGACCCAGAACGCGATGCGCGGGTTCCAGGTGACGCCCCACTGGTCGGTGGGACCGCCGTGGACCCAGCAGATGAGCGGTGGCGGCGTCCCGAGGTCGGCGTGGGCCGGGGCGTAGAGACGGCCGTGGACCTCGCCGCCGTCCTCTCCCGGCCACGAGACCACCTCCGGCTCGACCAGGGCTGCGCTCTCGAACCCGGCCACGGGTCCGCGGGCGATGGTGCGGCGCGCCGCCTGCCCGGGTCCCTCGTAGACGACGACCTGGGTCGGGGTGCGGCCCCCGCTGCGCACGGCGGCGAGCCGGTCCCCGACCCACGAGAGGCCACCGTGGGCGCCGCGCGCGACCCGGCTGGGCTCGCCGGTCGAGAGGTCGACGACCACGAGGTCGCCGAAGCCGCCCTCGACGTTCCGGCACACCGCGACCGACCGGCCGTCCGGGGACCAGGCCCAGCTCCGCTGGCCGTGCCCCCACGAGGGGCCGGCGTGCTCCTGGGCCTCCTCCAGCAGCGGGCGCCCCTCGGAGCCGTCGAGCCCGCTCGCCCACAGGTTCGCGAACCCGTTGCGGTCGTCGAGGTGACCGAGCGACGTGCCGTCGGTTGAGAAGCGTGGCTGGCCGACGCTGCGGCCGTCGCCGCCAGCGACGACCCGCGGTGCCCCGCTGCCGTCCGCCGGCGCGACGACGACCGTGCTCGCGTCCCACGGCATGGCCGGCACCGACCACTCGTGCCAGGCGACGGCCGTGCCGTCGGGTGACCACGCCGGGTCGAGGGCGAAGTCGGCGGCGCCCGAGATCCGCACCGGCCAGAGACCGTCCGGCTCCGTCTGGGCCACGGCGACATCGTGCTGGTCCACCACGTAGGCGACCTGCGTGCCGTCCGGGGACACCACGGGCGCGGCGCAGCGACCGGTCGTGCCGGCGACGAGCCGTCGGGGGGGGCCGCCGGCGGCGGGCTGGGACCAGAGGCCGCCGTCGCTCGCCGCGTAGACGAGGGCGGAGCCGTCGGGCAGCCAGTCGAACGTGCCGCCTCCGTACGCCCGCGCACCCTGCGGGGCGGGATCGGTGGTGACGACCTGCTCGTGCCCCCCGTCGAGGTCCACGACGACGAGCCCGCCGCGACCACCGCTCGTCGTCACGAAGGCGATGCGCTCCCCCGTCGGCGCCAGCCGGGGCTCGCCGACGGTGCGGCCGGCGGCGCACATGGCGGCGCTGATGCGGGTCGTCGCGTCGGGCACGGCAGGAGTCTGCCGGACGCCGGAGCCGTGGTCGACGCAGGCCCGGGACGCTTGGCGCAACGATCCCTGACGAGGACTAGGTTGCGCCCATGTCCGCCGCTGAGAAACAGGTCCCGGATCGCAACCTCGCCATGGAGCTCGTCCGGGTCACCGAGGCTGCCGCCCTCGCCGCGTCGCGCTACGTCGGCCGGGGCGACAAGGAGGGGGCCGACGGGGCCGCTGTGGACGCAATGCGGGTCGTGCTCGGCAGCGTCCCCATGGACGGCGTCGTCATCATCGGGGAGGGCGAGAAGGACGAGGCGCCCATGCTCTACAACGGCGAGCGCATCGGGGACGGCAGCCCCCCCGAGACCGACATCGCGGTCGACCCCGTCGAGGGCACGACCCTCACCGCCATGGGCCAGGGCAACGCCATCGCCGTCATCGCCGTGTCCGAGCGGGGCACCATGTTCGACCCGGGGCCGTGCATGTACATGGAGAAGATCGCCGTGGGCCCCGACGCCAGGGGCGCCATCGACCTGACCCGCTCCCCGACCGAGAACCTCCAGGCAGTGGCCGAGGCCAAGGGCCGCTCGGTGCGCGACCTCACAGCGGTGATCCTCGAGCGCCCCCGCCACGACGACCTCATCGCCGAGGTGCGGGCGGCCGGGGCACGCATCCGGCTGATCTCCGCCGGCGACGTCATCGGCGCCATCTCGACGGCGTGGCCCGACAGCGGCGCCGACATCCTCTTCGGCATCGGCGGCACGCCCGAGGGCGTCATCACCGCCGCCGCCCTCAAGTGCATGGGCGGTGAGCAGCAGGGCCGGCTCTGGGCCAAGGATGACACCCAGCGCAAGGCCGCCGAGGACCTCGGCTACGACCTGTCCAGGGTCCTCAGCCTCGACGACCTCGTGCAGGGGGACAACTGCTTCTTCGCCTGCACCGGCATCACCGACGGTGAGGTGCTCAAAGGCGTGCACTACGACGCCAACGGCGCCTCCACCCAGTCGCTCGTCATGCGCTCGAAGTCTGGCACCGTACGCCTCGTCACCGCTCGCCACCGCCTGCGCAAGCTGGCTGAGTACGCCGCCGTCGAGTACGGCTGACACCGCGGAGAGCGCTCAGCGGAGGGCGCGCTCGAGGAGGACGAAGCCCGCCCGCCTGTGCCAGCGCGGCAAGGTCGCCACCACGGTGAAGCCTCGGTCCGTGTAGAAGCGCTGGGCCGCACCGCCTGCCATCGCCCGCACGACGACCCGACCGCCGACATCGGAGGTGAAGGCGGCGAGGAGGTGAGCGCCGATGCCCTCGCCGCGGGCGGCGGGATCGACGATCAGGCGCTCGAGGTGCCACCGAACGACACATCGAGCACGGGGCGCCAGATCCGCACGCCGTCCTCGTCGCGCTGCTCGCGCAACAGCGTCACCGCCCCGAACGTCACGTCGACGACGAGGACCGACAGCGCCTCGACCGCCGCCGCGATGCGCGCCCGGTCGCCGCCGTCGAGCAGCGTCACGTGGGGGACGAACGGCCACGCCAGGTCGCGCGCCATCGGCTCCACGGACACCGCGTCACGGAGCCGCTTCACATCGGTCACCGCCTCACCGGGACCGACGGCGAGGTGCAGCACCGGGCTGGCGGGCAGAAAGCTGGCCGGCGGGCCCAGCGTGGCGCTGATCGGGCGTGCAGCGGCAGCGGCCCGGCGGATGACGCTCTCCACGTCCTCGAGCCGCTCCTCGCGCACGTTGATCGGCGGGACCAACGTCAGGTGCGGCGGGATGTGGTGGACGGCCTCAGGGCCACCGAGGGCCCGCCGCAGCACGTCCACCTCGGCAGCGGGGCGTGCGGGCAGGAGCAGGGCGACGCCGAGACGGATGCGGGTCACGGCACGATCATCGACCATCGCGGCCCCCTCGGCGGAGTTCTTCGTCGCGCTGGTCGCCTCCCGCCACAGAGCACGGGGCTCAGGCGGAGGCGAGATCCGCGCGGAGGCGGGCGCGGCGGGCGGCGGCGTCGGCCTCCTCGTCGCCGGTGCCGGCCGAGGACGAGGTCTCCGACAGGGCGCGCTCGGCGCGGCTCCGGTCGATCTCCTCGGCGAGCTCGGCCACGTCGGAGAGGATCGTGACCCGGTCGTCCATGACCTCGACGAAGCCGCCGTGGACGGCGACCTTCATCGTGGTGCCGTCGGTCAGCGCGATCGTGACCGCGCCGATCCCGAGCAGACCGATGAACGGTGCGTGCCCGCTGAGGAACGCGATGTCCCCGCCCTCGGTGCGGGCGGTGACCGACGTGGCCTCACCGCTGAAGAGGATGCGCTCCGGCGAGACGAGCTCGACCTGCATGGCCAACGAGCTCAGCTCCCCTGCAGCTGCTTGGCCTTGGCGAGCGCCGTCTCGGCGCCGCCGACGTTCAGGAACGCCTGCTCGGGCAGCTCGTCGAGCTCACCTGTGACGAGGGCCTCGAAGCTGTCGACCGTCTCGTCGACGGGGGTGGTGACGCCCGGGATGCCGGTGAACACCTCGGCCACGTACATCGGCTGCGACAGGAAGCGCTGGACCTTGCGGGCCCGGGAGACCGTGAGGCGGTCCTCCTCGGAGAGCTCGTCGAGGCCGAGGATGGCGATGATGTCCTGGAGCTCCTTGTAGCGCTGGAGGACCTCCTGCACCTTGCGGGCCACCTCGTAGTGGCGGTCGCCCACGACCTCGGGCGTCAGGATCGTCGACGTCGAGGTGAGCGGGTCGACCGCCGGGTAGATGCCGAGGGAGGCGATGTCGCGGGAGAGCTCGGTGGTGCCGTCGAAGTGGGTGAAGCTCGTGAACGGCGCCGGGTCGGTGTAGTCGTCGGCGGGCACGTACACGGCCTGCAGCGACGTGATGGAGCGGCCACGGGTGGAGGTGATGCGCTCCTGCAGCTCGCCCATCTCGTCGGCCAGCGTGGGCTGGTACCCCACGGCCGAGGGCATGCGTCCGAGCAGCGTGGAGACCTCGGACCCGGCCTGCACGAACCGGAAGATGTTGTCGACGAAGAGCAGGACGTCCTGCTGCTGCACGTCACGGAAGTACTCGGCCATGGTCAGCGCCGAGAGGGCCACCCGGAGGCGCACGCCGGGCGGCTCGTCCATCTGGCCGAACACGAGCGCAGCCTTCTCCAGCACGCCGGACTCCCCCATCTCGAGGAGGAGGTCGGTGCCCTCACGGGTCCGTTCCCCGACACCGGCGAACACCGACACACCGCCGTGGTTCTGGGCCACGCGGCGGATCATCTCGGTGATGAGCACGGTCTTGCCCACCCCGGCCCCGCCGAACAGGCCGATCTTGCCGCCCTGGGGGTAAGGGGTGAGCAGGTCGATGACCTTGATGCCGGTCTCGAACATCTGAGCCTTCGGCTCGAGGCTGTCGAAGGCGGGGGCGGGACGGTGGATCTCCCAGCGCTCCTTGACCTCGCCGATCGACTCCACGTCGAGTGGCTCCCCGATCACGTTGAACACGTGACCAAGCACGACGTCGCCCACGGGGACGCTGATGCCCCGGCCGAGGTTGCGCACCGGGGTGCCGCGCGTCAAGCCGTCGGTCGGCTTGAGGCAGATGGCGCGGACGCGGCTGTTGCCGATCTGCTGGGCCACCTCGCCGGTGACGGTGACGGTGCCCGCGCCCTCGATGGTGATGTCCATCTCCACGGCGTGGTTGATCTCCGGCAGCGAGCGCTCCGGGAACTCGACGTCGACCACCGGGCCGGCGATGGCGACGACCCGACCTTCCTTGAGCTCGGGCTCGGACGTGGTGGCCTGGGGCTCGCTGGTCGTGGTCATGCGCTGGTCGCTCCTCGGAAGTCGGTGTGCACGTTGCAGGTGTTCGCTCGCAGGGCGCCGGCCGCGATCACTGGGACGGCGATCACTGGGACATGGCCTCGGCGCCGCCGACGATCTCCATGATCTCGGTGGTGATGGCATCCTGGCGGGCCCGGTTCATGATCCGCGACAGCTTGGTGATCAGCTCCTGGGCGTTGTCGGTGGCGGCCTTCATCGCCCGCTGGCGGTTGGCGTGCTCGGATGCGGCCGAGTCGAGCATGGCGGCGAAGAGCCGCGCCTCGGCGTAGCGCGGCAACAGGGCGTCGAGGATCGGCGCCGGCGCCGGCTCGAACTCGTAGTCCGCGCTCGGGCCCTCGGTCGGGGGGCGGCCGCCCTGGACGCCCGTCTGAAGCGGTATGAAGCGGCGGACCGTGACCCGCTGGGTGCCGACCGACAAGAAGCGGGTGTAGACGAGCTGCACCTGGTCGACGTCGCCGTGCTCGAACGCCTCGGTGACGACCCGGGCCACCTGGCGGGCGTCCTCGTAGGTGGGCGTGTCGCTCATGCCGGAGAACGCGGCATCGATCCGGTAGCCCCGGAACTTGAAGTAGCTCTCCGCCTTCTTGCCGATGAGGACCAGGGAGTAGTCGATGCCGTCGGCCCGGCGGTCCTGGACCTCACGCTCGGCGGCGCGGATGACCGAGGTGTTGTAAGCACCGGCGAGCCCGCGGTCGGAGGTGATGATCACGTAGGCGATCTTGCGGACCTGCTCGGCCTCGCGCAGCAGCGGGTTGTCCCCGCCGGCCCCGGCCTCGGCCAGGTCCTGGATGACGGCGGTGATCTCCTCGCTGTAGGGGCGTGCGGAGGCGGCGCGCTGCTGGGCCTTGACCACCCGGGTGGCAGCGATCAGCTCCATCGCCCGGGTGATCTTCTTGGTCGACTGCACGCTCTTGATGCGTCGCCTGAGAACCCGCTCCTGGCCGCCTGCCATGACTAGGCCTTGCCGTCCTCGGAACGGGTGATCTCTTCCTCGGGGAGGATGCCCTCGCGGGCGCCACCCGCGGTCCGGGTCCCCGCGTCGCCGTGGTCCTCGGGGTCCGGCTCGTCGGCCGCTCCCGCGCTCGGCTCGAACTGCTCGGCGAAGCCGGCGATGGCGGCGTCGAGGCTGTCGGTGTCGGCGATGGTCCCGCTCGTGCGGATGCCCGTCACCAGCTCGCCGTGGCGTGTTGCCATCCACTCGAGGAGCTCGGTCTCGAAGCGGCGCACGTCGTCGACGGGCACCGGGTCGAGCGCACCACGGGTAGCAGCGTAGAGCGAGATCGCCTGGTCCTCGACGGCCATGGGTGAGTTCAGCCGCTGCTTGAGCAGCTCGGTGAGCCGGTACCCCCGGTCGAGCTGGTCCTGGGACACCTTGTCGAGCTCGGAGCCGAAGGCAGCGAACGCCTCGAGCTCGCGGAACTGGGCGAGGTCGCCCTTCATCGTGCCGGTCGCCGTCTTCATGGCCTTGGTCTGGGCGGCCGATCCCACCCGTGACACCGACTGCCCCACGTCGATGGCCGGACGCACGCCGGACTTGAACAGGTCGTCCTGGAGAAAGATCTGGCCGTCGGTGATGGAGATGACGTTCGTCGGGATGTAGGCCGAGATGTCACCAGCCTTCGTCTCGATCACCGGCAGGGCGGTGAGCGAGCCTCCGCCCAGGTCGTCGCTCAGCTTGGCGGCCCGCTCCAGCAGCCGGCTGTGGAGGTAGAACACATCGCCGGGGTACGCCTCGCGGCCGGGCGGGCGTCGGAGGAGGAGCGAGATCTGCCGGTAGGCCTCCGCCTGCTTGGACAGGTCGTCGTACACGACCAGCGCGTGCTTGCCGTTGTCCATCCAGTGCTGGCCCATGGCGCAACCGGAGTACGGGGCGAGGTACTTGAACGGCGCCGGGTCCGAAGCCGGCGCAACCACCACGACCGTGTACTCGAGGGCGTCAAAGGACCTCAGCGTCTCCACCGTCTGAGCGACCGTGGTCGCCTTCTGGCCGATGGCAACGTAGATGCAGTTCACGCCCAGACCGCGCTGGTTGATGATGGCGTCGACGGCGAGGGCGCTCTTGCCCGTCTTGCGGTCGCCGATGATGAGCTCCCGCTGGCCGCGGCCGATCGGCACCATGGCGTCGATCGCCTTGATACCCGTCTGGAGCGGCTCCTTCACGGGCTGGCGGCCCATGATGCCCGGTGCCTGCACCTCGAGGCGACGTGTCTCGGTGGTGCCGAGGGGGCCGAGTCCGTCGATCGGGTTGCCGAGGGCGTCGACGACCCGACCGAGCAGGGCGTCGCCGACGGCCACGTTCAAGATGTCGCCGGTGGCGCGGACCGTCTGGCCCTCCTCGATGTCACCGACCTCGCCGAGCACCACCGCACCGATGGAGTCCTCGTCGAGGTTCAGCGCGAGGCCGATGGTGCCGCCCTCGAACTCGAGCAGCTCGTTGACGGCGGCACCGGGCAGCCCGCTCACGCGAGCGATGCCGTCGCCGACCTCGAGGATGCGCCCGACCTGTCCGGTCTCCAGCGAGGGCTCGTAGCCATCGAGGTTCTTGCGGAGCGCGGCGGTGATCGAGGCGACGTCGAGGTTGAGTGTGGTGTCAGCCATCAGAGGAGCTCCTTCAGCTGGTCGAGGCGGGTGCGGACGGAGCCGTCCATGACGGTGTCGCCGATCTGGGCGACGATCCCCCCGAGGACGGACGGATCGTGGATGACCTTGACCTCGACCGTCTTGCCCACGGCTTGGCCGAGGGCGTCGGCGAGGCGTGAGCGCTGTCCCTCGTCGAGCGGGACCGCCGAGCGGATCTCAGCGACGACGGCCGAGCGGGTCGTCGCCGCCCGGGCCACGAGGCGGTCGATGATGGCCGGGAGGTCCCGGGTGTGGCCCGCCGTCACGATCATGGAGACGATGCCGGCGGACACGGGTGATGCCGAGCCGAGCAGGTCTGACAGGACCCCGTTCCTCCGGGCCGAAGGGACGGCCGGGTCGGCGAGCACGCTGCGCAGCTCGTCGCTGGTCTCCAGGGTGCGGGCGAAGCGGAACAGGTCCTCCTCCACCGCCGAGAGGGCGCCCTCGGTGCGGGCGATCTCGTGGAGGGCAGCGGCCCAGCTGTCGATGTGCTCGGCGTCCATCAGGCCTGGGTGTCCCCGGCCGGCGGGTTGTCGGTGCCGCCGCCCTGTCCGACCGCGGCGCCGCTGCCGACCTCGTTGATGTAGGACTCGATGAGGCGCATGCTGCGCTCCTGGTCGAGGCTGCCGCCCACGACCTTCTCGGCGAGCTCGATGGCGAGCGTCGCCACCTGGCCCTGGAGCTCGGCCATGACGCGGGCGCGCTCGGAGGCGATCTGCTCGTTGTTGCGCTGGCGCAGCTCGGCGGCCTCCGCCTCGGCCCTCGTGGTGAGGTCGCGCTTGAGGGAGTCCGCCGTCTGGCGGGCCTCCTCGATGATGCGGGCGGCCTCGCCCTTGGCGTCGGCGACCTGGCGCTGGTAGTCGACGAGGACGGCCTGGGCCTGCGCCTTGGTCGCGTCGGCCTCGTCGATCGCCGCGCGGATGTGCTCGGTGCGGTCGTCCATGGCCTGCTTCACCGCCGGGTAGGCCAGCTTGGCCATCAGCACGACGAGCACGAGGAACGCGAGCGTGCCCCAGATGAGCTCGTTGACGGCGGGCAGGATCGGGTTGTTCGGTTCCTCGCTGGCGAGGAGCACGAGGTTGTTCACGTCGGCCTCCTAGGCGAACTTGAGGAGGATGAAGACCACGAACCCGATGAGGGCGAGGGCCTCGGTGAAGGCGATGCCGAGGAACATGGTGGTGCGCACCATGCCGGCGGCCTCGGGCTGGCGGGCCATGGCGGTGACGGCCTGGCCGACCAGGTAGCCGATCCCGATGCCAGGGCCGATGGCGGCGAGGCCGTAGGCGAACCCGGAGGAGAGGGCCTCGCTGGCGGCGATGGCGTCTTCGCCGGAGGCGGCGGCTTGGGCGAGCAGTTCGATCATGGCGGTCAGGTTTCTCCTACGTCAGTTGTTCTCGGTTGGTGGTGCGGTGCGGTGCCGTGGCCGCAGGTGCGGCCAGCGGCCTAGTGCTCGGGGTGCAGGGCACCACCGATGTAGACGGCGGTGAGGATGGTGAAGATGTACGCCTGCAGGAGCGCGACGAGGATCTCGAAGCCGGTGAGGGCGACGAGCATCGCGAACGGCAACGGCAGGAAGATCGCCTGCCACGACGCCACCCACAGCGCCGCGGACAGCACCGCGAAGCTGATGAGCAGGATGTGGCCGGCGAGCATGTTGGCGAAGAGACGTACGGCGAGGGAGAAGGGCCGGACGAGGAAGGTGGAGATGAGCTCGATCGGGGTCACGAGCACGTAGAGGCCCTTCGGCAGCCCCGGTGGGAAGAGCGAGTTCTTCAGGTACGTGCCCGGGCCCTGGCTCCTGACGCCGACGGCGACGAAGAGGAGCAGGACGAGCACGCCGAGGAAGATGGGCATCGCCATCCGCGCGTTCCCGGGCATCTGCCAGCCGGGGACGACCTCGAGCATGTTGTTGAACAGCACGAAGAAGAACAGCGCGGTGAGGAACGGGGCGAACGGCGTGCCGCCGTGGCCGATCGCCTGCTCGATGATCCCCTTCTGGACGAACTCCACGCTCGCCTCGGCCACGTTCTGCACGCCCTTGGGCACGAGGGCCCTGCGGCGACCGGCGAGCATGAAGATCGCCAGCGTTGCCACCACCGCGATGAGATAGCCCAGGGCGATCTTGTTGAAGGCGAACGGCGTCCCCTCGAAGAGGAACGCCGGCCACTCCACGATGTTCTCGATGGGCGGGAACTCGAGGGCGAGGGTGGGCACGGTGCTCGTTGCTCCTAGGTGTCAGCGGGCGCCGGCGCGCCGTCGTGGGCGGGTCGGGCGGGCTTGAGGACGGGGAAGGCCAGGGAGGCCGAGATGTGGCGGGTCTCCCAGAAGAGCAGGCCGAGGTGGGTCGCGATGAGGGTGATGCCGAGCACAGGCACGTGGACCCAGCCCATGTCCTTCACGAGCAGCACCGCGATGGTGATGATGGCGAGGCGTCCGAGGTAGCCGAAGAGCACGGCGGCCATCACGAGGGCGAGCGAGACCCGCGCCGCCCCGGCGATGAGGAAGGCGGAGGCGAGGAAGTTCCCGAGGACGAGCGTGACGGCGAACGCCGCGGACAGCGCGCCGTCGGTGCCGGCGATCAGTGCGGCGATGCCCACGAGGACCGGCGCGACCGGCAGGCCCCGGCGGACGAGGTCGAGGGCGATCTCGGTCTCGGGGGCCCGGTCGAGGTCGCCCGGCGACGCCGGGGCGAAGGTGGCGGCGTTCACGACGCGAGCTCCGGGGGCGGGGGCGCTGGCTCCGTCATCCGGCGACGGGCGGGGCGCGAGGCCCGGGCGGCCGCGGCGGCCTGTTCGTGCACGGCCATGGCGGCGTCGTACCGGGACCACACCGAGAGGGACACGCCGGCGATGCCGAGGAAGAAGAAGAGGAGGGTGAACAGCGGCGTGACCCCGAGGCGGCCGTCCACGATCCATCCGACGATGCCGACGATCGTGGGCGTGAGGGCGAGCTCGAACGCCTTGGAGAGCCCGTCGTCCAGGCCCCGGTTCACCTCGCCCCTGCGTTCCACCACGTGTGCCACGGTCCATCCTCGCTTGTGAAACTTTGCGCAATCTAAGTCCGCCCCCTGAAACCCGCAAATCGCCCGCCGAAGGCGCGCGCGAGGTCGGTGGGCCGGGCCGGACCCTAGTCGGCTTCGCCGGAGGACGCCCCTGGTGTGCGACTCGACACCTGCTCCCCGCGCTCGTCCGCCGAGGCGAGCTCCAGCTCGAGCTGCTGGGCGGCCACTCCGTCGGCGCGGGTGCGGCGAGCCTCGGGGTGGAGCACCGTGTAGAGGGCGACGCCGAGAGCGGCCACGCCGAACGGCACCACGCCGTCGCCCCGGTTGCTGTAGGCGGGGTAGAGGACGAAGCCGGACAGCAGCGCGGTCCACGCCCACAAGATGGCGACCGACCGTCGCTGCCCGTGCCCGAGGCGCATGAGCCGGTGGTGGAGGTGGTCCTTGTCGGCCGTCGCCACCCCAGTGCGCTTGCTCGCCCGGCGCACGATGGAGAACGCGGTGTCGAGGATGGGCACGCCGAGGATGAAGAACGGGATGAACAGCGGGGCGAAGAAGAAGAACGTGGACCCGCTGGAGCTGTCCGGTGTCTGGCCGCCGACGAGCAGGGTCGAGCACGCCATGAGCAGGCCGAGCAGGAGCGCGCCGCCGTCACCCATGAAGATGCGCGCGGGGTGGAAGTTGTGGGGCAGGAAGCCGACGCAGACGCCGGCGGTGATGATCGCGAGGAGCGGCGAGATCGAGCCGAGCGGCAACAGGTTCTGGTCGAACAGGATGTCGGAGTAGAGGAAGAAGGCGCCGGCAGCGATGGCCACGATGCCCGCGGCGAGACCGTCGAGGCCGTCGATGAGGTTCACCGCGTTCGCCATGCCGATGACCCAGAGGACCGTGATGAGCGGCGCGAGGTCCCGGGGGACGGACCAGATCTCGCCGAAGGGCACCCGGAAGAAGAGCATCGTCACGCCGAAGAACGAGAGCACGCTGCCGGCGAGCACCTGCCCGGCGAGCTTCGCCGGGGGTGACACCTCCCGCAGGTCGTCGATCACCCCGACGCCGAAGATGATGGTGGCGCCGAGGAGCACGCCGATCGGTTCGGACCGGCCGTTGAAGATCTCGTCGAACTGCTCGAGGCGTGACGCGACGGCGAAGCCGGCGAGCACCCCGAGGTACATGGCCAGGCCGCCGAGCGTGACGGTCGGCCGCAGGTGCACCCGCCGTTCGTCCGGCTGGACGACCGCACCGACCTTGCGTGCGAGGAACCCGACGGCGGGGGTGAGGACGAGGGTGGTGCCGGCGGCCACCGCGAGCACGATGAGGTAGCCGGACACGCACCCATGCTCGCAGGCCGCGCCCGAGCCGGGTGCAGCGCCTCGGTGCGGCGCTCAGGAGGCAGCTGTCTCGGTGTCCTCGGGGACCGGGAAGGTGAGAGCCACGGTGCGGGTGACGAGGTCCTCGAGGAGCACCGCCGTGGCCTCGTAGGCGGAGTCGGGACCGCCGATCGGGTCGGCGACGTCGTCGAGAGGGTCATCGGCGAGCAGGGCGCTCCTCGTCCGACCCTCGCCCACCTCGGCGAGCCAGGTGTCGAGGGGCTGACCGGCCCGTCGCGGGCCGAGGGCCTCGCCCCGGCGGACGAGCTCCTTGAGCGTGAACGTGCGTGGCCACGCAGGCGGGTGCAGCACGACCGCCTCACGGCTGTGGCGCCGCGCCATGCAGAGGACGAGGTCGGCGCCGGCGAGGTCATCGGCGGTCAGCTGGTGGCTCCGGTGAGCGCCGAGGTCGAGGCCGCGCCTCGCCATCGCCTCCACCGAGCCCTCCGACGCGGGGACGTCACCGCGCATCGCGCCCGCCGACGTGACGGTCGCGGGGATCCCCCGCTCCCGCAGGGCCCGCTGGAGCAGCACCTCCGCCATCGGTGACCGGCACTGGTTGGCGGTGCAGACGGCGACGAGCCGCACCTCGGGGCGGGACACGCTCAGGCGTAGGGCGTGAACTTCGAGCAGAGCGTCGCGACCTCGGCGCGCACGGCGGCCAGCTCGGCGTCGTCATCGCGGTGGCGCAGCGCCCAGGCGAGGAGCCGGGCGATCTCGGGCATCTCCGCCTCGGTCATGCCCGCGGTCGTCACGGCCGGCGTGCCGAGCCGCACGCCGCTCGTGACGAAGGCGGACCGAGGGTCGTTCGGGATCTGGTTCTTGTTGAGGGTGATGCCTGCCGCGTCGCCGGCGAGCTGGGCGGCCTTGCCGGTGAGCTCCTCGTCGAACGTGCGGAGGTCGACGAGCACGAGGTGGTTGTCGGTGCCGCCCGACGACATGCGGAACCCCTCCGCCTCGAGCGCGGTCGCGAACGCGGCGGCGTTGGCGACGATCTGGCGGGCGTACGCCGCGAACGACGGCTGCGACGCCTCGAGGAACGCCACGGCCTTGCCCGCGATGACGTGCTCGAGCGGTCCGCCCTGGGTGCCGGGGAAGATGGCCCGGTCGATGGCGGGCGCCAGCTCCTCGGTCGAGATGATGCAACCGCCCCGGGGTCCGCGCAGCGTCTTGTGTGTCGTGAACGTGACGACGTCGGCGATGCCGACCGGCGAGGGGTGCACGCCCCCGGCGACGAGCCCGGCGACGTGCGCCATGTCGAACATGAGCTTGGCCCCGACGGAGTCGGCGACCTCCCGGAACGGCTGCGGGTCGATGATCCGGGGGTAGGCGGTGGCGCCGGCGACGATGAGCTTGGGCCGGTGCTGCTCGGCGAGCGAGGCGAGCAGCCCCAGGTCGATCTGCTCGGTGTCGCTGTCGACGCCGTACGACACCCATTCGTAGAACTGGCCCGCCTGGCTCACGGGGAGGCCGTGGGTGATGTGGCCGCCTTGGTCGAGGCGCAGGCCCATCACCGTGTCGCCCGGCTCGAGGAGCGCGAGGTAGGCGGCGGCGTTGGCGTTGGCCCCGGAGTGCGGCTGGACGTTGGCGTGCTCGGCGCCGAACAGTGCCTTGACCCGCTCCCGGGCGAGGTCCTCCACCTCGTCGACCACCATGTTGCCGCCGTAGTAGCGCTTGCCGGGATAGCCCTCCGAGTACTTGTTGGTGAGGACCGACCCGACGGCCTCCATGACCGCCCGGGACGTGAAGTTCTCCGAGGCGATGAGCTGGAGCCCGGTGTTCTGGCGCTCGAGCTCGCGACCGATGAGCCCCTCGACCTCGGGATCGGTCGTCGCCAGGACCTGCGAGGCGTCGCCCGTCACAGCGGCTGCTCCTGGCCCTGGGCCGCATCGCGCTCGAGCTCGGTGATCTTGTTGACCCGCCGTGCGTGGCGACCGGCTTCCCAGGTGGAGGAGAGGAACGTGTCGAGCGCCTCCAGCGCGACCTGTGAGCCCACGAGGCGGGCGCCGAGGCACACCACGTTGGCGTCGTTGTGCTCCTTCGCCATGCGCGCCGACGTGACGTCGTGCACCACTGCCGCCCGGACGCCGGGGACCTTGTTGGCGGCGATCGAGATGCCGATCCCGGTGCCGCAGACGCACACCCCCACCTCGGCGCTGCCGTCGGCGACGGCCCGGCCGACGGCCGCCCCGAAGTCCGGGTAGTCGACCGACTCGTCGTTGGTCGTGCCGAGGTCGTCGATCTCGTGACCCCCCTCGACGAGGAACTGCATGAGCTCGGTCTTGAGCTTGAGCCCGGCGTGGTCGGCCCCGATGGCGATGCGCATGGGGCCGATGCTAGTGACGGCGCCCGCCACTGCGGACGTGGCCCCGCTCACGTGCTGGTCGGCCCTCTTGACCGGACGGTCAAGTACCGTCTGGGCATGGCGCTCGACCCCCGAACCCCGGTCCTCGTCGGCGCCGGTCAGGTGGTCCAGCGAGAGGCGCCGGAGGGCGCCCTCGAGCCAGTGGCGCTCATGGCGGAGGCGGCTCGCCGGGCCGCCGCCGACGCCGGCGCGGCCGGCCTCCTCGCCCGGGTCCAGTCGGTGCAGGTGGTGCACCTGATCTCATGGCGATACGCCGACCCCGGCGCCCTCGTCGCCGGCCTCGTCGGCGCGCGGACCGCGCACACCGCCGTGTCGCCCATGGGCGGCAACGCGCCGCAGTCACTCGTGAACGGCGCCGCCACCGCCATCCAGGAAGGCCGTCTCGACGTCGTCCTGCTCACCGCCGCGGAGGCGTCCCGGACCCGTGCCGCATACCGCAAGGCCGACGAGAGGCCGCCGTGGACGGTTCAACCGAAGGGCACCGCGCCGGCGGAGGTCCTCGGCGACGAGGTGCCGCTGAACCACCTGGCGGAGACGTCGAAGGGCATCTTCCTGCCGGTGCAGCTGTACCCGGTCTTCGAGTGTGCGGTCCGGGCAGCCGCCGGCAGGTCGGTGACGGATCACGTGGCGCTGATCAGCGAGCTGTGGTCGAGGTTCAGCGAGGTCGCCGCCCACAACCCCTGCGCGTGGAGCCGGGAGGCCCTCACCCCCGAGCAGGTCGCCACGCCGTCGGAGGGCAACCGGATGGTCGGCTTCCCGTACACGAAGGTCATGAACACGAACAACACCGTCGACCAGGGCGCGGCGGTCATCCTCTGCTCGGTCGAGGCGGCCCGTCGTGCCGGGGTGCCCGATGAGCAGTGGATCTTCCCGTGGTCGGGCACCGACGCCCACGACCACGCCGCTGTCTCGGCGCGTGCCGACCTGCACTCTTCCCCCGCCATGCGCGTCGCCGGCCGCCGGGCCCTGGCGCTCGCCGGCGTGGGGGTCGACGAGCTCGCCCACGTCGACCTCTACTCCTGCTTCCCGTCGGCGGTCGAGGTCGCCGCCGCCGAGCTCGGCCTCGGCCTCGATCGCCAGCTCACGGTGACGGGCGGCCTGTCCTTCGCCGGCGCGCCGCTCAACGGCTACGTCATGCACGCTATCGCGACGATGGCCGGCGTCCTGCGCGACGACCCCGGCAGCCGCGGCCTGATCACCGCCAACGGCGGCTACCTCACGAAGCACTCCTTTGGGGTGTGGTCCACCGAGCCGCCGCCACGCCCGTTCAGCTGGGAGCAGCCTCAGGCCGACGTGGACGCGCTGCCCAGCACGAGCCCGGTGGAGCACCACGAGGGCC